>NZ_JBFAHJ010000028.1:0-172193 GCF_040654115.1 Nonomuraea sp. NPDC050786
GTCGTGGGGGTTGCCCGGCTGGAACACCCCGCGCGGGCGGGGCCGGCCCTGCGCGGGCCGGCCCGCCGAGCGGCGGCCGAAGAAGTCGAAGAGCCCTACGACCACGAGTGTGACACCGCCAAACGCCGCGCGGTTGATCATCCCGATCCCGGACACGGCAATCGCCACGTTCCGGCCGCCCGCAACATCCGCATTCTTTCGCCAGGAGCACCCGTCGCCAACGGGTACTGCCAAGGCCATGCCTCCGCAACCGTGCGGTTCGGACTCTTCACTCAATGCGGTGCTGCATGTTCACCTGCCTGATTTTCGGTTACGACTGACTGGTGCGCGGCGTGATGCCGAGTGCCGTTGCCGCGCTGACGGCGGCCACGATGGCGATGAACCACCAGCCGTGCTGGAAGGCGGTCAGCAACCGATCGGAGGTGACACTCAGCGACCCGACGACGGCGACCAGAACGGCGACGCCCAGCACGTAGCCGAGCTGGCGGGCGGTGTTCACCACCGCGCTGCCGGTGGCGGACTGGTCCGGCGGCAGATCGACGGCTGCAGAGGCGATCATGCTGGGCAGGGCGAGTCCGATGCCGACGCCGGAAATCATCCAGCCCGGCAGGACCTCGGGGGCGTAGTGCACGGGCGTCGCAGCGGTGGCCAGCACCAGCACCACCCCGCCGGCGAACAGCAGATTGCCCACGGCCACAACGACCCCCACCGGCAACCGCTTGATCAGTCGTTGACTGACGGCGGCGAAAATCGGCACCATGATCGGCCCCGGCACGATGGCGAGCCCGGTTTCGATGGTGTTGAAGTGGGCCGCGTTCTCCAGCCACATGGCGATACTGAGGAACCACGCGCCGAACGCGGTGCAGAACGCCAGTACGGTGGCGTTGGCCCACACGAACGTGGGCACCCGGAACAGGGCGGGCGATACCACCGGATCCGGATGCCGCACCATCCGCACCAGAAACAGGACCAGGCCCGCCACCGCGACGGCGAGGACGCAGAGTGTCGCCGCGCCCGACCACGACCATTCGCTGCTTTTCACCAGACCCAGCGACAGCGCCCCGATCACCACGACCAGCAGCGCCACCCCGAGCAGATCGGGCACCCGCGCCTGCACTCGCTGCCGCAGATCCGGAACCAGGCGCAGGGCTGAGACTCCGGCCACCACACCGACCGGCAGATTGATCAGGAAGATCCAACGCCAGGACGCCTCGACCAGGGCCCCGCCGACCACGGGACCAAAGGCCGCGGAGAAGGAACTCGTGGTGGCCCAGATCTTTACCGCGGCCGGCACCTTCGCCTGCGGCAGCACCGTGATCAACAGCCCGAGGCTCGCCGGGGTGAGGGCGGCGGCACCGATGGCCTGCACGATCCGGAATGCCACCAGCGCCCACAGCGACGGCGCGACTGCGCAGGCCAGACTGGCCGCTGTGAAAATGGCGAGCCCGACCAGGAATCCGGCCTTGCGCCCGAATCGATCCGAGAAACGCCCGGCCGGAATCAACAGTGCCGCATAGACAATCGCGTACCCGTTGAGGACCCAGCTGAGGTCCGCCAGCGAGGAACCCCGGTACGACTCACCGATCTTGGTGAATGCGACGTTCACCACGAACACGTCGAGCATCGCCATGAACGCGGCCGAGCAGAGCACCCACACGATAGCGGTCGAATGATCCCGAGTCAGCCGTGGCGTCGTCGTCTTGGTTATGTCATGCATCAAGCATCTCCTCTTGTCCAGACCGGCCGGCCTTGGCACGGCGAAGCCTCGATAAAACAATACGATCGACCGTATGTTAGCTGTACCGCTCTGATCGAGTCCACTGAGATCTCGGCTCGCTCTGAAGGGCACGGTCGGCACGGTGGCCAGCACCATGGGTCCGACCGACGGCATACGATCGGCTGTATGGTGATATCTGGGCGGCAGACTGCCGGGGAAACCACCGACAGACGTTTGCTGCGCGGCGTGCAGTCGCGGCGCGCCGTGACCCGGCGAGCGGTCGACATCGCCTCGCTGGACGGGCTCGACGGGGTCAGCTTCGGGCGTCTGGCCGAGGATCTCGGCATCAGCAAGGCAGGAATCCAGACCCTGTTCCGGACCAAGGAGGCGCTGCAGATCGCGACCGTGGAAACGGCCCGCGAAGCCTTCGTCGACGCGGTCATCCGGCCCGCTCTGCGGTCCCCCGCGGGCGTCGCACGCATTCGCGCCCTGGTCGATCGGTGGATCGACTACGCCGTACAGCCGCTGTTCCCCGGTGGCTGCTTCTGGGGCGCAAACCTGCCGCAATTCGATAGCCGCCCCGGGCCTGTCCGGGATGCGCTGCATCAGCAACAACGTGCCTGGCACACGACCCTCGCCACGCAGTTCCGGCGCGCCGTCGCGCGCGGCGAGATAGCCGACACCGATCCTGAATCGGCCGCCTTCCAAGTGAGCGCCTTGCTCAACGCCGTCAATCTGGCCGTGCGCCTCGGTGACGACGACCGAGTAGCGATGGCGCGGCACGTGATCGAGGGTTTGCTCGCGCCGTCATCGCGCGATTCGCGGCGCGCCGCCCGGCGGTCATCCGCCACGTCGAGGAAGTCACCGGCAACGTCGCGATGACGTGCCGGTGCTTACCCGTTCACAGCCAGGTACCTAGGCTTCTGCCGCCGTTCTGCAGGGCAGGATGCCAGGCTGGCGCTCCACTGACGAACGCCGGCCGTCATGTTCGTTGTGCCGGAGGCCCGGATCAGCCGAAGAACCGTGCCAGGTACGCGATGACGAGCTCGGGTTGTTCCTCGGGGATGTAGTGGCCGCTGCCGGGCACCTCCACCACTTCGACATCGGTGCCCTTGTCCGGCAGGATCGTCTTGAGGAGCAGGTGGCCGTCCGCCCCGCCGCCCAGGCCCAGCAGCGGAGCGGTGACCTTGCCGTAGGTCTTCTCATCCGCGATGTCCTGCCCGAATGCTCGATACCAGGCGTTGCTCGCGCGGATCGCGTCCGGCGTGCCGTAGGCGTGGGCGTAGATGTCGCGGTCACGGTCGCTGATGGCGGAGGGGTCTTCGATCAGGTAGTCGCACATCCAGTCGATCAGTTCCCGGGACCGGCCGGCGAGCAGCCGTTCCGGCAGGCCCGGTACCTGGTTGAAGGCGAACCACCACAGGAAGCGGCCGGGCGCCGCATGGATGTCACCGTCCACCTGCTGGCGCCCGGGCCGGGGAAGCAGGGAGTGGGCGTAGAAGCGCTCGTCGGGGTGCGCGATGTCCAGCAGCGCGATGCGCCGGGTATGGGCGGGATGGTTGGCGGCGAAGGCGTAGGCGACCATGCCGCCGATGTCGTGGCCCGCGATGTCGACCCGGTCGTGGCCCAAGTGGCGGACGAGTTCGAGGACGTCGGAGGCCATCGTCTTCTTGTCGTACCCATCGCGGGGCTTGCCCGAGCCGCCCATGCCACGCAGGTCGACGGCGATCACCCGGTGCCGTTCGGCCAGCGCCGGCATGATCTTGCGGAACTCCCACCAGGTCTGCGGCCATCCGCCCAGCAGGAGCAGCGGCTCACCCCGCCCGCCCGCCACATAGTGCAGACGGGTCCCGTTGACCTCGGCATGCCTGCTGACGAAGCCGCCATCAAGTGAGCTCGCCAGCTCCGCGTCGGACGGTACTTCTGCCACGATGATGCCTCTCCCTCGGTGTCGATCTCATAGCGCGGTGGCGCCCAGCCAGGTATCGAGCAGTTCGCGGTCACCGGTCACGCGGAAACGCCCCGTGTCACCCGGTGCCAGCCTCCGGTAGGTCAAATGCCAGCCGTTCACCGTCACGCCGCAGCCGGCTCACCGGTTCGGCGATCCAGGAGTAGTGCGGCAGGTTCTCCAGGAACTCCTCGATGCCGTCGGCGGCGATGCCCGCGGCTATGCGGGGAACGCCGCCCAGCGCGAGTTCGGCGTCGGCGAGGTGGACGACCGACTCGACCAGCAGCCGGCGCGGGAAGAAGCGCACGTGCTGGTCGGCCCCGTGGGTCCAGTTGGGCGTGGCGGGGTCCGCGGCGCGGAACGCGCGCAGCGACAGTGTCACGCTCTCAGCCAGCCAGGCCGGATAGGCCGCCGTGTCTCGTGGCAGGTCGAGCGGCACGTCCCTGGACCAGACGCGCTCGGTCACGCGGCGCCGTACCTCTCGCAGTACTGCTCATACGTCAGACGACTCATGAGGACGGAAGCCACCTCTCGATCGCCGGCCTAATCCCGGCGCCGGTCGCGCGGCTTGTTGCGGAATCCATCGCCGGTTTACTGCTCTGACGGCCAGCGAGGATATTCCTTGACACTGGCGTCAAGGTCAAGTGCCATGCTGCCTGCCACGCAGGGAGTGATCTTTCGCGCGAAAGGGCGATGCCGGGACACATGGACCGAGGTCGGCATGAACGTCCGACGATCGCTGGAAGGCGCCGGGGCAGGCGGGGACCGCCTCGAGAACGCGTGTCCACGTTCGCGGGCATGGCCCGCCGGCGCAGCTCCCAGTCGTGATCTTCGGGGCCTGTTGAGTCCGCTTCAGCGCGGGTCGGCGGCGAAGGCGAAGGCCGCGGCTCGCTCCCGCAGCAGGGCGGCGAGCCCGGGAGAGTCGATCACTTCGAAGGGCCATCGCACCCAGAGCAGACCGCCGGCGAGGACCTCGAGACGTACGTCGGCGATGCGCCAGTGTGTCGCCGCCTCACCGGTGGCGGTTGTCGCCGGGGAGAAGTCCGCAGCGAAGCCACCCATGTACGCCTGTACCTGTTCGATCGGGGCGTGGATCAGGATCGTCGCCGTATGTTTGCGAGGCGGAGCGCCGAGCTGGCTGGTGACGAACGCGGCCGGATCGCCTCCGGGGACCTCCTGCGCCTCGAAGCGCACGCCCGTCGCCGATGCTCGCGTGATCCGATCGACGCGCAACACCCGCCACCCACGGTCGAGATCCCGGCACACCAGGAACCAGCGGGTCTCCCGGGGCACCAGGGCGGCAGGCTCGACGTGACGTGAGGACTCCCGCCCGGTGTCGGCGCCATCGGTGTCCATCACGCGCAGCTGGACCCGCTCCGCATCCCGGCACGCCAGCGCCAGGACGGCCAGCACGTCGGCGTTCATCGGAGCCGGATACGCGCCGGCTACCGCGTTCGGCGTGTCGCCGAGGGCGACCGAGGAGCGCAGCGCCCGCACCCGCCGGCGCACCGCCTGGGGCATCACCTGCTCCATCTTGGCCAGAGCGGTGAGCGCGACCTCGCCCCCGCCGGCAGCGCCGTTGGCAGCCGACGAGGCAAGGGCGGCGGCCACGGCGAGCGCCTCATCCGGAGTGAACACCAGCGGCGGCAGGTCGCCGCCCGTGGACAGCCGGTAGCCGCCATCGGGGCCGCGACGTGCCTCGATGTGATAGCCGAGGCCCCGCAGCCGCTCCACGTCCCGCCGGAGTGTGCGGCCCTCGACGCCGAGCCGGTCGGCGAGCTCGCCGCCGCTCCAGGAGCGGCGGGCCTGCAGCAGCTCCAGCAGGCGCAGCGCCCGCTCGGTCGTGGTCTGGTCCGACATCCTCCTCAAGCTAGCCGAAATGCGGGCAGAAAATGACCTAAACCGTCCCTAGGTTGGAGCTCAAGCCGGACCGACCGGCACTACTTACCTAAGGTGCGCCATCTTGACCATCCTTGTCACCGGCGCGACCGGCGCTGTCGGCCGTCACCTCGTCGCCACCCTGCTCGCCCGCGGCGCCGCCGTACGCGCGCTGACCCGCAAGCCCGCTGACGCGGACCTGCCGGCCAAGGTCGAGATCGTCGCCGGTGACCTGGCCGATGCCACCACGCTCGAGTCGCAGGTGTTCGACGATGTCGATCGCGCCTTCGTCTTCCCGGCCCACGGCGTCGACGCATTCCTCACCGGGGCCACAGCGCACGGCGTCCGCCGCTTCACCGTGCTGTCCTCACTGGCTGCCGCGAAGGAGTTCCAGCGCGACCACGGCTCGGCGAGCCAGCTCCACCACAGCGCGGTGGAGACCGCCGTGACCAGCCGCACCGATGCCTGGACGATCCTGCGGCCCGGCACCTTCGCCAACAACCTGCTCTCCTGGGCCTGGCAGATCCGCTCCGGCGCACCCATCCGGGCGCCGTACCTGGCATCGACACAGGCCCCGATCCACGAGTACGACGTCGCCGAGGCCGCCGCCGAGACCCTGCTCTCTGACGACCATCTGGGTGAGGCGATCCCGCTCACCGGCCCGCAAGCCCTCACCCGCTCCGAGCAGGTGGCGATCATCGGCGAGACCCTGGGGCGGGAAATCCCGCTGGTGGAGATCACACCCGAGGAGTTCCGCACCGAGACCGCGCAGTTCATCCCCGAGCCGGTGATGAAGATGCTGCTCGACTACTGGCACGACACCCTCACCGTCCCCGACGTCCCACGTCCCGTCACCGTGGTGACCGGGCGGCCGGGCCGTACTCTGGCGCAGTGGGCCGCCGACCACCGAGCCGACTTCGAAGCCGCCTGACGGGACCAGGCAGACACGATGGTCGGGCAGGAGCCACGAGTACCGCATCCGCCCGGCCAATCGTGAACCGCCAGGACCGAGCGGACAGGGAGAGGTCGCTCAGACCGCGCCGCCGGCCAGGCGCAGGCGGCTGATGAGCTCTGCTGGATCCGCGCCTACCCTGCGGATGTGCCTTCCGCTCTCAAACATCCCCTCATACGCCCTTGGCCATCAGACCGAGAGATCATGCAGCCAGAAGAAGAGCAGGCTCACGCGCATAGCGGGCGGGTTCCCTTTTAGGGCATCACCACGCAGCGGCGGGGGAATGCTCCGGGCATCTGTAGTCCGGCCGGAAAGCCACGCGATCAGCGCGGTCAGCGCGTGTCAGCATTTTTGATCTTATGGGGTCATCGGGGGCCGTGCTCGGCAAGGTTGGTCTGGTCATGACGACCGGAGGGAGGGCGGGGTGCATCGCCCTGGCCGTGGCCAAGAACGGCCCCGAGACGGCTGAGCGCAGGGAACAGGACCTCAGGCAGCGCCTGTCCAGCGCAGAGCAGGCACAACGTTCCCGTCCCGACGACGCTGATCAGCGGAGAGACGGGTGGTGAGCCCGATCACGGCCTCACATGCCACCTCAGCTGGTCGATACCCCCTGGATCGTGATCAGCTGGGCCGGTTGCCCGTCGGAATCACGATCTTGGTTTGTGCCCCCTTGGTGAGGTAGTACGTTGTCCACTTCTTGACCATCTCGTCGAGGAGCCAGGCGGCGGCGGGCACCAGCGGCAGCCCGATCAGACCCTCCCGGAACTGCACCAGCAGCGGCCAAGCGGTCTTGACCACCGGGTCCCACACCGGCTCGCGTCGGATGCCGTTCCAGTCGGCCACCTGGTTGCCGGTGAGGTACCTGGCGAACGCGTTGACGAGAGACTTGTCGATGCCGCCGGGGCTGGTCAGCTCTGCGAGCATGTCCCGCAGGATGGCGTTGAGTTCCACCCCCTCCGGGGTCGGTCCCATGTTCCTGGGCAGGACCAGGTCCGACTGGGTGTAGGAGGAGTCCCAGGTGGCGGGGAGGAACTCGTCCCTGATGCCGAGCATGTGCCCCAGCATCTGCACCGAGTGCAGGTACCCCTCGGCCTCCATGGAGGAGATACGCACCTTCCACTCCCGCATCCCGCGCATGGAGTAGGTCGCCAGGGTGTGCCACGTGACGAGCATGTCCTCCTGGCTGATCGGGATAGGGCCGGACCAGTGGGGAGACGACTTCAGCAGGTGCCGCACCGCCGCGTGCACCAGCCGGGTCTTCACCGCCTCGACCACGGCCGTGCCGCCGGCACCCCAGGCGTGCTGGGGTCTGACCGCGTACGCCAGGATGTTCGTCTTGGCGATCCGGTCTCTCAGATCCGCACCGCCCGCGGAGTAATAGACAGCGCGTGCCTCCTTGGGGATCGCGGTGGCCAGCATCCCGGCGCCGACAATGGTGAGGACGACGATGTAGTTGCCCTTGAGCGCGTGGAACCGCGCCCCGGCATCCAGCAGGGTGGGGTCGGCCCACGACGGCAGCTGACGCGCCTGCTCGATGAAGGCCCGCAGATCCTCCGGCAGTCCCGCGGGCAGGGGCTGGTCGTTGCGGTTCCAGTCGTACAGCAGCCGGTTGACCTCGGGTATGACACCGCGGTCGAGCAGTGAGGCGAGGAGCGGATCGGCCACGTCGTCCCACACCCATCGGGGGTCGGCGCCGCTGCCGGAACCCGCGATCGAACCACTGGCCGGCCAGGTCCAGTCGCCGGACGGGGAGTCCTCCGCCTGGGCCGGAGAGATCATCCCTAACGCACCGAGCGCTCCCATGGCGGTGCCCGAGATCAGTACCTTGCGCCTGCTCAACTCTGCCATGCTCTGCACTCCTTCGAGGTGGGGTCCCGCTCAGGGCATGCGAGAAAGAGGTGATACTGAGAAACAAATCCTGCGTCCGTGTATCATCATCAGAGCACAGTGTGACGAGCATCACAAGACCGCGTTTGAGGCCGAATCCTTACCGGAGGTGATCGTGGAGTCTGTGCTGTCCGGATTCATGGCGCTGTCGGACTCGCATTCGTTGCTGGAGCGTGCCTATTTCGACGCCGTCGAGCGCGTCGACGACAGCGACGAGCTACGGACGCGCATCCTTGACGCGGCGTACGAGCAGTTCTGCCGGATGGGCATCAGGCGCTCCACCATGGAGGACGTCGCCCGGCTGGCGAAGGTGTCGCGGATCACGGTCTACCGGCGGTTCGACACAAAAGACACGCTGATCGAACACGTGGTGCGCCGGGAGTTCCGCCGCTATTTCGACCAGTTCCTCATCGACATAGAACAGGCCGACACCGCTGCCGACAGGGTGGTGCTGGGCTTCGTGAGCTCACTGCGGGCAATCCGCGGCAACCCGCTGATCGGCGGACTCATCGCCACGGAACCGGACCTGCTGGTCCCCTCCATGACAGCTGACGGAGGCCAGACCCTCGCCACCGTGCGGCATTTCGTCGCCGGCCAGCTCCGCAGCGAGCAACGCGCAGGCAACGTGTCGAGCAGCCTTGACGTCGACCTCGTGGCCGAGATGATGGTGCGGATCTCCACCTCTTTCCTGACGATCCCCAGTGCCCTCATCAATCTGGATGACGACGAGCAACTGGCCGCGGTGGCCCGGCGATTCCTCCTGCCCATGCTGGAGCCACCAGCCTGAGCTGCAGTCTCGCGCCGGCTTCGCGGCTTCCACCCGCCCGTCCTGGCAGTCACTCTCGGGTCACTCGATGCCATTCATGCTCTTGTCTTCCGGATCGACGCGCGATGCACGACGCGCGAGCGGGAAGACGCGACCCATCCAGGGGTGGCGCACCTCTCACCAATCCAGATCGGCGCCATTGACCAGCAAGAATGCGCTGACACCCGCACCATCGCCGACATGATTCCGCGCAGGAGGAGACCGCCTGGCGGCGGTGAGTCGAAGAGCCCTGCGACCACAAGTGTGACACCGCCAGACGCCGCGCGCTTGATCATCCGATCCCCGACACGGCGACCGCCACCTTCCGCCCGCAATGCGATCACAACGGCACGATGAGAGCCTGAGCGCGGCCCGCGGGAAAGGCCCACACGTGCTTGCCGGCCGCGATCATCAGCGCGAGCGGCGCCTTCAGCCCCAGCCGGATCACGCGGACGGCGGCGCCGACGACCGGGGGAAGCGCGAACAGGTCACGTCCCCCGCCGGCCAGCACGCCGTTCGCGCAGCCCAGGAAGGGCACCGGCCCCGCCGGAGCGCCCACGAACCGCCGCGGCTCGCCCGACCAGGCGGAGACCCGCAGCAGCCCGCCCGCCACGCTGATCCACAGCGAGCCCGCGCACACGACCATGCCGCCGCGCTCGCGGGTCCCGACCTCCACCTCCCTGGGGCCGCCGCGCAGCACGGTGTCGCGTTTCGACGTCCACCACAGGCGCTCCCCCTCGACCGCGCACAGGTCCAGGCCGGGTAAGTCCACCGGGTCGCCGAGGTGGCCCGGCTCGATGAGCCTGCGCGCCCGATCGGCGCCCACGGCCCAGATCTCCCCGCCGCCCGCGAGCACCCGGCCCTCGAAGCGCGCGCTGGCGATCGGCGCGCCGCGCTGGTCGAACCAGTACACCCGATCGGCCGAGGCCCCCGCCAGGCAGCCCTGCGGCAGGGAGTCCGGGGGCAAGGAGCCCACGAGCGGCGGCGCGGCGAACGTCCTCGGCACCACCACGGTCCCCGCCAGCGCCCCGGGGACGCCCGCCGTCCCGGCCACCGTGGCCGGCACCGCGGCCAGCGACCGCAACTCCGGCAGCGACCGTAACCCCGGGAGCGCGCCGGCCTCGTCCGCGGCCTCGAGCGGCGTTCCGGACGTCGTGTACGCCCGCACCCCGCCGCTCCCCGCGCACCAGACCAAGGCGCCGTCCGACGCGGCCGCCAGGACAGGGCTCGGCAGGTCGATCCTCGTGACGGCGACGTCCATGCGCCGACCATAACCGCCCGCGATCCGAGCACCGGACAGGGGTGCCCGGACACGGGGGCAGCCCGGCATCAGCCGAGGTCAGCAAGGCTGAGATCATTGACGCATGCGTGTTGTGGTGATCGGGAGCGGCATCGTCGGAGCCAGCGCCGCCTACTATCTGAGCCGGCGCGGCGCGGCGGTGACCGTGGTGGACGGTGGGTACACGGGCGAGGCGACCCACGCGGGGGCGGGCATCGTGTGCCCGTGGGTGGACCACCCGGAGGACGACGACTGGTACCGGCTCACCCGTGAGGGCGCCCGCCACTACCCCGGGCTGGTGGAGGAGCTGGGTGAGGACATCGGCTACGCCACGGTGGGCGCCCTGCTGGTGGCCGAGGACCCGGTCGATCTGGAGCCGGTGCGCGCCCTGCTGCGCCGCCGCTATCCCGGCGCGCCGGAGATGGGCGAGGTCACCGACGTGGCGACGCCGTCCGAGTTGTTCCCGCCGCTGTCCGACACCCTGAGCGCGCTGCTCGTGCCGGGCGCCGCCCGGGTGGACGGGTGCTCGGTGCGCGACGCGCTGCTGCGGGCCGCCGTCGCGCACGGCGCGGAGGTCCGTACGGGCGCCGCCGCCCTCACCCCGGCCGGCGAGGTCGTCCTGCACGCCATCGCCCGCGAGCCCGTCGCGGCGAGCGCGCCGGCCGCGCCCGTGCCCCCGGAGCCCGCCCCCGGGGAGGTCGCCGGGCAGGGCGGGTCCTGGCGGCAGGGCGCGCCGCTCGCGCCCGCGGAGCCGCAGGGTCCGGTGTCCACGAGAGCCCCGCGGTTCGCGGACGAGGGCGTGCGGCTCGAGGCCGACAGCGTGATCGTGGCCGCCGGGGCGTGGACGGGCCAGGTGTGCCGGCCCCTGGGCGTGGAGCTGCCGGTCTTCCCCAGGCGGGGGCAGATCCTGCACGTCACCA
This sequence comes from Nonomuraea sp. NPDC050786, assembly GCF_040654115.1. Lineage (NCBI taxonomy): Bacteria > Bacillati > Actinomycetota > Actinomycetes > Streptosporangiales > Streptosporangiaceae > Nonomuraea > Nonomuraea sp. NPDC050786. Next base: position 11,387 of record NZ_JBFAHJ010000028.1, read on the forward strand.
TGGAGGGCGTCGACACCGCGTGGTGGCCGATGGTGCTGCCGAGGGTCGGCCCGTACCTGCTGGGCTTCCCCGACTCGCGCGTCGTCGTCGGCGCGACCGTGGAGGACGTGGGGTTCGCGCCGCGCGTCACCATGGGCGGGCTCGACGAGGTGATCTCGGCGGGGCTGCGGGTGGCGCCCGGGCTGTTCGCGGCGACGGTGGCGGAGGCCAGGGTCGGCCTGCGCCCCGTGTACGCCCCCGGCCGGGCCCTCATCGGGCGGCTGACCGGGCGCGTGGTGGTGGCGACGGGCCTGAGCGCGTACGGGCTGACGGCGGGCCCGTTCACCGGTGAGATCGCCGCCTCGCTCGCCCTCGGCGAGGAGCCGCCCATCGACATCACGCCGTACGCCCCCGCCTGAGGCGGGCACCTGCCGGAAACGCAGCAAGCGGCCACGTATCATCGGATTCCTCCCCACCGTGCACCTGTGGGGAGGCCGCGTTGCCGCTGCTCGCGCTCTTGATGCTGCTCCTGTTCGCGTCCGCGTGCGCGGCCGCGCCTCCAGCGCCCCCGCCGCCGCCGGTGCCTCCGCCGCCGCCCAAGCCCTCTCCCGTCCCCCGGAAGCGTCCCGCCGAGCGGCCGGCCGAGGAGGTGAAGGTCCCGTACGAGGCCTCGGGCGTCTACCGGGTCGTGCCCGGCCACGCGTCTCCCAGGCCGGGGCATGGGGAGGTGGTGCGGTACCTGGTCGAGGTGGAGCGCGGCCTGCCGTTCGACCCGGACGCGTTCGCCGCCCAGGTGCATCGCACGCTCAACGACGTACGCGGCTGGGCGCGCTTCGAGCGCGTCGACCACGGCCCGGTGCAGGTCCGCGTCGCGCTGACCAGCCCCGGGCTCACCGTCCGCCAGTGCGCTCCGCTCCGTACGGGCGGCGAGCTGTCCTGCTGGAACGGCGAGCGCTCGATCATCAACGCCCTGCGCTGGGCGAAGGGCGTCCCGCAGTACGGCGGCGATCTCGCCGCGTACCGGAACTATCTGATCAGCCACGAGGTCGGCCACAGCCTGGGCCACGAGCACAGCTCCTGCCCGGGACCCGGGCGACTGGCCCCGGTCATGACCCAGCAGTCGAAGTCGCTGGGCCGCTGCCGCCCCAACCCGTGGCCCTTCCCCGAGCGCGGACCGGGCGAGAAGGAGGATCGGCCACAATGACCCGGCGCCTGCGTGTCGCGGGCAGGGGCTGCCGTCGGGCGCCGGGGCGACGAGCGGTAGTTTCATCGGCCGGAACAGGTCGCCGCTCCGGCATCGCCGTTCGGCGGCGCACCATCAACGCGGTATGACCTATCGCGATATATCGTACAGACGGGAACACTGGGGAATCCCGTTCGGTTGGGCGGGATGGACAGACTTTTCAGGGGAGAGTGGGCGATGGCAGGAATGCGGACGGCACGGCGGATCCTCGTGGGTGGCGCGGCCCTGGCAGCGGCGGGCTGGGCTGTGCGCGATGTCCCCGCCGAGCTGGGCGTGCGGCCTCTGACCTCGGGGCCGGACCGGGTGGCGAGGATGCGGCGCTCGCCGCAGTTCAGGGACGGCACGTTCTTCAACCCGATGCCGGAGCCCACCAACCTGATGACCACTCCGCCCGCCGGCCTGCTCGGCGAGCTGGCCAGGAACAAGGAGCAGCGCCGTCCCGGCGGTCCCGTCCCGCTCCGCGTCCCGCCGTCCGACGCGCCGCCCGCCGACGGCCTGCGCGTGGTCTGGTACGGCCACGCCTCCACGCTGGTGGAGATCGAGGGCAAGCGGGTGCTGTTCGACCCGGTGTGGAGCAAGCGGCCCTCCCCGTCGCAGCTGGTCGGCCCCAAGCGGCACCACCCGGTGCCCATCGAGATCCGCGAGCTGCCGCAGATCGACGCGATCGCGATCTCGCACGACCACTACGACCACCTGGACCTGGCGACCGTGCGCTCGCTGCTCGGGACGCAGAAGGCCCCCTTCCTGGTGCCGCTGGGCATCGGGGCGCACCTCGAGCGGTGGGGCGTGCCGGCGTACCGGATCATCGAGCTCGACTGGGAGGAGGAGGCCCAGGTGGCGGGGCTGCGCTTCGTCGCCACGGCGGCCCGGCACTTCTCCGGCCGCTCCTTGACCCGCAATGACACGTTGTGGGGGTCCTGGGTGGTGGCCGGGGCGAACAAGCGGGTCTTCTACGCGGGCGACTCCGGCTATTTCGAGGGTTACCGGGGGATCGGGTCGGAGCACGGGCCGTTCGACCTGACGCTGATGCCGATCGGCGCGTACAGCCCCGCCTGGCCGGACATCCACATGAACCCGGAGGAGGCCGTCAACGCCCACCTCGATCTGGGCGGTCAGCTGCTGCTGCCCGTGCACTGGGCGACGTTCACGCTCGCGCTGCACCCGTGGGCGGAGCCGGTGGAGCGGTTGTGGCGGGAGGCCAAGGCGCGGGACGTCAAGATCGTCGTACCGCGTCCCGGCGAGGCCGTGGACACCTCCGCCGCCCAGGTGGTGGAGGGCTGGTGGGAGACCCTCAGCTGAGGCCGGCCTCCCGCGTGGCCGTACAGTCTTGGGGTGAGCAACCTGGAGCTTGACCCGCGGGAGATCCGCTGCGGCGCCGACGCCGGCGCGGACAGCGAGATCCTGGAGGGGCGCGCGGTGCCGCTCGGCGGGCCGCGCGCGATGACGGTGAGCAGGACCCTGCCGGGCGCGCACCGGCGCATGATCGGCGCGTGGTGCTTCGTCGACGCCTACGGGCCGGAGCGGGCGACGATGCGGGTGCCGCCGCACCCGCACACCGGCCTGCAGACCGTGAGCTGGCTCGTCGCGGGCGAGGTGCTGCACCGCGACAGCCTGGGCACCCTGCAGGAGATCCGCCCCGGGCAGCTCAACCTCATGACCGCCGGTCGCGGCATCTCGCATTCGGAGGAGTCGCCGGAGACGGTGCTGCACGGGGTGCAGCTGTGGGTGGCGCTGCCCGGCGAGCACCGGCACACCGGGCCCGCGTTCGAGCACCATCCGGTGCTGCCCGTGCTGGCGGGGCCTGGCTTCGAGGCGACCGTGATCATGGGGTCGCTCGGCGGGGTCTCCTCCCCCGCCACCGCGTTCAGCCCGCTGGTGGGTGCCGAGATCGCGGTGGACGACGCGTGCGAGGTGCCGCTCTCGCCCGGGTTCGAGCACGGGGTGCTGCTGCTCGACGGCGCGGTCGAGCAGGTGACGCCCGGGTCGCTGACGTACCTGCCGCCGGGGCGGTCCGGGCTGCGGCTGTCGGGGCGCGGGCGGGTGCTGCTGATCGGCGGGGAGCCGTTCGGCGAGGAGATCGTCATGTGGTGGAACTTCGTGGGCCGCTCCCACGAGGAGATCGCCGCGTTCAGGAAGGACTGGATGGAGGGCGAGGGGTTCGGCTCCGTCGAGGGGTTCGACGGGGCGCCGCTCCCCGCGCCCGTCCTGCCCGCCACCCGGCTGAAGCCGCGCGGGCGGGTGCGTTAGCTCCGGTACGTGTAGATGACGCCGAGGTCGGCGGCCCCGACCGGGACCTGGGCCAGCAGGCGCACCATCCTGCCGGTGAAGCCGATCACCTGGATCTGCTGCCCGCCCGTGGTGTCCGAGGTCGTCCAGCAGACCAGGTGATCGTCGTCGAACCAGGTGGCCAGGCCGCCGCACGACGACTCGATCCGCTTGACCTCGGCGCCGGTCCGCGCGTCGTACACGCAGTTGTTGCCGCTGGTCAGGCCGGGGCAGTCGGTGACGAACAGCGTGCCCGACGGGGAGAACAGCGCGTCGGCGTAGCCGGCGCCCACGTTCGGGATGCGGCGGACGCGCGTGCCGGTGGCGTCGAAGAAGCGCAGGGCCTGCTGGTCGGTGTCGTTCGACATGGCGACCACGCCGGTGTCCGCGCCGTCGAAGCCGTACCTGATGTTCTTCAGCGAGCCCTCCCTGAGGGAGGCGACCGTGGCCTTCCTGGTGGTGACGTCCAGGATGGCGAAGCCGGTCGACTGCCAGACCTCCTGGACCGGTTTGCCGACGTTGAGCAGCAGGCGGGTGCTGTCGCGCGACCAGGCCTGGATGTACGCGCTGAGCGGCTGCTTCGAGGTCCTGACCGAGAACTTCTCGCCTGTCGTCTTGTCGGTGATCTCCACGTTGTCGTAGAAGTCGATGAAGCTCTTGCCGCGCTTGGCGAGGTAGCGGCCGTCGGGCGAGAGCATGGCCTCCAGCTGGTCCGGATATTTCGTGAATCCTCCGGTCAGGGAGTCGCGGGCGTAGTACACCCACTCCTTGGTCTTGGCGTTCCGCACCGAGTACGTCGTGAGCCTGACCGGGTCGCCGGGGCTCTCGTAGAACGTGGCGGCGGTGCCGGGGAGCCTGATCGGGGTGAGGTCCGCGGTCGGGACCGGGGAGGTGGTGGGGCTGGGGGACGCCGTGGTGGTGGCGGGTGTGGGGAGGGTGGACTGCTTCCTGGCCGGCAGGTTGATGACGGTGACCACGAGGAGAACGACGGCCGCCACCAGGGCCACGACTGCGATAGCGCCGCCGATCAGCCAGTTCTTCCTGCTGGACGGGGGTGGAGGCGGGGGGCCGTACGGCGTGGGCCGGGGTGACGTGCCCGGTTGCGGGTAGGCCGCGCCAGGCTCGAAGACCGGGCGGCCGCTGGGAGGCGGCGGCTGGTCGCTTCCCAGCGGCCGGTACTGGGCCTGCGGCGGCTGAGGGTAAGGGTAAGGGGGTTGGCCTGGCCACGGCTGCGGGCCGGAGCCGGGAGCGGAGGGCTGCCCGGGCCGCGGCTCCGGGTCGGAGCCCTGGGCGGAGGGCTGCCCGGGCCGCGGCTCCGGACCAGAGCCCTGGGCGGAGGGCCGGCCGGGCCACCGCTGCGGACCGGAGCCCCCGGGCTGCTCCACGCCGGGCGGCTGCCACTGAGGCCCGCTCCCGGCCTGCGGTGCGCCACCCGCCGGAGGCGGGCCACCCACGGGAGACGCGCCTCCGGCCGGAGAAACGCCACCGGCCGGAGGCGCGGAGCTCGCCGAAGGCACGGCACCCGCCGCAGACACGCCACCCGCCGCAGACACGCCACCCGCCGAAGGCGCGGCACCCGCCGGAGGTGGGCCTGGAGGGGTGCCGCCGACCGTGGTGGCCGCGTGGTGGAGGCCGGCCGGGATCGGGGCCGGGTGCTCCAGGAGGCGGTGGATCACCTGCTCGGCCGTCGGGCGGCGGGCGGGGTCCTTCGAGAGGCAGGCCGCGGCCAGTTCGCGCAGCGTGCCCGAGAGCCGTGCCAGGTCAGGCTCGCCGTTCAGCACCCGCTGCACGGTCGCCGGCACCGTCTCCGCCTGGAACGGCCCCGTCCCCCCGGCCGCGAAGGCGATCGTGCTCGCCCAGGCGAACATGTCGGCCGCCGGCCCGATGACATCACCGAGGAGTTGCTCGGGCGCCAGGGACAGGGAGCCGCTCACGGGCACGGTCGCCGGGCCGGAGGTGGCGTCGAGCACGGGGGCGAGCGCGGTGGCGATGCCGAACCCGATCACCCGGGGCCCTTCGCTGCCCAGCAGCACGTTGCCGGGGTGGAAGTCGCGGTGGACGATGCCGGCCTGGTGGATCGCCGCGAGCGCGGTGGCGGTGCCGATGGCCAGCCGGTGGAGCGCGGCCCCGGTGCGCGGCCCCTCCTCGCGCACGGCGCGCAGCAGCGTCGGCCCGTCGACGTACTCGCTGACGATGTAGGGACGTCCCTGGTGCACGCCGGTGTCCAGCACCTTCGCGGTGCAGAACGGCGCCACCCGCTGCGCCGCCGCCGCTTCCCCGGCCAACCGCTCCGCAGCCGCCTCGTCACCGGCCAGCTCGGGACGCAGCCATTTGACGGCCGCCCGTCTCCCCTGCTCGTCCACGCCGAGGTAGACGACGCCCTGCACGCCCTCTCCCAGCCGCCCCCGGATCTCGTAGCCCCCGAGACCGGCCGGGTCCCCTGCTCTGAGCTCAGTTATCGACGGCATACGCGAATTATGACCCGCTAATCTTGCAAAGCGCTTTCATGAAGAGGCTGTGTGTGCCACTCCGTTCAGCGCCAGTACATCCAGCAGCAGACCAGCCCGTCTGAGCAGGTGGACGCCGATACGCATGGCGGCGAACCGCGCCCATCCGAGCCCGCAGCACTTCGCATGGAGCTGCCGGATGTCGCTACCGCCCCGGAACCGCGAGCCCATCCATCTGATCTTTGCCGAACGCATAAGAGCCACTCAGCCGCAGCCGGACATGACATGTGCCATGACAACAAGGATTTTCAGGCCCGCATCGGCCGCCATGTCCCGCCACGATGAATTGACTTCTCCAGAAAATGCCGGATACGGCTGTGCCGGTCAAACGTTTGCACACTGGCGCAATATGGCAGTTCACCCGGCCCGCCCGGCCCGGCAACGGAGACCGGCACGCCTCCGCCGCCCCCGTACCCCTGAACCACCCTGATCGCCCACCGCACGTCCTTGCCGCAGCACCCACATCATGCCCGCTGACGTGCGCGTAGAGGACAGATCCGACGTATCCGGACGAAGAGTCAAACCATTCCGCCCGAACGGTAGTCGAAGGGTGAGGAGATCCGCTCGAACGAGACAAGGGGGCAGGAAGTGCTGCGAATTCACTTCACCAGTCAGGATTTACGGCGGATTACTTTGGCCGAGGACACCGACCCGTTATGGGACGTGCTGCTGAGCTTGCATGTGCTGCAGGAAGGGCGGGATCTGATTTACGGGGAGTGGTGGCGGCGGACGCGGCAGGTGAAAGTCGCTGATATGCGGCTGTTGCTGTCATTGACGCCACCCCAGGGATATTCACCGGACTTCCTCACGCCGGGGCGCGGGGGCGTCGCGCTGGAGGAGCAGCTGGACCATCTGATGTCCACACCGACGCCACGGTTCCGCGAGGAGCTGAGCTATTTCAGTGACAAGCAGCCGAACGCCTCGTCGATCAGGGCGCTGCTGGACGGCGGCGCTCCGATGCTCGACCGCTTGGTCAACGCCATCACCAGATATCACCGTGCCGGAATAGCTCCATACAAACGCATGTTGCGGCCACACCTGCAAACCGACCGTGACCGGCGGCTGCAGGCACTCGCCGACGGCGGCGTCGATCGCCTGCTGGGCAATCTCCATCCTGACGTGGTGTGGGATCCACCGGTCCTGCGCGTGCTCGACTACGTCGAACACGACGTACATCTTGAGGGGCGCGGGATCGTTCTCCTTCCGTCGGCGTTCTGCCGCCGCCACCCGATCACGCTGCGGGACACCGACCTGCCGCCCGTGCTGGTTCTCCCCGTACAGCCTCCGGTCGGCTGGCTGCCTCGGGTACGGGCGGACGGCACGACGGAAGACGAGCCCGTCGTGGCTCTGCTCGGGCGGACGCGCACGTACGTCCTGGAGGAGACCGCCCGGCCCACGACCACGACGGAGCTGGCTCGCCGCCTCGGCATCTCGCTGCCCATGGCGAGCCGGCACACGACCGTGCTGCGCAATGCCGGCCTGGTCGTCTCCAAGCGCAAAGGCAACACGATCTTCCATCACATCACCGCTCTCGGCAGGGCGCTGCTCAACGGGCGGCCGTTCACCTGAACGCCTCCGAGCTTCAACGGGTCACCATTCCGGCAGTAGAACATCCGCAACTGGCTGTAGCGTGCGCCGTGGACCGACATCGACGCTTACCCGGAAAGGTGCACGAGGGGCGCGACGGTCGCCACGGAACAGCCGCAGGACAATGTCCGGGCGCTCTTCGACCCGGCCGGCCACCCGTTCTGCCTGTGCCGCGACGACGGCTGATCGCGCGACCGCTCATCGCCAGAGCCTGGCATGGCGGCCGCTGGATGTGATCGTCGCGATGCCATGCGCGGGTGTCGCGGACCTGCCCTGTGCGCTGAGGGGACGAGCCGCGCCGGGAAGCGGCGAACCGGCGGGGATGGTCAGGCGGGCAGCGGCTGGGCTTGGGCGCGCAGAATGAGTGGTTGTACTCGGGGGTGATGAACACGTACGCGTCGAACGCCGCGACCGCCGCCGACCAGCGGCGGGTGTGCGGGCGGGTGTAGGCGCCGAAGGCGGCCGGGACCGGCTCGTCCAGCAGCGGCAGGCCGAAGGCGGCCACGTCGAGGAGGTCGAGCGCGGCTCGGCCCTCAGTGACGGCCGGAACCCGGCGGCGCATCCTGGACGCCGTCTACCAGCGCCTGATCGAGGCCCCGTCCGAGCAGGTCAGCATGGACAAGGTCGCCAGGCTCGCCGAGGTGTCCCGCTCGACGATCTACACCGTGTTCGGCTCGCGTGCGGGCCTGTTCGACGCGCTCGGCATGGACCTGCTCCACCGCGGAGGCTTCGCCGACATGGTCAACGCCGTTCTGCAGCCCGACGCCCGGCGCGGACTTCGCGATGGCATCACCGGAAACGTGCGCATGTACGCCGCGCATCGCGACGTCCTGCGCACCTTGTTCTCCATGGCGCACCTCGACGCCGACGCCGTCGGCGGCACCGTCCGCCGCCGGAGGGCGGCCGCGCCCAGGGCATGGACGACCTGGCCCGGCGCCTGCACGAGCAGGGCGCGCTCCGCGACCGGCTCACCGCCGGCCAGGCCGGTCACCTGCTCTGGCTCCACACCAGCTTCGACGCCTTCGACCTGCTGTACAGCGGACGGTCACTGCCCGCCGACACCGTCGCCATCCTGCTGGCCGACGCCGCCGAACACGCCCTGTGCCGCCCCATGTGACCCCGTGAGAGTCCTCATGCGTGTGAGTCATAGCGACAACTGTCACTGAGCGTCCATCGCGTACGGACGTTCGACGCCGAGGATGGTCGAATCCGCCGTCTGCTCTGTACGATCGGCTTGCCCTTGGTGCGCGATGCGAGGAGGTCGCTGATGGCCGATCCGGTGGGCTTACGACGGGCGCGGACATTCGTGCGGGGTACGCTGGCCGTGGCTCTGGCCGCGGTGGTGACGGCGTTCGCACCGACCGCCGAAGCGGGGGCGCACACGAATCCGCAGTGGACCGAATGCGCCGGCATCACCGACCCCGAGCTGCAGTGCGCCACCGTGACTGTGCCGCTGGACCACCGGCACCCGCGAGGCCGTACGATCTCGATCGCGATCTCCAGGCTCCCCGCCACCGACCCCGCCAGGCGCCGCGGCGTGCTGCTCACCACCGGGGGCGGGCCCGGCGGGCCGGGAGTGCCGCTGCCGAGCACCCTGGCGCCGTTCCTGTCCGCTGACGTCCGCGCCCAGTACGACCTGATCGGCTTCGACATCAGGTTCGTCGAACGCAGCACCCCCATCAGCTGCGGGCAACCCGTCGAGGAACCGGCCGGCTACTGGGTCCGTACGGCGACACCCGGGAGCTTCGCCGCCGACTCCGCGGAGGCGCGGCAGTACGCGAAGGACTGCGAACGCGCCGCGCGATGGGCGCTGCCCTACGCCACCACCGTGAACGCCGCCCGGGACATGGACTTCATCAGGGCGGCCCTGGGCGAGGAGAAGATCTCTTACCTGGGCGGATCGTACGCCGGGATGCTCGGTGCCGTCTACGCCGCCCTTTTCCCGCACCGAGTGGACCGGTTCGCGCTGGACAGCCCGGTCGACCCGGCCACCATCTGGCGCCCGTTCGAACTGGCCCGCACCCCGGCGTTCGACCGAGGCTTCGCCGAACTGGCCGGCTGGATCGCCCAGCGGAACGCCGACTACGGCTTCGGCGACACCGCTCAGGCGGTCACGCGGGCCGTCAGCAGCTTGCTCGATCGGGCGCGGACGTCGCCGATCGTCATCGCCGGTCACCCGTGGACCGCGGGCGAACTTGGCTCCTTGATCGTGGCCGGGATCTACTATGAGCAATACGCAGGGCTGATCGCCTCGGCGCTGGCGGCCGTCGCCGCCGGCCAGGAGCCGTTCGTGCCGTTCCCGATCCGCCCCGTGCCGCCGCCGGGTGTCGCCGGGGTGCCTGCGGACAATCACACGGCCGTCAACATCGCCTATCGCTGCGCCGACGGTCCTTGGCCCCGCGATCCCCGTACCTACCTGCGGGACCTCGCTGCCTACGGCACGCGATACCCCCTCTTCGGACCGGCCAACGCCAACATCACGCCCTGCGCCTTCTGGCCCCCGGCGATGGACCACCCGGCGCCGCCGACGCCCGGCCAGGTATCCGACCGGGCCCCCGGCGTACTCGTTACGGCCGCGCTCAGGGACGTGGCGGTGCCCCTCGCCGTCAGCCGGGCCGTGGCGGCCCGGCTGCCGGGATCACGCCTGGTCACCGTCGATGCCCGTACGCACGCGCCGTTCCCCTACCACGGCGACGCGTGCTTGAACGGAGCGGTGAACGACTTCCTCTCGGCCGGTGTGCTACCCGCGTCCGACCTCGCTTGCTGACCACGGCAGGGCAGCCGGCGAGCCAAGGCTCACGCACACTTACCGATGATCCACTACTCTCCGCTGAGGACGGGCGTCACGGTGAGATCCGGCATCTCGCGCCGTTGAGGTAGAAGGCCGTAGGCGCGGGATTGCTGCCCGTGCTGGAGCCGGTGAAGCCGATGCGGAGGGTCTGTCCGGGCGCGATGTCGCTGTTCCACTGCGGGTGCCCGGCCGTCACGGCCGTGCCCGTCTGCGACCAGGCGGCGGACCAGCCCGAGGTGACGCGCTGGCCCGCGTCGGGGAAGTTGAACGTCAGGCGCCAGTCGCGGATGGGTGTGCTGCCCGTGTTGGTGATCGTGAGGTTGGTGCTCATGCCGGAGTTCCAGGCCCACGACGCGTACGTCACGTCACAGTCGCCCACCGGCGGCGGGGTTGGTGACGAGACGACGTCGTTGTAGATGGTCACGGTCACCGTGGGGGAGGCGGGCCCCGGCGTGTACCACGTGTCCACGGCCACCACGTCCAGGATGTGCGTCTGCGAGGGCACGCCGAGCGGCGGCCACGGCAGGTACACCGTGCCCTCGGTGGCCGTCGGCTGGAACGTCGCCACCGTGGTGGCTGTGCCGTCGCGCCGCTCCCGTACCCGGTAGCAGGCGATGCCGTTGTTGTCCGTGGCGGCGGTCCAGCGCAACTCGACCGAATTGAGCAGCACCCGTACCACCTCAAGGGTCGCGGGCGCGGTCGGCGGACTGTTGCTGGGGGGTAGTGTCGGCAGCGAGGTCCCCGTAGTGCACGGGGCCGGCGAGCCGGACGGATCCGGCGACGAGGACGGCCCGGGGCCCAGGGCCGCCATGGCGTTTCCGGCGAGCAACGCGATGAACGCGACCGCCGCGACGAGTCCCGATAAGCCCACCCAGGTCTTCTGCATCAGCCAGCTCCCTCCGCCGCCCGGCCGTCTCGACGGACATTGTGTGCGCGCTCACGCAGGGGGTCAACGAACCACCTGATCCACCGCGCGAAGCTCCTGGTGAACCGTGTGGGCGGATGAACCTTTCAATTCCTGGACCGGGTCCAGCCTCCTGGTCCTCCGTCCGTGCGCCGTGGCTCGACCGGTTCCCCTTTGCCATGGTGGCGACCCCTGGAAGACTCTCTGGCAGCCTCAGCGTTGTGACTGCCAGCGATAGCTGTCACCTACAGCGAGGAACAGGTCCGGGCTTGGACAGAGATCACCTCGGCCGTGCAAGCCGCGGGCGGAGCGATCTTCTCCCAGCTCGGGCACAGTCAGGCTCAGCCGGGCCTGGCCAGCGCGGTCGGGGAGGCCGGCGGGCGCGTAGCTGGGCAGCGCCGGCAGGCACATCTGGTGCACGGTGGCGAACAGTCGCTCGATGGTCCGGCCGGGGTGCCGTCCTCGGTCAGGATGTAGAAGTACAACTCGCTGTGGTCGGCCTGCCAGCTGGCGTTCGGCGCGTCCACCTCTCGGCGGCCGATCAACTCGAAGGTGCCGGCATAGCGCTTGCGGCCCTCGTAGGCCAAGCACTTGAGCGCCGGATCGAGGGCCGCGATCACGTTGACCACCGTGCGATAGCTGGGGATCGGCCGGCCGTGCTCGGGACCCGTTCTACTGGATCTCCGTTCTCATGTCCTGGTTTCAAGCGCATACCTTGCGCAACCACCGACGACTCTAACTTCCGGCATTGCCACTAGGGTGGCCTCGACGTGCGGAGATCATCAGTGTGCCCCGTACTGTCAGCGCCGGGCCGGCTGCCGGTGAGCGGGAATCAAGACCGGCACCGCCGTCACTGGAACAGGGGCACTTCATTCCGTCGTCGATCGCGCGGCACCGGTCATCGGTTGCCGGCGATGCCGTTGGAGGCGGCGGGCGGAGCCGATCCGCTTCGCCAGAATGTCGAAGTGAGGTGGATCGAGGTGTCTTCCGAGGCCGCGCGGCGGATCGCCGCGGCGCTGGAAAGCGGTACTTCTGACCTGGACCTTTCCGGTCTGGAGCTGGACAGCCTGCCTGAGGCGCTGCGCGACCTCACCGGTATCACCAGGCTCGACCTGAGAAACAATCTGTTCGCTGAATTACCCGAATGGCTGGGGGGCTTCGCGAACCTCACCGAGCTCAAGTTGTCAGGGAGCAAGCTCGTCAGCCTGCCTGATGCGCTGGGCGGCCTCACCAACCTCACCACGCTGGAGCTCAATACCGGCGGCGACCGTCTCACCGCATTGCCGAACTGGCTGTGTAACCTCGCCAATCTGAGGGTGCTCAAGCTGAAGGACAACAGGATCACCCGTTTACCCGAGTGGCTGGGTGATCTGTCCAACCTCACGGTCCTCGACCTGGCCTTCAACAACGTCGCCGTCCTGCCGGACTCGATCGGCGAGCTCACCGGCCTCGCCGAGCTCAACCTCTGGTACAACCAGCTCACCGTTCTGCCGGAAACGTTCGGCAGGCTCACCGGCCTGAGCACGCTCAACCTGGGCCACAATCGGTTCACCGTGCTCCCGGAGGCGTTCGGCGACCTCGCCAACCTCACCGATCTCAACCTGGCCATGAACCAGCTGACCACATTGCCGGACTCGCTGGGCGAGCTCACCGGCCTCGTCGAGCTGAACGTCTGCTACAACCGGCTCGCCGCTCTGCCGGAAACGTTCGGCAGGCTCACCAGCCTCACCAGGCTGTACCTGGGCGGCGGAAATCGGATCGCCGCGCTACCGAAGACGTTGAGCAACCTCACCGAACTCGACCTGCAAGACAGCAAGCTCACCGTATTGCCGGACGGCATAGCCGGGCTCACCAACCTGACCAAACTCAACCTGTACGGCAACCACATCGCCGAACTGCCGGAGACGCTGAGCAACCTCTCCGAGCTGAATTTGGGACTCAACGGCCTCGCTGTCCTGCCAAGCGGGCTGGCCGGGCTCACCAATCTCACCAAGCTCAAGCTGTACAGCAATCGGCTCAGCGTTCTGCCAGACTGGCTGGGTAATCTCACCGGCCTTACCGAACTGGACCTGAGCAACAATCAGCTGGACCTGTTGCCCGACACATTCGGTAGCCTCGCCGGTCTCGCCGAGCTCGACCTGTCGCACAACAATCTCACAGGATTGCCCGAGAGCTTCGGCCATCTCGTCAACCTCGCCAAGCTCAATCTGTCGCAGAACAAGCTCACCGCGTTGCCCGACACGTTCGGCAATCTCGGCAATCTCGGCGAGCTGGAGCTGAGCGGTAACCGGTTGGACCTGTTGCCGGACACCTTCGGTGGTCTGGCCGGTCTCGCCGAGCTCGACCTGTCGCACAACAATCTCACAGGATTGCCCGAGTCCTTCGGCGACCTTGTCAGCCTCGCCAAGCTCAATCTATACGGCAACCACCTGAGCACCTTGCCGGACACGTTCGGCGGCGTCATCGGTCTCAGGGAGCTTGACCTGTCGCACAACAAGCTCACGACATTGCCCGAGAGCTTCGGCCATCTCGTCAGCCTCGCCAAGCTCAATCTATACGGCAATCACCATCTGAAAACGTTGCCGGACACGTTCGGCGGCCTCGTCAATCTCACCTGGCTCGAGGCGCCGCACAACAAGCTCACGACGTTGCCTGACACCTTCGGCAGCCTGGCCAACCTCAGGTACCTCAATCTGGACGCCAACGAGGTGCGCGCGTTGCCTGACACCATGGGCGACCTGGCCAACCTCTGCCACCTCAGCCTGGGCGGCAATGTATTCGCCATGCTGCCGGAGACCTTGGGCAACCTCACCAACCTCACTTACCTCGACTTGAGCGAGAATGATCTCACCGAGGTGCCCGAGTGGGTAAGAGGTCTCACCGCCCTTGAGGCACTCAACCTGGGCGACAACCAAATCACTGTCCTGCCCGAGTGGCTGGAGAACCTCACGGTCACAGGGCTTCGGGTGACGGGCAACCCGCTCATCTCACCGCCGGACGGGCTGATCGACGACGAGGACTGGGACGATGAGGACTGGGACGATGAGGACGCGGAAACGCGCTGATCCTCACGTAGACCCTCCGCCAGTAGGTCATCGAATGCGTGGTGTGCGGGGTCGGGTGTCCCATCGGTAGCGGGTCCAGGCCCGTCGAATCAGGCAGGGCACAGTGATGATCACGGAGGCCATGGCGAGGAAGAAGTCCAAGGTTCGCGGACCAGCCAAAGCGTGACCCCCCACAACCCAACCGCCAACAAGACCTGGGCCCCGCCATCTATAGCTGGGGGTCGCATTCCCAGCAGCCCCAGAGCCGATCTTGGTGACAGTCATCTCTGGCACGTGACAACTATCTCAGGGCGTCTCAAGCGTCAACCCGAGGTTGACGATATCCATGCGTCAACCTATGGTTGACGCATGGATGCCACCGTACGTCTCGACGACCTCATCAACGCGATCAAGAGCCGTCACCCCGACGGCAACGCCCTCGAGCAGCTCTCCGACGCCGTGACGCTGGGCGAGCACCTCGGCGAGGTGGCCGATCACCTCATCGGGCACTTCGTCGACCAGGCCCGCCACTCCGGCGCCTCCTGGACCGAGATCGGCCGCAGCATGGGCGTGACCAAGCAGGCCGCCCAGAAACGGTTCGTGCCCAAGGAGGGAGGGCTGGCCGAGCAGATGGCCTCCTACGGCCGCTTCACCACTCGCGCCCGCCACGTGGTCGTGGCGGCGGAGCAGGAGGCCAGGCAGGCCGGCAGCGAGACCATCGAGCCGGAGCACCTCGTTCTCGGCCTGCTGCACGAGCCGGAGGCGCTGGCGGCCAAGGCCATGGTGCGGCTCGGCGCGCCGCTGGACCAGGTCAAGGAGGTCATGAAAGCGATGCTGCGCCCCGGCGGCCAGAGCCTGCCGGACCTGCTGCGGCTCGCACCGCAGACCAGGAAGGCCCTGGAGCTGACGCTGCGCGAGGGGCTGCGGCTCGGCCACAATTACATCGGCACCGAGCACATCCTGCTCGGCCTGCTGGCCCTCGGCGAGGGGGCGGCCGTGGCCGCGCTCAACGGGCTCGGCCTGACCACGGAGAGCGTGGAGCCGGAGATCAAGCGCATGCTCCACACCGTCCTCGGCCAGCCCCCCGCTTCGCCTGCCGGCGATGGGTGATCGGTGGGTCAGGGCCCTCAACGAGCCCTAATACACCGAAATATGCGGATGGTCGTAGTGGTTGGCCGTCGTCCCGCCCCGGTCGGACATGGTGCGCCAGGCGCCCGTCCTGGCGTGCCAGATCCGCTGCCGGTAGATGATGTACATGATCCCGAGCCGCTTGGCGTTCTTGATGGCCCAGGCGGCGATCTGGTTGCCGCGCTCGACCTCCCCCGCCGACGGCAGCGCGCCGCCCCGGCTCAGCATGAAGTCGCAGGCGCGCCCGAGCGGATGCTCGCCACCGTCCTGGATCGTCCGGTAGCACCCGATCCCGAACGGAACCTCGAACCGTTCCTTGATGAGCTGCTTGACCAGCCGCATCCTGGGCGTGATGTTGTCGGACCCGCCGGGCAGCTGCGGCACCCACGTGCCGTCCGGCCGCCGCACCCCTGGAGCCGTGTACAGCTGATCGATCTTGTCCTTGATCCGGTCGATCTGCTTCTCGGCCTTCTTCTTCCGTTTCTCCAGGTCGTCGACGGTGCCGGCGAGCTCCTTGGCGCGGGCGTCAGCCTCGTCCTCGGCCTGCTGGTGGGCGTCCCTGACCTGGGCGTAGCCGCGTAGCCGCGCGTCCTGGAGCTCGACGAGGTGCTGGTTGAGCGCCATGCGGGCGAGGAAGGACGACGGGTCCTGGTTGCCGGCGAGAACGGCGAGCTGGCCGGTCTCGCCGCCGATGTACTGGCTGACGGCCATGGCTCTGAGCTCGGCGGACTCGCGTTCGTAGATGGTCTGGGCGGCGGCCAGCTTCTCGCGTGCTGCTTTTTCGGATTTTTCAGCTTTTTGCTGGGCGATTCTGCTGTTGTAGTACTCGGTGATGAGCTTGTCCGACTCCTTCTGGAGCGCGGACAGCTCCTTCTTGAGCTGCTTCACCGTGGGCTTGGGCTCGGCCTCCGCCGGAGCCGCCGCCACCAGAAGGAGCGCCCCTAGCGTCACCGCGGAGAGCGTACGGACTGGACCGCGTATCCGGTCGGCACGGGAGGCAACCGCCACACTTCTCCTTACCCCGAGCCGCAGGGCAGGTTCCGGTCAGCATGTATTCAGGCCGGGGGGCGCCCTCTATCCGACTGCTGATAGTAGAGGATCACCCCCTCCGGCACACAACTCATGACTTTTCGTTATCGCGCGGCCGCCGCACCCTTCGCGCCACGATCTGCCGTCCGACCAGCACCGAGCCCGGCACGACCACCAGCCCCAGCAGGCTCGATCCCAGGCCGAGACCGACGTCGGCGTCCAGCACTCCGTCGCCCTTGCCGCCGAGGAGCGGCACGTTCACCGAGACCTTGATGGAGACGGAGATGAGCGGCTTGTTCTTGACCGGGGGCTGCGTGCCGGGATCCGGAGCCCTCGTGGTGGGCGGCCGAGTCTCCGGTGGCCGGGTCTCTGGTGGCCGGGTCGCCGGCGGCCGGGTCGTCGGTGGTTTGGTGGCCGGCGGCTCGCTGGTGGGAGGGCGCGTCGTCGGGGGCCTGGTGGCCGAAGGCTCGCTCGTGGCCGGAGGCGTGGTCGGCCGGTTGGAGGCCGTCGGCTCCCGGGTCGTCGGGCGGCCGGTCGGCTGCCGCGTGGGCGCGGGAGGCTCGGTGCGTGGTCCGTCCCCGCTCGGCCGGACCACGGGTGCAACGGTCGGGACCGTGCTCGGTTCGGCGACATTCGTGACGGGCGGCGTACCGGTGACCGGCTCGCTCGGCGTCGGATCCGCGGAGGTGGGCGCCGCCGACGTGGGCGCGGACGTCGGCGAGGCGGGCACCTCGGTGCCCGCCGGGGAGGACGTGCCGGGCGGCAGCGCGACGCCCGGCCCCGGCTCCGGGGCGTCGGCCCAGATCACGAACGCCGAGGTCACCGCGGCCGCGGTCGCCAGCACCAGCCCGCCCGTCACGGCGAGCTTGCCCGCCGGCGTCAGCGTCGTCTTGAACACGCTGGTGGTGCTCTCCGCGGCGGCCGCTTCCGTCCTCGGCAGCAGCCCGGCCAGCGGCACAGCCAGCGCGCCGAGCCCCGCACGTCCGCGCTGATCCCATTCCTCCCCGTACGTGGCCAGCGCGACGTCCTCCAGCTCGGCCAGGAACGCCTCCGCCGACCCGGGACGCCCCGCCGGGTCCTTGGCCAGCCCGTGTTCGAGCAGCGGGCGCAGCGGCTCGTCGACGTCCTCCAGCGGGGGCGGCACGTGCTGATGCTGGTAGGCGAGCGCGGCCACGTTCTCGCCGTGGAAGGCCCGGTGGCCGGTCAGGCACTCGTAGAACACCAGCGTGGCGGCGTACACATCGGTGGCGGGTCCGGCCGGGGCGTCCTCCCACTGCTCGGGAGCCATGTAGGAGGGGGTGCCGACGAGGGAGGCGGTCTCGCCGAAGTGCGCCGCCACGCCGAAGTCGACCAGCTTGCTCTCGCCGTCCTGGGTGATGATGACGTTCTCGGGCTTGAAGTCCCGGTGTACGACCCCGCGCTGATGCGCCTCGGCCAGTCCGAGCAGCGCGCCCTTGAGGACCACGAGCGCCGCCTCCGGGCCCGTCGCGCCCTCGTGCTCCAGGAGCCGCCGCAGCGTGACGCCGTCGACCAGCTCCATCACGATGACGGCGTCGTCCTCGCCCTCGACGTACTCCAGCAGGCGGGCGGTATGAGGGCTGTCGATCTCGCGGATGACCTCCGCCTCCGCCCGGAACCTCTCCACGAACTCCTCGTCCGCGCGCAGCGGCTCGGACAGGTGCTTGATCGCGACGGATTCCCCGTCGGAGTCCCGTACGGCGAGCATCACCCGCCCTGTCCCGCCGTGTCCGAGTTCCCGGATCTCGGTGTAGCCGGGAACTTCCATCCTGGGACCTCCTGACCGGATAAAGATCCTTATGTCAGGACGCTAACCTGGGGTCACACCCCGTGTCGAGCCCCTCCACACGAGTAATCGCCCCACCGCCACAATCGGTATTCTTACTACTTTAAATAGTAGTGTCCGCGATCACCACGAAACGACCGGATTCCCCTATTTCATCCCCTATCACTACGATTCCCGCGTGTCCCCTGAGCAACACAGCAACACGACGGCCGTCTTCGTGAACCAGAGCGGTCGCCGTCGAAAGCTGATCACGATCGGCTCGATCGCCGCGAGCGTCCTGGCTCTCTCGCTGCTCGCCGTCGTGATCGGCGGAATGTTCTCCAGCACGACACTGTCCGTGAACGGCTGGCCGGGTGATCGCCCAGGAGCGGCAGACCGGACGGCTTCGCCGGATCGCTCTCCGACGCCCCGGCAGAAGCCGTCCGAGCGGCCGACCCCCTCAGTGACGCGTCCGGCGGCGACACACTCGCCATCACGCCGTCCGACCCCGAGCGCCACCCGCCCGGCCCGGCCGTCGGCGACCTCCGGGCAGACCTCGCCGCGGCCGGAGCGGACCACGTCGCCGCCCAGCACGGATCCGGAGCCCAGCTCCGACCCCACCGCGACCGGGCCCACCGCCGACCCCACGGACGCCGCGGACGAGCCACCCGGCCAGGGCAGGACGCCTCCGGGCCTGGACCCGAACCGGACGAAGGGCCCGAAGAAGTGAGCGTCCCCTCGCGCGCCCCCTCTCGCGCTCCCTCCCGCGCCCCCTCTCGCGCCCCCTCTCCGGGCGACAAGCTGGTGTGGCCGTCCCCGCCGGTCCCCGCCTGGCAGGACTACCGCTCTTCCCAGCCAGGGGACGAAGCACCGCGGATCCCGCCGGCGCAGCCGCCCGCACCGACCGCGAGGCCCCCGGCCGACCCCAAGGGCCACTGGTTCCCGCTCGCCGTCTTCCTGCTGCTGGCCGCCACCGCGCTGGTGCTCAACGGATACGTGACCAACGTCGTCGGCGAGACGCACGCGCCCCCGCCCGCCGCCGGCTCGCCACCCCCCGACCTGGAGAAGGTGCGGCGCGGCGGCCCCGTACTCAACATCACGGCGAGCGGGCCCGCCAGCGCCCGCCTGCCGAACAGGACGATCGCGCTGACGTTCGACGACGGGCCCGACCCGGCGTGGACCCCGCAGGTGCTCGACATGCTGAAGAAGTACGGCGCCAAGGCGACCTTCTTCACCGTCGGCTCCAAGGTGGCGAGATACCCCGAGCTGGCGCGGCGCATCGTCGCCGAGGGGCACGAGCTGGGAAACCACACCTACTCGCACGCCGACCTCGCGGCCCTGCCGGGCTGGCGGCTCAAGCTCGAGCTGTCGCTGACGCAGCGCGCGCTGGCCGGAGCGACAGGGCTGCACACCACGCTGGCCCGCCCGCCGTACTCCTCCACCCCCGCGGCGATCTCCGGCCCGCAGTGGGCGGGGATGAAGGCCCTGGCCGCCGAGGGCTACCTCGTCACCCTGACGGACCTCGACACCAGGGACTGGAGCCGCCCCGGGACGTCGAAGATCGTGGCGTCGTCGATCCCGGACAAGGGCCGGGGCGCCATCGTCATGATGCACGACTCGGGCGGCGACAGGAGGCAGACCGTCGAGGCGGTCGGCGCCGTCCTGCGGGAGCTGACCGGCAAGGGCTACCGCGCCGTCACGGTGACCACGGCGCTCGGCATGCCCACGGCGCACCAGCGGGCCGGCGGAGCGGAGCGGTTCGTCGGCTCCGCGCTCAACCTGGCCCAGCGCGCCTCGGAGGCGTTCGCCGGCGCGCTGGCGTGGGTGCTGCTCGCCGCCGGAGCGCTCACCCTGGGGCGGCTCGGCTTCTTCGCCGTGCTCGCATGGGTGCACGCGGCACGCACCAGGGGCGGGAAGCGGCGCAAGGGCCGGGCTCCCGTGTGGTCCGCGCCCCCGCCGGTGACCGTGATCGTGCCCGCCTACAACGAGGCGGCCGGGATCCAGGCCACGGTACGGTCGCTGGCCGGCACCACGTACCAGGGCGAGCTCGAGATCCTCGTCGTGGACGACGGCTCGACGGACGGCACCGCCGAGCTGGCGGAGGCGCTGGGGCTCCCCGGCGTGCGCGTGATCCGCCGGCCCAACGGCGGCAAGCCGGCCGCGCTCAACACCGGCATCGCGCAGGCCGCCCACGAGCTGCTCATCATGGTGGACGGCGACACCGTCTTCGAACCCGCCACGATCGGCCACCTGGTCCGCCAGCTGGCCGACCCCGCGGTCGGCGCGGTGAGCGGCAACACCAAGGTCGGCAACCGGCGCGGGATGATCGGCCGGTGGCAGCACATCGAGTACGTCATCGGCTTCAACCTCGATCGGCGCGCCTTCGAGCTGCTCGACTGCATGGCGACCGTACCCGGCGCGATCGGGGCCTTCCGGCGTTCGGCGCTCATGGCGCTGGGCGCGGTGAGCGCGGACACGCTGGCCGAGGACACCGACCTCACGATGGCGCTGTGCCGGGCCGGATGGCGCGTGGTCTACGAGGAGAAGGCGCTGGCCTGGACCGAGGCGCCGACCTCGCTCGGCCAGCTGTGGAAGCAGCGTTATCGCTGGTGCTACGGCACCATGCAGGCGATGTGGAAGCACCGGCGCGCCGTGCTCGAGCCCGGCCCGTTCGGCCGCCGCTGCCTCGGCTACCTGGCCCTGTTCCAGGTGCTGCTGCCCTTGCTGGCTCCCGTCGTCGACCTCATGGCGATCTACAACACGGTCCTGGGCGATCCGCTGCCGGTCGTTGCGGTATGGGCGGGTTTTGTGGTGGTGCAGGCGCTGACCGGCTGGTACGCGCTCCGCTTGGACGGCGAGCGCGCCTCGGCCCTCTGGGTGCTGCCGCTCCAGCAGTTCGTCTACCGCCAGCTCATGTACCTCGTGGTCATCCAGTCATTGGCGACGGCCCTGCTGGGCGTGCGGCTGCGCTGGCACACTGTGCGCCGGGAAGGGACGTTCAGCGGTCCCGGGGACGCCCCGGCGGTCCATCCGCTCCAGGTCCGCGTCCCCGAGGGGAGCCACTAGGGTCAGGCGGCGGGCCGGGCCGGTCGGCTGGTCAGATAGCCGCGCACGTTGCGCGCGGCCGTGCGTCCGGCGCGGTTCGCGCCGATCGTGCTGGCGGACGGGCCGTAGCCGACGAGCTGCAGCGCGGGCTCCTTGACGGCCTGGGTGCCGTCCACCTTGATCCCGCCGCCCGGCTCCCGCAGGCGCAGGGGCGCGAGGTGGTCCAGGGCGGAGCGGAAGCCGGTGGCCCAGATGATCGTGTCCGCGGCCAGGAACCCGCCTGTCCCCGAGTCCGCGGACCAGGTGACGCCGTGTGCGGTGACGCGGTCGAACATGGGCAGCCGGTGCAGGACGCCCTTCGCCAGCGCCTCGCGTACGACCGTGCTGTACCCCAGCCCGGTGGCGCTCACCACGCTCTGCGGCGGGAGACCGGCGCGGACGCGCTCCTCGACCAGGGCGACGGCCTCGCGCCGGGCGTTCTCGCCGAAGTCGCCGTCCCTGAAGACGGGCGGCCGCCGGGTGACCCAGGCCGTGCCCGCGGCGATGCCGGCGATCTCGGACAGCACGTGCATCGCCGACGCTCCCCCGCCCACCACGATCACGTTCCGCCCGCTGAACTCCTCCGGCCCGCGGTAGCTCGCGTAGTGGAGCTGGCGCCCCTCGAAGCCGGCCGCGCCCGGGTAGTACGGCCAGTGCGGACGGGTCCAGGTGCCCGTCGCGTTGACCACGGCCCGGGCCGACCACTCCCCCGCGTCCGTGGCGAGCACCAGGCGGCCGTCTTGGTCACGCCGCACGGAGGTGACCTTCACCGGGCGTACGACGTCCAGCCCCAGCTCCTCCTCGTAGGCCGCGTAGTACGCGGGGACCACCTCGGCGACGGAGCGGCGGCCGTCCACCTCCGGGTCGCGCGGGACGCCGGGCAGGTCGAAGATCCCGTGCACCTTGTCCATGGTCAGCGAGGGCGAGCGGTGGCGCCACGCCCCTCCCGCCCCGTCGCCCGCGTCCAGGACGACCGGCTCGAACCCGAACCTGCGCAGGAAGTACGCGCTGGACAGCCCCGCCTGCCCGGCGCCGATCACCACTACCTCGGTCTCCTCCACGATCACGTGCAACCGCCGGACGCCTCGCGCTCTTCCCGCCGGCTGTCAGAGCGCACGCCCCGCCGAGCTCGAGGCCGCCGCGGTGGCCGCGGTCAGCCCGTGAGCGCGGAGCGGAACGCGGCCTCGTGGCGGGCCAGGTGCTCCATGTCGGCGCGGTAGAAGCGGTCGTCGCCCCGCTCGATGTGGCCGGCGAAGGCCGCGTTGCCCGCCGCGGCCTGGTCGTACATGTGGCGCACCAGATGCTCCAGCCGGGCCCGCGCGGTGGGCACCAGCGCGTGCCGGTCGGCGTCCCCGAGCCCGTACGCGTCGGCGAACAGCCGCAGCCGCCGCGCCTGCTCCGCCACCGGCCACGAGCCCACGCCCTCGTGCCGGGAATCGCTGAGCGACACGAACCGGTAGGCGGCGTAGGACACGTCCCAGACCCGCGGCCCGGGGTGGGCCGTGTCGAAGTCGATGAACGCCACCGGCCGGCCCTCGCGGAAGACGCAGTTGTACGTGGCGAGATCCCCGTGGCAGATCACCTCCGCGGGCTCCACCGGAGGGAAGTACCACGAAAAATCCGGGGAAGTCGGAAAGCCGAGCGTGGCGTCGTGGTACTCCCGCACCAGCGCGCCGACGGCCGTCAGCGCCTCGTCCGTCAGCGCCCACGCCGGCAGCGGGAAGTCGGGAACGTCGCCGGGCACGAAGTCGAGGATCTCCCGCCCTTCCCCGTCGTGCCCGTGGGCGCGGGGCGCCCCGGCGAACCCGCGCGCCTCCAGGTGACCGAGGAGCGCGTGCACCGCCGGGGTCCAGGCCCCAGCCGGCCGCCGTACGGTGTCGCCGGCCCTGACCACGTGGTTGACGCCGCCGCCGGTCAGCACCTCTTCGTCGGCCACAGCCGCCACTCCCCTGATCCACAACCCGCACCGCCGATTCGGCGGCCAGTGTGCCATGCGGCCCGGGGGCGCGGCACCTGGATAAACCGGCCCCCCGATCAGCGGCGGGCGCGGAACGCCACGGCCGTCGTCGCGGTGATCGCTGAGACCAGCACGGTCATCACCAGCACGGTGGCGATCGGGCTCCTGCGGCGCGACGGCGCGGCCGCGACCTGCCGCACGGGCGCCCGGGGAGTCACCCGGGGAGTCACCTTCGGCGTGGGGACGGGGGCCGGCGCGCGTACCGGTGTCGTCCGGGGCACGGGCCGCCGCACCTGGTGCGGGACCCTGCGCGAGCACTCCCCCACCTGGACCCGGCCGGCGCACACCCCGCCCGGATAGATCGTCACGTGGGGCACCGTGACCGCGGGCGCCGCCCGCCGCCTGCCGGGCGGCATCGAGATCGACACCCCGGGGACCGGTTTCCGCCAGGTCCGCACCCGGGGCACGGACACCGTGGGCCCGACGGTGACGCCTTTGGGGGGCGCGGGCGGGCGTACGGACACGCGTGGCACCGGGTGGGGCCACGGTCCCCGGTCGGCCGCCGCGGGGCCGGCCGCCACGGTCAGGGCGGCCAGGGCGACGGCCAGCAGCAGCGGCGCGCGCCTGACACCCACGCTCACAACCCCCCGCCGATGCGCGCGAACTCCTGCAGCGCCCCCTGGAACGCCTGGGGCCCGACGCCCAGCGGTCCGGCGAAGGCGTGGGCGATGTCCGAGCTCAGGTACGTGCCGAAGCCCAGCAGCCCCGCCGTCGCCACCAGCGGCAGCATCGCGAGCCCCTTCGGCCTGGCTCCGGCCAGGAACGGGAAGATCACGACCAGCGCGCCGGTGAGGATGGTCAGGACCAGCAGCCCGTGGGGAGGCGTGGCGGCCGCGTCGGCGGTGCGCTGGGCCCGCGCGGCGGAGAGTGTGCTGAGGTATCCCAGCACGCTCGCCTTGGCCGTCTCCTGCTGGTCGCCGCTGACCGCCAGGTCGGTGACGCGGCCGCGCAGCTCGTCGATCCTGGCCGCGCCGACCGGGTCCATCCGCCCCTCGCCCATGAGCGGCCACTCGTCCCTGACGACGAACGTGACGTAGTCGCGCAGCGCTCTCCGCACGTCCTGCGGCGCGGTGCCCGGCAGGCCGGAGGCCGCCCAGTACGCGTCGACCGCCGCCTGACTCTCGGCGTGGGTGTTGAGGCGGGCGGCGTCGGCCGTGGTCCAGGGCACGATGATCGCGATGGCGAACACCAGCAGGAACATGGCCGACAGCATCGCCCCGGCGTGCGCGGCGGACGGCCCGTTGGGGTCGCGGTCCTCGCCGGCCCGCTTGACCTTCCTGAACACCAGCGCGGTGAGCGCCACGGCACCCACGGCCGCCAAGATCGAGAGCAGGTACGCCACCATGAAGAATCTCCCGAGCCTCGTTGATACGTAACGTCACATTACTATCACACAGTGCAATGATGGCGTCAGGCACGGAAAAGTAAAGTCCGGGGCAAGCGGTGGGGACGGTACGCTAGGCAAAACTGCGGTGAGCTGGGCAAACATAAGGAAGGGCCCATGAGCGAGCACGTCCACGTCCGCGTCAACCAAGGTCTGGCGGTCAGCGAGGACGGAGACCTGATCGAGGAGTACCGCTGCGGCTGCGGTGCCACCTGGACCCGCGTCCACCAGGTCGACGAGGGCCACCCGGAGCGCTGACCGCCCGGATAGCGGGTCTGCTCCCGTTCGGCGTGCCGCGCTGCCGCCGGATGGACGGATTGTCGATCATTGACCGCCGCTCCTCACTATCCGTCCAGCGGGATGCTGACATTTCAGGAAATGTGGGCACCATGGCGGGCGTGAATCTCAACGGCCGCAAATTCGTGATGGTGAGCTCGACGGCGAGCGCAGTCGACCAGGACAGCCCTACGGAGTTCCACTACCAGGAGTCCGACGGGGTGGTGTGGGGCAGTTACACCGGCGACACCGTGATCCACGGGCACTTCGTCGGCACGCGGGACGGCGACCTGGTGTCGATCTCGTACGTGCACGCGCTGAAGGCCGGCGGGACGGCGGGCGGCCAGAGCAGCAGCCGTATCGAGAAGGCGGACGACGGGCTGCTGCGGCTGGTGGAGGAGTTCAGTTTCGCCGGGGACGACACGGTCCACGTGAGCGTCTGCCGGGAAGTCGCCTGACCGCGCCGTCGCGCTCCATCGTCCTTCCGGACTCAATCGTCCTTGCGGAGGGCGGCGCGGCCCTCGGCGGCGCCGACGAAGCGCATCTTGCCGAGCGGCACGCCGCCCTGGGCGCCCTCCTGGACGGGCCGCCGTGACGGCCGGGACCGGTCCCTGTCGCGGTCGCGGTCACTGGGCAGCACGTACGGCCGCCTGAGCACCTCGTCCAGGATGAACACCGTCTCCGTCGCCTTGACCGCCGGGATGTTGGCCAGGCGGTCGGTCACCATGGTGTGCACGGCGGCCACGTCGGACACGCGTACCTGGATCATGGCGTCGTGCTGCCCGGTGGTGATCGCGCAGTACTCGACCTCCGGCATCCGGGCCAGCTCGGCCCTGAACTGCTTCCACATCTGCTGGCGTACGGTCACGAAGATCAGCGCGGTGATGCCGAGCCCGGCCCGCACGTGGTCGATCTCGGCGGTGAAGCGCTTGATCGCGCCGTCGGCGCGCAGCGCCTCGAAGCGGGTGTAGGCGTTCGCACGGGAGATGCCGACCCGCTCGGCCAGCGCGGCGACCGAGATCCGGCCGTTCTCGCGCAGGACCTCGAGGATCTTCATGTGGATCTCGTCCAGCTCGAGACCGATGCCGATCCGTCCAGGCTGACCGCCACCGCCAGCACCATTTCTAGAAATTTCACTCATCATTACCTCACTGACCTTTATATACGTCTCGGCGACCGCGCGTGACCTGGACGTTCTGCCGCACAATCCTCGACATCCTTCTGACGAACGTCCAAATCTTGGAGGACCTACCATGGCGACCCGCTCGCAGACGGCGGCTGTGCTGCTCGCCGGTGCACTCGCCCTGGCCGCCTGCGGAAGCGGCGGCAGCTCCCAGTCCCCCGCCGCCTCCGGCGGTGGCGGCAAGACCCTCGTCATCGACACGTCCTTCGACCTCAAGACGGCCGACCCGGGCCGCACGTACGAGCCGACGGGGCTGATCGTCGGCAAGGCGGTCTACGAGACGCTGCTGACGTTCGACGGTGCCGACGTGACCAAGCCGGTGCCCGCGCTGGCGGAGTCGTACGAGCTGAGCAAGGACGGCAAGACGCTGACGCTCAAGCTGAAGAAGGGCGCCACGTTCTCGGACGGGTCCCCGGTGACGGCCGACGACGTGGTGTTCTCGCTGACCCGCGTGCGTGACATGAAGGGCACGCCGTCGTTCCTGCTGGACGGCGTCGAGGTGGCCAAGACCGACGACTCGACGATCACGCTGACGTCGAAGGCGGCCAACCCGGCCCTGCCGTACATCCTGCCCAACCCGGCGCTCGGCATCATCAACAGCAAGCTCGCCAAGCAGCACGGCGCCACCGCCGACGCCCAGGACAAGGCCGAGCAGTACCTGAACTCGGCCTCCGCCGGCTCGGGGCCGTACGAGATCGAGTCGTTCAACGTGAGCAGCCAGGTCACGCTCAAGGCGAACCCGAAGTACTACGGCACCAAGCCCGCCTACGACAAGGTCGTCATCCGCAACGTCGAGGCGGCCACGCAGAAGCTGAACGTGCAGCGCGGCGACAGCCAGGTGGCGCTGAACCTGTCGGGCGACCAGGTCACCGGCATGCCCGCGACCCTCCAGGTGAAGAAGACCGCCTCGGCGAACGTCATCTTCCTGCTGGCCAACCAGGACTCCGGCGTCAGCAAGACGACGCCGAACGCCAAGTTCGTGGAGGCGGTGCGCAAGGGCGTGGACTACGCGGGCCTGCTGGAGCTGGCCGGCGAGGGCGCGACGCAGGCGCCCGGCGTCATCCCGTCGCAGCTGCTCGGCGCGCTGCCCGCCGCCGCGGCTCCCAAGCGCGACGTGGCGGGCGCCAAGGCGGCGCTGGCCGCCAGCGGCCTGACGAACCCGACCGTCAAGCTGGAGTACCCGAGCGAGCTGACCGTGAACGGCCTGTCGTTCCAGCCGCTGGCCGAGCGCGTCCAGGCCAACCTCAAGGAGGTCGGCATCACGGTGGACCTGCAGCCCGCGCCGGTCACCACGGCGCTGGACAACTACCGCAACGGCAAGGAGGAGCTGGGCCTGTGGTACTGGGGCCCGGACTACCCGGACCCGAGCGACTACCTGGCGTTCCTGCCCGGCAAGACGGTGGGCCTGCGGGCCGGCTGGAAGGCGGGGGCGGCCAAGGAGATCGAGGCCGCCGGTGACAAGGCCGCCGTCGCGATCGGCGACGACGCCCGCAAGGCCGCCTACGAGGACGTGCAGACCAAGCTCAACGCCTCGGGGCCGTTCGTCCCGCTGATCCAGCCGAGCCAGAACATCGTGACGGCCGCGTCGGTGACCGGGCTCGAGTACCACCCGGTGTGGACGGTGGACGTCGCCGACCTCGGTGTGAAGTAAGGGGTCTGCCAAGGTGTCCGACAACCCGGGCGCGCCTGACTCGCCGCCCGGCCCCGGCGAACCCCGCCGGGGCCGGGCGGCGCGGGTCCATCCGCTCGTCCGCTTCCTGATCCGGCGCGTCCTCCTCGCCGTCCTGATGGCCTGGGGCATCACGCTCGTCACGTTCGTCCTGACGAACCTCGTCCCCGGCGACCCCGTGGCGGCCAACCTCGGCCAGCGTGCCCTCGGCGACCCGGCGATCGTGGCGCAGTGGCGGGCCGAGCACGGGCTGGACAAGCCGCTCTGGCAGCAGTACGTGATCCACCTCCAGGGCCTGTTCCACGGCGACCTCGGCGTCAGCCAGCAGAGCCACCGCCCGGTCGGCCAGGACCTGGCCGAGTTCGTCCCGGCCACGCTGGAGCTGGCCGGGGCCGCGATCCTGGTCTCGCTGGTGCTCGGCGTGGCGTTCGGGGTGATCGCCGCGCTGCGCAGGGACCGGGCCTCCGACCACGTGCTGCGCCTGCTGAGCCTCATCGGCATCTCCGTGCCGACGTTCTGGCTGGCGCTGGTGGCGTTCTACGTGTTCTTCTACCGCCTGCAGCTCACCCCGGGCAGCGGCCGGGTGGACGCCGCGCTCGGCGGCGCGGCCCCGGCCGTGACCGGGCTGCAGACGGTGGACGCGCTGCTGGCGGGCCGGTGGGACGTCTTCACCTCGGCCGTCGGCCACCTCGTCACGCCGGCGCTGGTCCTCGCGCTCTACACGATCGGGCTGCTCACGCGCTTCACGCGCTCGGCGGTGCTGGAGGTGCTGGGGCAGGACTACGTCCGCGCCGCCAGGGCCAAGGGGCTGCCGGGCCGGACGATCCTGTTCAGGTACGTGCTGCGCTCGGCCCTCGTCCCCATCATCACCGTGGCCGGCCTGGCGTTCGGCAGCCTGCTCTCCGGCACCGTGCTGGTCGAGGCGATCTTCGCCTGGCCCGGCATCGGCCAGTACGCCTACAAGAGCGCCACCACCCTCGACCTGCCCGCCGTCATGGGCGTCGGCCTGGTCGTCGGCGTCGTCTACCTGGTCATCAACCTGATCGTGGACGTCCTGTACGGCGTCATCGATCCCCGAGTGAGGCTTCAATGATCTTGAAGCGACTGCCCGAGGCATGGCGGCAGCCCCTGGCCGTGGCCGGCGGCATTCTGGCGGTGGCCTGGCTGGTCGTCGCGCTGGCCGCGCCCGTGCTGGCGCCGCACGACCCCCTGGCCCAGGACCTGCCGCGGCTGGCCGCGCCCGGTCCCGGGCACTGGTTCGGCACCGACCAGCTCGGCCGCGACATCCTCAGCCGCGTCATGTACGGGGCGCGGGTGTCGATCCCGCTGACGTTGCTGCTGGTCGCGCTCTCGGTGCTGATCGGCGGGCTGCTCGGCGCGTGCGCCGGCTACTTCGGCAAATGGGTCGATGAGACGATCATGCGGGTGGCGGACCTGGTGTTCGCGTTCCCGACCGTGATCCTCGCCATGGTGGTGGCCGCGGCGCTCGGCGCCAGCCTCACCAACGCCGTGCTGGCCGTGCTGGTGGTGGCCTGGCCCGCGTACGCGCGGGTCACGCGCGGGCTGGTGCTGGGGGTGCGGGAGCGGGAGTTCGTGCTGAGCGGCCGGCTGCTGGGCTTCTCGGTCTGGCGCTCGCTGCGGGTGGACGTGCTGCCGAACGTGACCGGCCCCGTCCTCGTCCTGGCCACCCTCGACATCGGCACCGCCCTGCTGCTGCTGTCGGGCCTGTCGTTCCTGGGCCTCGGGGCCAAGCCGCCCTCTCCCGAGTGGGGGGCGATGGTGGCCTCGGGCGTGGAGGTGTTCGACAGCTGGTGGGTGGCGACGTTCCCCGGCCTGGCGATCCTGACCGTGGTGCTGGCGTTCAACTTCCTGGGCGACACGCTGCGCGACGCGCTCGACCCCCGTACGGCCCGCGCGATCAAGGAGCGTGCACTGTGAGCACGTTGGAGATCACCTCGCTGAAGGTGACGATCGGCGGCAAGGAGATCCTGCGCGGCGTCGACCTCACGCTCGAGCCGGGCCGCGTGCACGGCCTGGCCGGGGAGAGCGGCTCGGGCAAGACCATGACGGGCCTGGCCGTGCTGGGCCTGCTGCCGCACGGCGCCCGGGTGTCGGGTTCGGTACGGCTCGGCGAGCGCGAGCTGCTCACGCTGCCGCCCAAGGAGCTGAACCGGGTGCGCGGCGGCCAGGTCGCCATGGTCTTCCAGGACCCCGCGACGAGCCTGCACCCGATGCTGACGATCGGCCGGCAGCTCACCGAGCACATGCGGCACCACCTGGGCCTGGGCAAGGCCGAGGCGCGGGCCCGGGCGGTGGAGCTGCTGGGCAAGGTGCGCATCCCCGGCGCCGAGGAGGCGTACGGACGGTATCCGCACCAGTTCTCCGGCGGGATGCGGCAGCGCATCGCCATCGCCATCGCGCTGGCCTGCTCCCCCAAGGTGCTGATCGCCGACGAGCCGACCACCGCGCTGGACGTCACCGTGCAGGCGGGGGTGCTGCGGCTGCTGCGCGGGCTCTGCGACGAGCTGGGCCTCGCCGTGCTGCTGGTCACGCACGACCTGGGCGTGATGTCGGCGGTGGCGGACGAGGTGAGCGTCATGAAGGACGGGCTGGTCGTGGAGTCGGGCCCGCGCGGGCGCGTGCTGCGCGAACCCGAGCACGCCTACACCCGCTCCCTGCTGGACTCCCTTCCCGACGCGGAGGCACGATGACCCTCCTGACCATCGACCAGCTGGTCGTCGAGCACCGCACCCCCGGCCGTCCCGCCGTGCGGGCCGTGGCCGGGGCCAGCCTCGCGGTCAACCCCGGCGAGGTCGTCGGCCTGGTCGGCGAGTCCGGATGCGGCAAGTCGACCCTGGCCCGCGCCGTCTGCGGGCTGAACCCGATCACGGCCGGCTCGATCGCTTTCGACGGCGAGCCGGTCACGCCGCTCGGCCTGCGGCGCAGGAAGCTGACCGGGATCCAGATGGTGTTCCAGGATCCGTACGCGTCGCTCAACCCCCGGCGGCGGGTCGGCGACCAGATCGCCGACGGGCTGCGCACGTCTCAGGACACCGCCACATCCCCCGCCGACCTGCTGGAACGCGTCGGCCTGCCGCGGGACTTCGCCGGACGGCATCCGCACGAGTTCTCCGGCGGGCAGCGGCAGCGCATCGCCATCGCCCGCGCCCTGGCCGCCCGGCCGCGGCTGCTGATCGGGGACGAGCCCATCTCGGCGCTGGACGCCTCGGCGCAGTCGCAGGTGGCCAGGCTGATGCGGGACCTGGCCGTGGAGTCGGGCGCGGGGCTGCTGTTCATCAGTCACGACCTGTCCGTGGTGCGGCTGATCGCCGACCGGATCGCCGTCATGTATCTCGGCAAGATCGTCGAGGTGGGCGACACGGCCGAGGTGTGGGCCGATCCCCAGCACCCGTACACGAAGGCGCTGCTGCAGGCGATTCCCAAGCCGGACGGGATGGGCGTGCTGCCCGCGGAGCTGCCCGGCGACGTGCCGGATCCGGCGAATCCGCCGGCCGGGTGCCGGTTCAGCCCGCGCTGCCCGTTCGTGATGGACGTGTGCCGCGAGAAGGAGCCGGAGTTCGGGCCGGTCGCCTGCTGGCTGCACGAGCCGAAGTGACACCCTCGCCCCACGACGCACCGGCGCCCGAAGTGACACCCTCGCCCCACGACGCATCGCGCGAAGTGACGCCGGCGCCCCATGGCCCACCGGCGCCCGAAGTGACGCCTGCGCCGCACGACGCACCCGCGCCCCGGTCAGACGGCCGGCAGGCGGCGGCGCGGGTCGCGGCGGTACGGGCGGCCATGGACGAGGCCGGGGTGGACGCGCTGGTGCTGCGCTCCTCGCCGGACTTCCGCTTCCTCGGGGGCGGCGAGGGCGCGTTCCTCGTGGTGACGCGGCACGTCGTCGCCGAGACCGCCGACCCGGCCGGGATGCTGCCCGACGGGGCGCGGCGGGTCGGGGTGGACCCGGAGATGCGGGTACGCGAGCTGTTCGGGCTGGCGATCGAGGCCGAGCTCGTGCCCGCGTCCTCCGTGCTGTGGCCGCTGCGGCTGCGCAAGGAGCCGTACGAGGTCGAGGCCGTCCGGCGCGCGGTGGCGGCGGCCGAAGAGGTGCTGGGGCAGGCTCGGGAGCTGGCCTGGTTCGGGGCGACCGAGCGGGCGATGGCGCACCGGCTGCGGGTGCTGGCGGCCGAGTCGGGGTGCGAGGAGCTGCTGTCGCTGCGGGTGGCGGCGGGCGAGCACTCGGCGCGGCCCGCGCACGTGCCCGGGGAGCGCGTGATCAACCCCGGGGACGCTCTGGCGGTGTCGGTGTGCGGGCGGTGGGGCGGCTACTGCGCCGAGGTGGCCAGGGTGTTCGCGGTGGCGGAGCCGCCGGAGGACTTCGAGGCCATGTACTCGGTGGTGCTGGCCGCGCATCGGGCGGGGCTGGCCGCCGTACGGTCCGGCGGGCACGTCGGCGAGGTGGCCAGGGCCGTCGGCGAGGTGATCGACGGAAGCGGGTACGGGCGCTTCGCGGCGGCGCACGTCGGGCGGGGCGTCGGGCTGGGGCACGACGAGGGACCGTGGCCGGGCGAGGACGCCGTCTTCGCGCCGGGGATGACGTTCTGCCTGGAACCGGCCATCTACGTGCCTGACCTGTTCGGGGCCCGGGTGGCGGACGTGGTGGTCTGCACACCCGATGGCCCGCTCCCGCTGGGCGCGTACCCGCACCCGCTGCAGGTCCTGGAGCGCTAGAGGGATTCGGCGAGCCTGCGCAACCGTAAACCATTCACAGCGTGTTATGACTCACAGCAAAGGGTAGTCAACAGAACATGCTGCGCATCGGCACATGGTGGTCTGCCAGGTCGGTCGACGTCGTGGCCTGCGGGTGGCACGACGGCGGCCCCGGACCCATCGAAACCGGCATCAAGCTCATCTACGGCGTGGGCGGCCCGATGCCGGAGCTCCCCGGGCTGCGTGTCGGCACCCGGGCCGCGACGTGCGCGAAGGAGATCGCCGCGGCCCTGTCCCAGGGTGCCGACGTGGTGGGCACCGCACCGGGCTGCTGCCCCGCGGCGCCGGTAGTGGCGGCGGGCATGTGGCACTACGGCTGGACCAGGAACGACCTGGGCGCGCTGGCCGGCGCGACCGTCGCGGGGCTGGTGCTGGTCGCGCAGCCGGGCCCGTGCGCGGTGGAGATCTCCCGCGACGGGCGCGGCTCGCTCGACGGCGACGTGACGGCCGCGCGCGCGTGCCTGGCCGCCCGCTTCTCCGGCGGCCGCTACCGCACCCCGGAGGTCACGGTCCCGCTGGAGTCGGTCCGCCTCAGCCAGGAGGCGCCCAGCAGGATCCTCATCACGGCCTGCCGGCCGCGGACGTCGTAGGGTTGGCCCAGGCAGTCACTACGACGTTGCGGAGAGAAGCGTGAAGATCACCGGGGTAGAGCTGCGGCGGATCGCGATGCCGCTGGTGGCGCCGTTCCGCACGTCGTTCGGCACCGAGACGGCCCGTGACGTCCTGCTGGTCAGGGTGGTGACGCCGGACGCCGAGGGGTGGGGCGAGTGCGTGGCGCTGGCCGAGCCGCTCTACTCCTCCGAGTACACCGACGGCGCGGCCGAGGTGATCCGCCGCTTCCTGCTGCCCGCGCTGCCGAAGACCCTGGACGTGCACGACGTCGGCCGCGCCCTGGAGCCGATCAAGGGCCACCGCATGGCCAAGGCGGCGCTGGAGACGGCCGTGCTCGACGCGCAGCTCAGGGCCGCCGGCGAGTCGTTCGGCCGGTTCCTCGGCGCGGCCCGCACCCGCGTGCCGTGCGGGGTCTCGGTCGGCATCATGAGCTCGATCCCCCAGCTGCTGGACGCCGTCGCGGGCTACATCGACGAGGGGTACGTCCGCATCAAGCTCAAGATCGAGCCCGGCTGGGACATCGAGCCGGTCCGGGCCGTGCGCGAGCGCTTCGGCGACGACCTGCTCCTCCAGGTCGACGCGAACGCCGCCTACTCCCTGACCGACGCCCGGCGCCTGGCCCGGCTCGACGCGTTCGACCTGCTGCTGATCGAGCAGCCCCTCGCCAACGACGACCTCGTGCAGCACGCCAAGCTGGCCAGGCAGATCAGCACGCCGATCTGCCTGGACGAGTCCATCGAGTCGGCCGAGCACGCCGCCGCCGCCATCGCGCTCGGCTCGTGCTCGATCGTCAACATCAAGCCCGGCCGGATCGGCGGTTACCTCGAGGCCCGCCGCATCCACGATCTGTGCCGCGCGCACGGGGTCGCGGTGTGGTGCGGCGGCATGCTGGAGACCGGCCTCGGCCGGGCCGCGAACGTCGCACTGGCCGCCCTGCCCGGTTTCACCCTGCCCGGCGACACCTCGGCGTCGCGGCGCTACTACGCGACCGACATCACCGAGCCGTTCGAGCTGGCCGACGGCCACCTGGAGGTGCCCACGGGGCCGGGCCTCGGCGTGGAGCCGATCGCCGACGTGCTCGACGAGGTGACCACCAGCACGGAGTGGATCGCCCTCTAGGCTCGTGTGCCAGGCTCCGTTGCGATCTCTCACCGTGGGCATAAGCCTCGCCAATCAAGCTTGTCCGTGTCCGATGACGCGGAAAAGGTGAGAGTCACACACCACATTTCGGCAAGGCGGTCTGTGTTGATGGTGACTGTCAGGCGAGCAAGCACGCTGTCTGTTGCGAGGGCGCGGCGATTCCTGCCGCCATTCTGCGCATCGAGCCCCCTCCCCTCTGCCGTAACCCGGCGTCAGCGCAGCTGATCTGCGCTCTTCACCCCACCACCAGGTCATTCACCCATCCCTGGCCGACCGTGAAACCCGGGAAATCGGTGTCGCCTGCCCGGAAACAACGGCCGGTGTTTCTCCCGTACGGAGGTAACATCCCGTGTCGTCCCTCAATCGAGCCGAGCCGCCGTCGGCGAAACGGCCGTGGCTGGTTCTCTGCATCCTCTGCACCGGCTTCTTCATGTCGCTGCTGGACGGAACCATCATCAATATCGCCATCCCCACCCTGATCACCGACATCCACGCCGCTCGGCTGCTGGAGCCGAGCGGCGTCACCGGGTCGCTTCAGCCGACG
Source organism: Nonomuraea sp. NPDC050786 (assembly GCF_040654115.1). NCBI lineage: Bacteria > Bacillati > Actinomycetota > Actinomycetes > Streptosporangiales > Streptosporangiaceae > Nonomuraea > Nonomuraea sp. NPDC050786. The sequence continues at coordinate 46,329 of NZ_JBFAHJ010000028.1, forward strand.
CCGGGCACGGGAGTCAGCGAGGCTCGGTGGTTACCGTGGAGGGATCCGGCGCCGTGACCGAGACCTTGCTGCCCCACTTCGTGTAACGGGTGTTCACGGTGCTGGTGTAGCTCTCTCCGTCCTCCGCCATCGTGTACGTGGACGTCACCCTGTCGACCAGACCCGCCGATGACAGCGTGAGGGTATAGGAGATCTTCAGGGCATCGTGCTCTTTACCGATCTTCGCGGCGGAGACCCAGGCCGAAACGGCCTTGAGCTCCTTCACAGTGACCGAGCCGGAGACGGAGTTTCCCGTGGTCTTTCCGTTCTTGAGCAGTTTGGCCAGGGTGTTGGGCTCGGCCGGGTTGATGAACTGCGACCACGAGTCAGGCATGCCGTAGTTCTTGCTCTTGTACCAGGTCTTGCCCTCGGGCAGGACGCTGCTGATCCGGTCGCCCGAGTAGTAGCCGGTCTGGCCGATGGCGATGACGCGCTCATGCTCGTCACCGTCCTTCGTCGTGATGTCGAACGCGGCGATGTCCTTCTTACCGAACTGGAAGACGCCCTTGATGTCGCGGGCGCCCCGCTCGTCGGTGCCGTCCGTCCACGTGACGTCGCCGGTGAACCGCACCCCGTGCCCGGCGGCGATCGTCGCCTTCAGCACGTCGACCGGGTCCTTGGGGGCCGCCTGCGCCGGCACGGCGGCGACCGTCAGCGCGGCGAACACCACGGTTGATATGGTCATTTTCTTCACACAGGCGATCATGCCGGAGGCGGACGACAACCTGGAGCCCAAGGTCGTGTGCTCCCGTGAATCGTTATCCGGCTGAGGCGGTCGCCGCAGGCGCCTCAGCCCCAGGGCGTCCGGAGCAGACCGGAGGCCGCGCGCGACGTTCCCGTGGTCATGCCCTTGGCGTCATGCCCGTGCGCGCCGGCGTGCGGCACCTGCCGCCACGCGGGCCATACCCCGGGGCGGCCGCGCCGGCATGTGCGAACCCAGCATGCGTTGTGGGAGTCTCTGGATCATGGCCAACAGCCGATTACGGGTGCTCGGCGGCGTCGTGGCCGTCGTGCTGCTTGCCGGGGTGCTGGGCGGTGAGGAAGGCCCGCATGTGCCTTACCGGCCGCCTTACGACGTCAGCTGCGCTGCGTGGACCGAACTGCAGCGCGGGTTCGACGACACACGGATAGCGGATCGGGAGCGTGCCTTCCTGTGCCTCGTACGGGACGCGGGCGGGCCGATGTTCCCTGACGACAGGTCCGACCAGGCCCTCCTGGCGTCCGGCAGGACATTGTGCGCCCAGCCGGGGTGGAGGAGAGCCGACGAATGGCTGCGCAGCGGGGACCGGACAATCAATCTGCACGGTCTGGACAGCGCACTGGTGTTCTTGTGCCCCGACGTCATCGGAGGCCCGGACCTGATGCCCTCGGACGAGCAAATGGTCAAGGAGGAGGCCGACTACGTCGCCGCGAGCAACGCCTCCTGCCGTGACCCGTGGCCCAAGACGCGGGCCCGCAAGCAGGGGACTGCCGCGTACTTCACGTCCGAAGGCGGCCGCTATCACCTCGCGGACGACGCCGATCCGGACAACGAGGACGGAGTCGCGCGAGACGACGACGGGTTACTCACGGGCGAGAAGAGCGGCGTGGGCATCGAGACGATCGGAGGGATGAATGTCTGTGTGACCGTCAAAGCCTTCGACAAGGCTCCGCCGCTGCGGCTCAAGGGCTGGCAGGAAGTGGCCGAGGTGGGGGTCACCAGCCGCAGCGGCCGTCTCATGGTGCCGGCCATGCAGCCGGGCGGCGGTGAGGGGGCCGGGCGGGCACTGCCCAATCTGGCGGTCAAAGGGCCGGGGCACTACCGGGTGCGGGTCTACGCGCGGGGCGACGAGGACGCCGGCACCATGCTGCCCTCCGAGTGGCATCTGATCGTGGTCTATCCCGGACGGTCCAAGAAGGAGGTCGTCTATCGGTCTCGTGGGTGACAGGGCTGATGCCGCGCTGCTCAGTCCGCGTCGCCCGCCGCGAAGCTGACGTCGGCCGTGTCGACGGTGCCCGCGCGGCGGCCGGGCGCGCGGTGCCGGCGGACACCGCGCTCGGCGAGCACCGCCTCCAGCTCGGTGTCCTCGAACGCGTCGGCATAGCTCTTGTGGACGAGCGGCTCCGCGTCGCGGCGGGATCCCTCCTGCTTCCCGCTCAGCCTGGCATGAACGGCCCTATGCTCCACCCGTCCCCTCCCCGTCCTGGGAACCGGCCCCGGACAGCTCGAGTGCGGCGTCGAGCAGGCTGCGGGTGTACTCGTGCCGCGGCGACCCCAGCACCTCCGTCGTCCGCCCTTCCTCCACCACCACGCCGCGGCGCATGACGGCGATCCGGTCCGCGATCTGGTGCACCACGCCGAGGTCGTGGGAGATGAAGAGCATCGCCAGGTGATGGCGCTCGCGCAGGTCGACCAGGAGGCGGAGGATCTGCGCCTGGACCGACACGTCCAGGGCGGAGACCGCTTCGTCGCACACCAGCAGCCGGGGCCTGACAGCGAGGGCACGCGCGATGCTGACCCGCTGGCACTGTCCGCCGGACAGTTCGTCCGCCCGGTGCCGGGCGACGCTCGGGTCGAGCCCGACGTCGTCGAGCAGGCGGTGCAGCGCGACGGTACGGTCCCCAGGCGGGGCCGCACTCGGATGGGTGCGCCATGCCTCGTCGATGATCGCGGCGACGGTCATGCGCGGGCTGAGCGACGAGCGCGGATCCTGGAAGACCATCTGCGCGGCGCGTTGCTGCGCGGTCGTCCGGCGCCCGACCGGGCCCAGGGGCCCGCCGTCGAGCAGGACGGCGCCGGAGTCGGGCCGGACCAGGCCGACTATCGCGCGGGCCACCGTGGTCTTGCCCGACCCCGACTCTCCGACCAGCCCCACGATCTCGTCGGGAGCCACCGAGAGGCTCACGCCGTCGACCGCGACGAACTCCGCGGAGCGGCCGGCGGCGCGCCGCCACGCGGCCCGCCGCCCGAAGGTGACCCGCAGGTCACGCACCTCGAGCAGGGCTCCGTCCATGCCCTCTCTCATCGCTGCAGCAGCTCCTCGGCGAAGTGGCACGCGGCCCACCGGCCGGGCGCGACGGTTCTGACCTGCGGCTCCTCGGTACGGCACCGCTCGCGTGCCAGCGGGCACCGGGGATGGAAAGCGCATCCCGCCGGGCGGTTCGACGGTGTGGCCGGCGTGCCCGGCAACGGATGTGCCAGGGCGGTACGGGTGCGCACCGCGGGCACGCTGTCGACCAGCGCGCGGGTGTACGGGTGGGCCGGACCGGCCAGCACCGCCGCGGTGGGGCCGCGCTCGGCGACCCGGCCGGCGTACATGACGACGACCTGGTGCGCGACGTGCGCCACGACGCGCAGGTCATGGCTGACGAGGAGCATCGCCAGGCCCTGGTCCTGCTGGATGGAGCGGAGCAGGCGCAGGATGCGCGCCTGCACGGTCACGTCCAGCGCCGTGGTGGGCTCGTCGGCGAGCAGCAGCGCCGGGCTGCCGGCCAGGGCGAGGGCGATCATGGCCCGTTGCCGCATCCCGCCGGAGAACTCGTGAGGGTAGTTGCGCATCCTGGTGGCCGGCTCGGGGACGCCGGCCCGCTCGAGCAGTTCGAGCACCCGCCGGCGCACCTCGGCGCGCGGTCGGCCGGCGCGGCGGAGGATCTCCCCCACCTGGCGGCCGATCGTCTGGGTGGGGTTGAGCGCGCCCAGCGGATCCTGGAAGATCATCGCGATCTCGTGGCCGCGCAGCCGGCGCCGCCGGGCAGGGCTCGCCTGGAGGAGGTTCTCACCCCGCCAGCGCAGCTCCCCGCCGGTGGCCGCCCCGTCGGGGAGCAGGCCGATCACGGCGTTCGCGGTCATCGTCTTGCCGCTGCCCGACTCGCCGATGAGCCCGACCGTCGTCGCCGGCGGGATGTCGAACGACACCCGGTCGACGACGCGGACGGCGCCGCCGGCGACGGGCAGGTCGACGACCAGCCCGTCCACCTCGAGCAGCCCCTCCACCTCGACGATCGGGCCGCCGGGAGCCGCGTCGGCCGGTGTCCGCGTCCGGCTCATGAGCTGCTGACCCGCAGGCCGGAGAAGTCGGGCAGCCCGTTCGGGTCCGGGGTGACGCCGGTGACGCGGTGGTTCCAGGCGTAGGCGAACTTGACCGCCATCGGGAACATGCCGACCGCGTCCCGCCAGATGATCTTGCTGGCTTCGCCGTACAACCTGACCCGCTCGTCCTTGTCGGGGCTCGCCCCGGCGGCGGCGAGCAGCTTGTCGAGCTCGGGGTTGCAGTAGCCGTTGCGCTTGGCCGCGCAGGGGTACAGCCGGCCGAGCGTGTTCGCCGAGTCGTACGTGGGGTTCGACAGCTGCTGGAAGTTGATGTCCCAGTTCAGGGCGAGCAGGTCCTTGGTGAAGACCGCCTGCTCCTTCTCCAGCAGGTCCACCTGGACGCCGATCTTCTGCAGGTCGGAGACGACCGCCTGGTTGAACGGCCGGAACTCGGCGTTGGCGAACTGCAGCCGCAGCTTGGTGGAGAAGTCGAAGCCGGCGGCGGTGAGCGCGGCCTTGGCGGCGGCCGGGTCGTGGCCGACGGGTTCCTGGGGGACGTGGCCGAGGGTGACGGGCGAGACGGGGGCGTCGGCGAGGGTGCCGGTCTGCGGGTACAGCCGCTTGATGATGGTCGCGAAGTCGACCGCCTGCCACAGCGCCCGCCGCACCTTGGCGTCCTTCAGCGCCGGCGCGGAGGAGTTGAACCACATGGTGAACACGGCGGTGCTGGGCACCGTCTCGACCTTGAGGGCGGAGTCGCGCTGCAGCTCGGGGAGCTGGTCGTCGGGGATGCCCCAGACGAGGTCCGCCTCGCCGGTCCGCAGCGCGGTCAGCCGGGCCGCGAGCTCGGGCATCTTGCGGATGGTCACCCGCCTGACCTGGGGCGTGCCACCGTAGTGGCCGGGGTTCGGCACCAGCACGAGCGTCCCGGAGGGGTCGAACTTCTCGACCTTGAACGGCCCCGATCCGACCGGGTTCTGGAAGAACGCCGGATTCTCGCCGGTCAGGCTGCCGGGCATCACGTAGAAGACGGCCAGCTTGTACGGCACCGCCGCGTCCGGTTTCGCGGCCTTCAGCACCACCTCGGTAGGCGAGGCGGCGGTCATCGTGTAGCCGGTGAAGTTGGCCGCGTTCGTGCTCTTGAGCTCGATGAACCGCTTGAACGAGGCGACGACGTCGGCGGCGGTGACGGGCTTGCCGTCGCTGAACTGCACGCCCTGGCGGAGCGTGAACGTCCACTGCGAGGCGGAGCCGTCGGGCTTCCACTCGGTGGCGAGGTCACCCTGCAGGCTGCCGTCCGGGCGCGGCCGCACCAGGCGGCTGAAGATGGCCTGCGATGCGAGCTGGGTGCCGGTGGCGCCGCCGCCCGTGGGGCTGTCCGGGTCGAGGCTCTCGATCGCGTACGTGCCGGCGACGGTGATCTCGCCACCGCTGCCGCTGTCACCGCTGCCGCTGCTGCCGCCACCTGTGGCGGAGCTGCAGCCGCTGAGCGCGACGGCCGCCGCGGCGATGAGGGCCAGTGCCGCGCGCCGCGGCCTACCTGAGGCAAGGGGTCTGGTCATTGACGTCTTCCCGCCTTCCGGGGGTGCTTGTGAGGGGAAGGGAGGTCAGCCGGCCGGCGGCTCACCTCAGGTGTCCGCGTCCGTACCGGGCGGTGAGCTGGTCACCGAGGATCCCGATGTTGATGATCAACAGCGACAGCGCGACGCCGGGCAGAGTCGAGATCCACCAGGCACTTTCGAGGTACTGCTTTCCGTTCGCGATGGTCTGGCCCCAGGAGACCGCCGAGTTGGGCAGGCCGATGCCGAGGAAGCTGAGCCCGGCCTCGGCCAGCACGACGAGAGCGAACTCCAGCGTCGCCAGGGCGACCACCGGACCGGCCGTGAGCGGCAGGATGTGCCGCAGCAGGATGGCGACCGGCCGCACGCCGAGCACCCGGGCCGCGTCGATCCAGGGCCGCTCCCGTATCGACAGGGCGACCCCGCGGGTGACCCGCGCGAACGAGATCCAGGCCGTCGCGGAGAGCGCGGTCACCACCACCAGGACGCTGCGCTCGAAGGCGCCCGCGATCACGATGGCCAGCAGGATCGCGGGGAACGCGAGCAGGATGTCGATGCCGCGGGCGAGCACGGTGTCCAGCCAGCCGCCCACGTAGCCGGCGACGACGCCGATGGCCACGCCGACGACGCACGAGACGACGACCGTCGACACACCGATGATCATCGAGGTGCGGGCGCCGTAGACGACCTGGGCGAGCACGTCACGGCCGAGGGCGTCGGTGCCGAGCCAGGCGATCCCCCCGGACGCGAGCCGTGATCCCGGGCTGAGCAGCCGGTCGTCGAGAGCGACGCGCACCGGGTTGTACTTGATGAGCAGCGGGCCCAGCCCGCCGACCACGACGTACAGGGCGAGGACGGCGTAGGGGATCCGGCTCGGCCACCGCCGGGACCCGGCACGCCCGCGGACGGGAGCGAGGGCCGTCATGCCGCACCGTCCAGCTTGATACGCGGATCGAGCTGGGAGTAGAGCAGGTCGGCGACGAGGTTGAAGAGCATCACGATGCCCGCGATCAGGAAGACGGCCGCCTGCACGACCGCGTAGTCGCGGTTGGAGACCGCGTCCACGACCAGCGTCCCGAGCCCGGGCCAGGCGAAGACGTTCTCGACCACGACCGCACCGCCCATCAGGCCGCCCATGTGCAGCCCCACGACGGTCACCACGGGGATGAGCGAGTTGCGCAGCGCGTGGCCGACCAGCACCTGCTGCTCGGTCAGGCCCTTGGAGCGGGCCGTGCGGATGTACGGCTCGCGCATCGTCTCCGCGACGCTGGTCCTGGTCAGGCGGGCCACGATGGCGGTGAACGGCAGGGCCAGCGTGACCGCCGGCAGCACCAGGTGCGCGGGCGTGCCCGCCCCCGCACTGGGCAGCAGGCGTAAGGCCAGCGCGAAGACGAGGATCAGCATGATGCCCACCCAGAAGGTGGGGAACGACTGCAGGGCGATGGTGCCCGCGGTGACCAGCCGATCGACGGCGCCGCCCGGGCGGCCGCCTGCCAGCAGCCCCAGCACGAGGCCGAGGCAGACGGCGATGAGCGTGGAGGCGAGCATCAGATCGGCGGTCGCGGGCAGGCGCTCGACCACCTCCGACATCGCCGGCCGATCGAACCGGTAGGAGTCGCCGAAACGCAACTGGGCGACGTCGCCGAGATAGCTGAGGTACTGGGTGAGCACCGGCCGGTCGAGCCCGAGTTTCGCGGTGAGCCCGGCGACCTGTTCCTGGCCGGCGTCCGGGCCCAGCAGGATCGTCGCCGGATCGCCCGGGGCGACCCGGACGACGAGGAAGATGAGTGAGGCGGCTCCCCACATCACCAGCACACCCACGAGCAGCCGCTTGGCGATGACCCTGATCATGCGGGCCGCCCCGCGGCGGCGGACGGGGGTAACCGGGTGGCGGGCGGCAGGCACGCCACGTCGGGGGCGGGGTTGGTCACTGCTCTCTCCTTGGTGGGGCCACGGTCGTGCCCGGCATGAGGGGGCACTCGACGTTCTCTCTGCGGGCGTCCGGCTCGGGCGTCTCCAGCAGCCGCACCAGCAGGTGGGTGGCCTGCCGGCCCATCTCCTCACGGGGGACCGCCAGGCCGGTCCACGGCGTGTCGGTACGGCGGGCGCCGGTGGAGTCACCCAGGACGACGACGCTCAGGTCGCCCGGGACCGACATCCCGTCCCGCTGCGCGCACGCCAGGAGCTCCTCCGCCAGGAGGACCTGCTCCGCCACCACCGCGGTGATCCCGCCGTGCCGGATCTCCGCCAGCAGGCCCGCCACGTCGTCGGGGGACTCCAGCGTCCACACCGGGCCCGTGAGCCGCCTGGCTTCGCCGGCGGGCATCGCCCGCCGGAATCCCTTCTCCCGGTCCCGGCTGGGCTGGGCGTCGCCGTCCCCGATCCGGGCGTACGCGACGCGCCTGTGCCCGAGCTCGAAGAGCCGCTCTGTGAGCTGCTGGGTCGCTCCGGCGTAGTCGGCCGCCACATAGGAGACCGGCGCTCCGGACACCTCCCGGTGTCCTACGTAGACGAACGGGAAACCGGTGTCGCGCAGCCGTTCGATCTCCTCGACGTTGGGGTCGCGCCCGAGCAGCAGCGCGCCGTCCGCCAGCGACAGCCGCGTCGACCCGTCGCGGAACACCTGACGCTCGCCGCCGGCGCTGGTGAACAGCAGCAGGTCGTAGCCGAGTTCGGCGGCCGCCTGCTCCATGCCGAGCAGGAACGGGAAGTAGAAGTCGACGCTGGTCGTGGGGAAGACCGGCTCGAAGGTGTGCACTCCGATGATCTTGTTCTGGCCGCCGGCAAGTGACCTCGCCGAGGCGTTGGCGACGTAGCCCCACTCGCGCATCGCGGCCAGCACGCGCTCCCGGGTCGTGGGGCTGATCCGGACATCCGAGTCGCGCTCGTTCAGCACGAGCGAGACGGTGGCCTGGCTGACCCCCGCGAGGCGCGCGATGTCGGCCTGGGTCGGCCTCCGCACCGGTCCGCGACTCATCCGGGCCTCCTGCTAATGCGCCTAACGAGATGAATGCACAGTTTGGCTTTCCCTCCCGTGAGGTGTCAATGGAGCTGGGCAAGATTGTGCGCGCCAAACGGAACAGAAATGCTAATACCTATTAGCCTCTGGACTCCCCGGATTGATCGCCGGTACCGTCCGGATCACTCGCCGAGGGAGGTGCCATGGCCACCGTCATCGACCGCTCCGACCATCCGGTCACCGGGCTGGTCATCCCGCTCGTCACCGCGCTCGACCGGCGCGGTCGCCCCGACCCGCCGGCCGTCCGGCCGCTGCTGGCCCACCTCGCGGCCGGCGGCGTCACCACGCTGATGCTGGCCGGCACCAACGGCGAGGGCCCGCTGCTGACCCCGGACGAGGTCCGGGGGTACGCGGCGGAGGTGTCGGCCATGTGGCGCGAGCTGGCCGGAGCGTCCGCCCGGATCATGGTCGGCGCGACAGGCGCGGGCACCCGCGAGACCCTGCGGCGCATCGAGTGCCTGGCCGGCCTCGACCTGGCCGCCGTGGTGGTGCTCGCGCCGACCTACTTCCGGCACACCGAACGGGAGCTGCGCGCGCATTTCCGCGACGCCGCCCACCACGGCCGGCCCGTGGTGATCTACAACAGTCCCGGGTACACCGGTAACCCCATCCCCGTGTCCGTGGTGCGCCGCCTGCTCGACGAGCCGGCCGTCATCGGCTTGAAGGACAGCTCGGGCGACGCAGCCCTGTTCGGGCAGTTCTGCGCCCTGGCCCGGGAACGGCCCGGTTTCCAGGTGGCCCAGGGCGCGGAGCGGCAGCTCGCCGAGGGGCTGCGCCTGGGGGCCGCCGGGCTGGTGCCGGGCGTGGGCATGCTCGCGCCTGCTCTGTGCGCCGGGCTGTTCAGGGCGGCCCGCGACGGAGACCACGCCGCCGCCGGCGCGCTGCAGCACGACGTGGACCGGCTGGCCGCGCTCTTCGGCATCCGGCCGGGAGCCAGCGGGGTGGTCGTGATGAAGACCGCGCTCCACCTGCTGGGGCTCTGCCCGCCGCACGCGGCGGCGCCGTTCCTGCCGCTCGACGACACCGAGCTCGCCGCGCTGCGTACCGCGCTGGCCCCGTTGCACGACCTCGTACGGCCGGCCGCGCTGCCGGCAGCACGTCAATCCCCCTGAACCGGCCCTCGCCCCAGGAGAGTCGCATGACCATGCCCATCAGCCGGCGGACGTTCGCCCTCGGGCTCGCCGCAGGCGCCGCCGCGACCGCCTTCCCCTCCCCCGCGGCGGCCTCCCCCACAGCGGACACCACTGCCGGAGCCGCGCCGTTCTTCGCGGAGACCACCTTGTGGGACACCGCCGTGGACCCGCTGGCCAGCTACCACGTGTACGGCCTGGCCGTCCTGCCCGACGACACGATCCTGGCCTGCACCGAGGGCCGGCACGAGAACTGCGACGCCGGACCGCACGACCTGCTCGTCCGCCGCAGCACCGACAAGGGCCAGACCTGGAGCGCGTCCCAGGCGGTGGCGCTCGCCGACGCCGGCCAGTGCTGGTCCAACCCCACCTTCGTGGTGGACCGGGTGACGGGCGAGGTCTTCCTGTTCCACGGGAACTGCGTGCGGCTGCCGGAGAACACCAGCTGCTCCGCCGACTCCAGCACCTTCCACGTCATCTCCAGCACGGACGGCGGCCTCACCTGGGGCGAGCGGCGCGACCTGACCGGCCTCTTCGACCACTTCCCGTACAACTGGGCGATGCACGGCCCGGGGCCGGGTCACGGCATCCAGCTCGACTCCGGCCGGCTGCTCCTGACCGTCTCCCACCGGACCATCATCACCGGCGTCCCCACAGCCGACCGCCACTACGGCGTCTCGACCGTCTACAGCGACGACCACGGCCGCACCTGGCAGGCCGGCGGCGAGGTGCCGATGGGCGAGGGCTACCCCGTCGTCGGAGAGGCCCGGCTGGTGCAGCGCGCGGACGACAGGGTGGTGATGAACAGCCGGCCCGGTTCGGGCAACGACTGGCCCCGCGACACCGCGGTCAGCGATGACGGCGGCCTGACCTGGTCGCCGCCCAGGATGGACTTCAGCCCCGGCCTCTTCAACGGCGTCGACAGCAGCCTCGTCCGCTACACCGGCGGGCCGGGCAGCCAGAACGTCAACCGCGTGCTGTTCAGCCGGCCGGACGCGCCGATGCGCTGGAACATGACCGTCGCGGTGAGCTACGACGAAGGCTACTCCTTCAGGTACGGCCGGTCGGTCAACCCGGGCCGCGGGTACTACTCGGACCTGGCGTCGCTGTCGGACGGCACCATCGTGCTCCTGTACGGCTGCGACGGCGACCTCGACGGCACCCCGCGCCGCGTGGCCGCCGCCCGCTTCAACCTGGAGTGGCTGACGCGCGGCCGCGACAGCCTGGCCACCGGCCCCAGCCTGACCGAGAGCACACACGACCTGGGTGTCCCGGCAGTGCGCGCCCGCCGGTCAGGCGGACGGGTGTCGGTGGTGCTCGAGGCCACCGCGCGCGGCGGCGCCCGCGCGCTCTTCCTGCCCGCCGCGACCGGCGACTACATCGAGTACCCCTTCACCGTCGCCCAGGACGGTACGCACGAATTATGGCTGCGCTACTACCGGTCAGCCGGCGGGGGTCTCATGACGGTGACCGTGGACGGGAAGAAGCCCCGCACCTCCACGGTGGACCTGACGGCCTTCCGCGGCGACGGCTACGACGTCGCCCTGCTGGGCCGGATGTCGCTTCGGGCCGGCCAGCACACCATCCGCTTCACGCTGGCCGGCCCCGGCCGGGGCGGCGGCACGACCATCTCGCTCGACCAGCTGAGCCTCATCCAGGCATCCGCGTCACCGGACGTCCGAGAGGAGGTCACCGTCGACAACGGCGGGCTCGGCTTCGAGGTCACCGGCACCTGGCCGAACGGCAGAAGCATCCCCGGGTACTACGGTTTCAACTACCTGACGCACGCCAAGGGCACCGGCGCGAACGTGGCGCGGTGGCGGCCGGCCCTCCCGGGCGACGACCGGTACGAGGTGCTCGTCTCCTACACGGCCGACCCCAACCGGGCGACCAACGCCAAGTACGTCGTCCACCACGCCTCAGGCACGACCTCGGTGACCGTCAACCAGCGCAACCGCGGCGTGCCGGACCCCCGCACCGGCGAATGGGTCTCCTTGGGCACCTTCTCCTTCAAGGCCGGCCTCGCCGGATACGTCGAGCTCAGCGACGCGGCCGACGGCTACGTCATCGCCGACGCCGTACGGTTCCGGCGGCAGGCGGCACCCCTGTGACGGCCGTCCCGAGCCCTGCCACCGCGGTGGCCCTGCGCCCGCTCGCCACCAACCGGGTGACCGGCGGGTTCTGGGCCCGCCGGTTGGAGGCCAACCGGGCCGCGATCCCCCTCGGACACGAACGGCTCGTCGAGGCGGGCAGCATCGGCAACCTCCGGATCGCCGCGGGCGAGAGCACGGGCGCGGCCCAGGGAGCGAGCTTCCGCGACTCCGATGTCTACAAATGGCTGGAGGCGGTCGCCTGGGAGTACGCGCGCAGCCCCGACGAAGCGCTGCTGGAGCGGCTGCGCGCCCTCAGCCGGACGATCGCGGCGGCGCAGTGCGACGACGGCTATCTCAACTCCGCCATCCAGCTGCGCGGCGAGGAACGGTACGAGCGGCTGTGGTCGAGCCACGAGCACTACTGCGCCGGCCACCTCTTCCAGGCGGCCGTGGCCGCGGCCCGGGCGACCGGCCAGACGCACCTGCTGGAGGTCGCCACCCGTTTCGCCGACCACCTCGCCGACACCTTCAGCCCCGACCGGCTGGACGGGCACCCCGTCGTGGAGATGGCGCTCGTGGAGCTGTACCGGCAGACGGGTGTGCGCCGCTACCTCGACCTGGCCCGTCACTTCGTCGAAGCCCGCGGGCACGGCCGCGCCACCAAACCGGGCTTCGACCCCTCCCACTACGGCGACCCGGCCCACTACTCCGACCGGCTGCCCGTACGCGAGGCGGCTGCACCGGAGGGGCACGCCGTGCGCGCCGTCTACTTCGCCGCCGGCGCCACTGACGTCGCCATCGAGACCGGCGACGCCGAGCTGCTGGCCGCGGTGCGCCGGCAGTACGACACGATGCGCCGCCGGAAGCAGCACGTCACCGGCGCGGTCGGCTCGCGCTGGGACGGCGAGGCGTTCGGCGAGGCGTACGAGCTGCCGCCCGATCGCGCGTACGCGGAGACCTGCGCCGCGATCGGGACGATGCAGTGGGCGTGGCGGCTGCTGCTGGCCACCGGCGAATCCGCCTACGCCGACCAGATCGAGCTGCTGCTGTACAACGCCCTGCTGCCCGCGGTGTCGCTGGCCGGAGCGGAGTACTTCTACGTCAACACGCTGCACCGGCGGACCGGCGCACGCGGTGACGTGCAGCGGTCACCGGCGCACGGCCGCCGTCCGTGGTTCAACTGCGCCTGCTGCCCGCCCAACGTGATGCGTACGCTGGCCGGCCTCCCCGCGTACCTGGCCACCGGCACGGAGGACGGGCTCCAGGTGCACCTGTACGCCCGCAGCACGCTGACCTCCGGCGGGTTCACCGTGGACGTCGAGACCGAGTACCCGTGGGACGGCCTGGTCACGGTGACCGTACGAGAGGCGCCCCGGCGGGAGGTGGAGCTGGCGCTGCGCGTACCGGACTGGGCCGAGGGCTCCACCGTGGACGGCAAGCCGGTGGCGCCCGGCGGCTACGCCCGCGTCCGGCGGGTGTTCCAGGCCGGCGACCGGGTGGCGCTGCGGATGCCCATGCCCGCCCGGCTCCTGGTGGCCGATGACCGCGTGGACGCGGCGCGCGGGTGCGTCGCCGTCACCCGCGGGCCGCTGGTGTACGCGATCGAGGAGCCCGACCAGCCGTCCGGCGTCGTGCTGGAGGACCTCCGCATCGACCCCACCACGCCGCCGCGGCCCGAACACCGGCCGGACCTGCTCGACGGCGTGACCGTGCTCCGAGCCGCAGGCGTGCTCGCGACGGGGCCCGCCGACTCCCCCTACCGCCCCTACGGGCAGCCGGTCCCGCCGCCGCGTACCACGGACCTCACGCTGATCCCCTACTACGCCTGGGCCAACCGCGGCCCGCACGCCATGCGCGTGTGGATACCGACACAAGGGAACACATGACGAACTACGCCCACGTTCAGGCCTCGCTCGCCCGGGGGTGGAACACCTGGGACACGCGGAGCGTGCTCACCCAGGTGCTCCTCCCCGACGCGCTCGGCCTGTCCCTCGGCCTGAAGGAGTACTACCGGGGCACGTCACTGCGTACGGCGCAGATCGGCCGCCGCACCGAGGGCGCGGAGACCGTCACCCTGGGCCGGCACGCCTACGACGGCAGCTACACCGAGACGGCAGTGACGTGGGCGGGCATCACGATCCGGGTGCAGACCGCGCACGCGGGCGACGACCTGGTGGCGCTGGTGACGCCCACCGCCAACCAGCGCAGGAGCGCGCTGCTGACCGCCGGCGTCGCCTATCTGTGGAACCGGCCCGGCTCCGTCACCCGCGAGGGCGACCGGATCACCGCCGAAGGACCCGACGGAACCGTCCAGGTCTTCTGCACGGCCCCGCACATCGACGACCCCTACGCCGACGTGGACGGGCCGTACCTGGCCATGGAGCTGACCGGCGCCGTCGGGATCAGCACCGGCCGCCCCCGCGACCTGGCGGAGATCGCGGAGATCGTCGCCCGCGCCTCCGACGGGATCGGGGCGGCCGGCACCGACCCCGTGGCGCAGCACCGCGAGATCGTCAGGGACGCCATCTCCTGGAACACGATCTACGAGCCGTCGCGCTCCCGCGTGGTCACGACCGTCAGCCGGTTCTGGAACGTCGGCAAGCGCGGCGGCTACGCCCTGTTCTGCTGGGACGCGTTCTTCAACGCGCTGCTGGCGGCCGTGTCGAGCAAGGAGCTCGCCTACGTCAACACCGTCGAGATGCTCCGGGCGCTGACGCCGGAGGGCTTCGTCCCGAACGTCGAGCAGGGCACCGGCCGCAAGACCTACGACGGGTCCCAGCCTCCGGTGGGCTCGCTGGTGACCCGCGAGCTCTACCGCAGGTTCGGCGACCGGTGGTTCCTGGAGGAGACCTTCGAGCCGCTGCTGTCCTGGAACCGGTGGTGGTGGCGGGTGCGCAGGGACGGCGGCCTGCTCTGCGCCGGGTCGACGTACTTCGACCCCGAGTTCCCCTCGCCGCAGGACATCCCCCGCATCCACCAGCACTTCGGCGCGACCTGCGAGACCGGCTGGGACAACCACCCCGTCTTCGAGGACGTGCCCTTCGACCAGCGCAAGAGCCTGCTCGCCGCGCACGACGTGGGACTGAACAGCCTGTACGCGGCCGACTGCGAGGCGCTGGCCGGCATCGCCGACGTCCTCGGCGACCGGGAGGCCGCGGCGGAGCTGCGCGAACGGCACGCGGCCGTCGTGGCGGCGATGGAGTCGCTGTGGGACGAGCCGAGCGGCCTCTACCGCAGCCGGCGCACCGACACCGGGCTGCCGACCGAGCGGCTGTCCACCATGAGCTTCTACCCCCTGCTGGCCGGGGTCGGCGCGGGGGAACGGACGCGGCGCATGATGTCTTACTTGATGAGCGACGACGGCTTCGGCGGCGCATGGGTGCTGCCGACCTCACCGCGCAGCGAGCCGGTCGACATCGGCGAAGGCAGCTACTGGGCGGGCCGGGCGTGGCCGCCGGTGAACTTCCTCGTCTACCTGGGGCTGCTGCGCGCGGGCGAGCGCGAAGCGGCCGCGTGGCTGGCCGAAGGCAGCTCCCGGCTGGTGCTGAAGGAATGGAACGAGCACCGCCACGTGCACGAGAACTACTCCAGCGTGCACGGCGGCGCCTGCGACAAGCCGAACAGCGAGCCGTTCCAGACCTGGGGCGCGCTGCTGAGCCTCATCGTCCTCATGGAACGCGGCGAGGTCGACTTCTTCGAGAAAAGTTTCTTCGAGAAAGGTGACGCATGACGGGGGCCGAGGCCGATGTGCTGGTGGTCGGGGGCGGGATGGGCGGGGTCGCGGCGGCGCTGGCGGCGCTGCGGCGGGGCCGTAGCGTCGTGCTCACCGAGGAGAGCGACTGGCTGGGCGGGCAGCTCACCAGCCAGGGCGTGCCGCCGGACGAGCATCCGTGGATCGAGCAGTTCGGCGCGACCCGCTCCTACCGCCGACTGCGCGCGGCCATCCGCGATCACTACCGGGCCTGGTACCCGCTGACCAGGCAGTCGCTGGAGGCGCCCGACCTCAACCCGGGGCGCGGCACGGTCAGCAGGCTCTGCTGCGAGCCGCGGGTGGCCGCCGCGGTGCTGGCCGCCATGGTCGGCCCCTATCTCGCGGCCGGGCGGCTGACGATCCGCTACCTGCACCGGCCGGTGGCCGCCGACGTGGACGGCGACCGCGTGACCGGAGTGAGCTTCGCGGGGCCGGACGGAGAGCTGTTCCATGTCCGGGCGCCGTACGTGCTGGACGCCACCGAGCTGGGCGACCTGCTGCCGCTGGCCGGGATCGAGCACGTCACCGGCTTCGAGCCGGCCGCGGAGACCGGCGAGCCCAGCGCGCCCGCGCAGGCCCAGCCGGCGAACATGCAGGCGTTCTCCTGGGTCTTCGCCATCGAGCACCGCGACGGCGAGGACCACACCATCGACCGGCCCAAGGAGTACGCCTTCTGGCGCGACTACCAGCCGCCGTTCTGGCCGGACCGGCTGCTCAGCCTCGTGGCGCCCGACCCGCGCACGCTGGAGCCGAAGCCGCGCACGTTCGTGCCGCACGCCTCCTCGGGGCCGGTCGTCGCCGACCAGAGCCTCGACCCCGGCGACAGGGACCTGTGGGTGTTCCGGCGCGTCCTGTGCCGGGAGGTGTTCGAGCCCGGCTTCGCGGCCAGCGACGTCGTCATCGTCAACTGGCCGCAGATCGACTACCTGCCCGGCCCACTGATCGGGGTCTCCGACGCCGAGCGGGCCCTGCACCTCCAGGGCGCCAGGGAGCAGGCGCTCAGCATGCTCTACTGGCTGCAGACGGAGGCGCCCCGGCCCGACGGCGGCACCGGCTGGCCGGGGCTGCGGCTGCGCCCCGACGTCATGGGCACCGCCGACGGCCTGGCCAAGAGCCCCTACATCCGCGAGTCGCGGCGCATCCGCGCCCGCCGCACGGTCGTGGAGCAGGACCTGTCGCTGGCGGTGCGCGGCGAGCACGGCGCGGTCGCCTACCCCGACACCGTGGGCGTCGGGATGTACCGCATCGACCTGCACCCCTCCACCGGCGGCGACAACTACATCGACGTGGCGAGCTGCCCGTTCCAGATCCCGCTGGGCACGCTGCTGCCCGTGCGCGTGCGCAACGTGCTGGCCGCCGGGAAGAACCTCGGCACCACGCACATCACCAACGGCTGCTACCGCCTGCACCCGGTGGAGTGGAACGCCGGCGAGGCGGCCGGCGCCCTGGCGGCGCACTGCCTGCGGTACGGGCTCGAGCCGGCGCAGGTGCACGAGGACCCGGCCGCGCTCGAGCGGTTCCAGGCCGAGCTGGTCGCCGACGGGTTCGAGCTGGCCTGGCCTCAGGTGCGGGGGTACTGAGCCGCCTCAGCGCAGGGTGGCGGTGAAGGTGCGGCCGTGGGAGTGGCGGGTCGTGGCCTGGACCAGGGTGCCGCCCGGCACGCGCCGTACCGTCACCCCGTCGTCGGCCGCGGCGAGGCGGAGCGGCGCGCCGTGCAGGACCACGCTGACGCGGTCACGCCGCATCGTGGGGTCGGACAGGGCGATGGTCGTGCGCTCGCCGTACCGGACGATGACCGAGGCGGGGCCGTCGACGAGCAGGCGCTCCACCGGGCGGGGGCCGTCGGCGAAGACGTTGGCGGCGACGATCCCGAGGGTCCTGTGCTTGATCGCCTGCACGTGGCGGTCGTTGGCCAGGACGGCGAGCGGCCCGTGCGGGTAGCCGCGCAGGCGGGCCTCGGTCGCGTTCGGGACCAGGGCGTAGGCCAGTGCGGTGAGGTGACCGGTGGCGGGGTGGGTGATGGAGGCGGTGAAGACGTTCTTGGTCACGGCGGTGGCGGGGTTGGACGTGCGCACCACCTGGCGGCTGCGGGTCACCGTCTCCAGCCCGGCCGCGACGGGCTGGCGGGTGAGGAAGGCGTAGCCGATCGCGGTACGCCGGGTGCCGTTGGCGTAGCGCAGCCAGCGCGGCGGCGTGCTGCCGCCCGCCTGCCAGGCCCCGCCGTCCCAGCTCTCGCCGGTGAGCGCGACCGCGTCGCCGGGTGCGGCGATGCGGCTGTCCACGGTGGTCACCGCGTCGCGCCCGCCCTGGCCGGAGACGCCCGCGGCCAGCACCACGATCTCGTCGTCCAGCATGAACCAGGACTTGGTCGCCCGGGCGTTGCGGTAGACGACGAAGTCGTCGGGCAGGATGCCCGCCTGCTTGGCGGTGTAGGCGGCGTCGTCGGACTGGACCATGCCGGCCGCGCCGTACGCGCCGAGCGTCGCGCCGCCGGAGAAGGCGTTGCCGCCGCGGGGGAAGTACACGTAGGTGTTCTGGGACTCCGAGGAGGAGGTGAAGTTGAGCGGGTGCCCCGGGTTCTCGTACCAGAGGCGGCCGTACAGCTCGGGCACCGTCCGCCGCTCCTCCACCGGCGCGGTGATCCCGGCCAGCCGGTACGGCGAGACGGCCGTGTAGTAGTCGACGCCGAAGACCTCGCGCTGGTCCTCGCCCGCGAGGTACAGGTAGTACGCGCCGTCGCCCTGGAACCAGGGCATGAGGTTCTCGCCGCTCATGTACTCGTACTTGCTGATCCGGTCGGAGCTGCGCGCCAGGGCGAAGGCGTAGCCGGGGCGCCGGTGGACCGTCCGGTCCATGGCGTTGAACGCCACGCAGCGCTCGGCCGGATTCAGGTCGGCGGCCGCGATGGCGGAGTCGGCGCGGATGGCCGCGTAGCGGGCGACGCTGACCGGGGAGACGAAGGCCGAGGTGTCGGCGGCCGACAGGAACTTGACGTACTTCTTCAGGGCGAGAGCTGCGGCGCCCTCGACGTGGTCGGCCAGGTCGGCGACGGCCTCCACGATCACCGAGACGTCGGCGTAACCGGTGGTGGTGCGGGAGACCGCCCGCCCCTTGACGATCTCCATCATCCACCCCTCGAAGATCAGCGGGGCGAAGCCGTCGGCGACCCAGCGGTACACCACGCCGGCCAGGTCCTCGGAGGTGCCGCCGCCGGTGGCGCCCTCGAGGGTCTTGAGCGTCTGTACGACGCGGGTGAGCAGGGCCTTGCCGTACGAGCCCGTGTAGGCGACCGAGTGGTGCTGGATGAAGGAGCCGTCGCGGTAGTAGCCGTCGGTGTTGCCGTGCTGGAGGTTGTAGGGGTCGATCGTGGCGAAGACGGTGGCCTGGTCGGAGATGGCCTTGCCGACGCGGGCGTCGTCCCCGGTGAGCGCGCCCTGCACGATCCTGTTGGCGGTGATGTCGGCCAGGTTCGCCCCGGTGTGGAAGCGCGAGTCGAGGTCGACGTCGCCGTCCTTGCCGCTGCGCAGGTAGGCGTCCATCGAGGCGAGGTACGTCGCCGTCAGGTCGGGCCGCTCGTCCCGCACGCGTTCGGCCAGCAGGGCCAGCGTCCTGCTGACGTGGGTGGGGATGCCGATCTCCCAGTTGTGCCAGTTGCCGTAGTAGCCCGCCGCCTGGTCGCCGAAGTAGCGCTCGTGCAGCCACACCAGACCGTCGATGACCCGCCGCTGGGCGGCGGCGTCGCCGTCCAGCGCGCCGCCCGGCGTGCGGGTGGCGAGCGCGATCTCGTACAGGTACTGGTAGGCCAGCCGCAGGTTGACGTCGTCGGTGCCGAGCTTCAATCCGGAGAACAGCTCGCCCTCGCCCGCCTTGTCCATGGCCGCCAGCCGCTGCCTGGCGGTGCCGAGGATCGCCGCGAGCTTGGCGGCGACCTCGGGCCGGGCGTTGACCTCCGGGGTCCCCGCGAAGATCGCCACGGTGTTGGCGATCAGCCGCGCGTGATCGATCCCCGCCGCGGCACGTACGGGAGCGGCCGCGGCGAGCAGGCCGGCGGCGGGGATCAGGGAGAGAACCTGGCGACGGGACATGTGCGGCACGGCGAACTCCAGGCCGTCGGGGGGATATGCCGGGCTCACCCTACATGATCCATTTTTGCCGGCCTAGAAAGCGCGCACGTGGTCAGTTCTTGAGGACCTCCACCCAGTAGCGGCCGTCGCCGTCACGGTGCGCGCCGTGGATGTCGGTGGCCAGGTCGGGGAAGGCCCGGTCGAAGTCCTCCAGGGCCCGCAGATAGGTCATCAGCGGGCCGTCGTGCGGGCCGGTCGCCTCGCCGGGCATCAGCATGGGGATCCCGGGCGGGGTGACCACCACCGTGGCCGCGGCGACCCGGCCCGGCAGCGCGTCCAGCGGGACGCGCTCGGTGCGGCCCCGGATCATGGCCTGGTAGCAGTCGGCGGGGGTGGACACGGGCTCGGGCAGCGTGGTGAAGACCTGGTCGAGCAGCTTCCCGACCTCGGAGTCACGCAGCCGCTCGTGGGCCAGCGTGCAGAACTTCTGCAACGAGATCGCGGGCGGCCCGAAGCCGGGCAGCACCTCCGCCAGGGGCAGGTCGTCGTCGTAGGCGTTCTTGAAGTCGGTGAGCGCGTCGATCAGCGTGCCCCACTTGCCCTTGGTGATCCCCATGGAGAACAGCACCAGCAACGTGTGGTCGCCGGTCTTCTCCACCACGATGCCGCGCCGCTCCAGGTAGGCGGCCACGACGCGGGCCGGGATGCCCCACTCGAGCGTGCCCGCGGCGGCGTCGGCGCCCGGGCAGGTGATCGTCACCTTGACCGGGTCGAGCAGGCAGTAGCCCTCGGACATCCCGTCGAACCCGTGCCACTCGGCTCCCGCCTCCAGCGTCCAGCACCGGGGCTCGGCGCACAGCAGCGCCGGGTCCGCGTCGGCGAACGAGACGGTCTCGCCGGTGCGCGGATCGGTGACCGCAGGGGGCTGCCAGACGCCGAAGAACCAGCCGGGCCGCCGGCCGTCCTCGCGGAGGCGGGCGGCCAGGCGCACCATCGCCTGGCGGAACCGGACCGCCTCGACGATCGCCTCCCCGGTGAGGAACGGCCCCGACGGGCCGTCCATCATCGCCGCCGCGACGTCCAGCGAGGCGATCATCGGGTAGAGCGGCGACGTGGAGGCGTGCATGAGATAGGTCTCGTTCAGCGCGTCGTAGTCGATCGGGGCCCGCTCCGCGGGGCGGACGTGCAGCATCGCCGCCTGCGACAGCGCGGCCAGCAGCTTGTGCGTCGACTGGGTGGCGAACACGGTGGGGCGATCGGGGCCGGGCAGCGTGCGCTCGTCGATGGCCATGCCGTACCGGCCGGCGTAGAGCGGGTTGAACCGGGCGTAGGCGAACCACGCCTCGTCGAAGTGCAGCCGCGGCACGCTGGCGCCCAGCAGCTCGCCGACCCGCACCGCGTCGTAGCACACCCCGTCGTACGTGGAGTTGGTGATCACCGCGTACGACGGGCCGCCCGTGGCGAGGAGATGTGCGGCCACCCGCGCGCGGACCGCGTCCGCCTCCAGCGCGGCCGGCGGGACCGGGCCCGCCAGCCCGAGCCCGTTGCGCTCGGGCACGAGGTAGACCGGGCGGGCGCCGCTGATGGCCAGCGCGTGCTGGACGGACTTGTGGCAGTTGCGGTCCACCAGCACGGTGTCGTCACGGGCGATCGCGTGGTGGCCGACGATGCGGTTGGCGGTGGAGTTGCCGTTGACCACGAAGAACGTGCGGTCGGCGCCGAAGACGCGGGCGGCGTTGCGCTCGGCATCCCCGATGGGGCCGGTGTGGTCGAGCGGCGAGCCGAGCTCGGCGACGGAGATGGACAGGTCGGTGCGGAGCAGGCGTTCACCGTAGAAGTCGAAGAACGCCCGGCCCACCGGCGACTTGAGGAACGCCACGCCGCCGGCGTGCGCCGGCGTGTGCCAGGAGTAGCGGTGGTGATCCTCGAGGCGGCGCAGCGCGCCGAAGAACGGCGGAAGGATCTTCTCGGCGTACTGGTCGGCCGCGTAGGCGATGCGCCCGGCGATGAAGCGCGGGGTGTCCTCCAGCGGGAAGACGTAGCCCTGGATGACCTCGTACACCCAGAGCGGGAGCTCCTGCTCCTGGGTCATCAGGAAGACGGGCAGGCCGCGGAAGCGCCGGGCCACCGCGCCCAGCAGTTCCTCGGCCCCCGGCGCTTCCCATGCCGCGAGGACCGCCGTCAGCGACGCGTCCGACCCGACCACCGCCAGGGCGTCCTCGGCCCGATGGGTCCAGCGCACCTGGAGACCGAGCTCGTCCATCGCCGCGCACACGCGGCGGAGCTGCTCGGCGAGCGCCGAATCGGCGTCGGGGCGTTCGGTGACGGCGGCCAGAACCGTTCGTTCCATGCGGCACTCCATGATCGGGGGAAGGGACGGTGGTCCTATCGCGATGGTAACGGTGTGCGGCCGAATGGCAACCCAACGTGATGATCGCTCCATGGAGTCAACCGTGCGGCAGCCGTTCGCCGAGATGGGGGCCACCGCCTCCGCTCACCTGATCCCAGTGGAGCCCGTGATGGATCCCGGTAACGGCGAGTGGAGCGGATCCTGGCTGCGCCAGCCGCTCAACCCTTCAAAATCGCCGCCTCGATCTGCCCGGTGATCCACCGGACGGCCCGGTCGACGCCCCAGCCGAACGTGTCGGCGGCGAGGACGAACTGGTCGTACCGGTAGTAGAAGAAGATGATCTCCGCCCGTCGTCCCTGGAGATCCCATCAGCGGGTCGCCTACCGGATCATCGAGGCGTTCGAGGCGGCCGCAGCTTCCCCGTGGCGACGAAGCCGACTGCGACCCGGTAGAAACTGGCGATCGACTCGCCGTCTTCCGCCCCGGAACGGAACTGCTTGCGCACTTTCACGAACGGGAAGGCCACGCTGCCGTCCGGAAGGAGCACCCCCCACCCGTCATCCTCTGACCTGCACCAGCTGCCGCCCGTAGCGGCGACGATGCATGCGCCCAGGAACGAGCCGAGCACGCCGACCAGGCCGCCGATCTGCTCCGGATCGAAGTCGGGGCGCGACCGCTGGCGCTCGATGAAGCCATCCACCCACTCGACCGACTCCTCGTTGAGACCGAAGTCCACGTCGCTCACCGGCCCGAGCCGGTCGATGGCGAGGCTGACGTTCGCCTCGATCTGCCGCAGCTCCTCTTCGTTCATCCGAGGATGGTGACATCAGCCGCAGATCCGATCAATTCACTTTCCGGTACGGCGACCGCCGCCCTACTCGGGGAGGCGGTCGCCAGGGGCGGTATCAGGGGTAGTACGCGGCCAGCTTGGCCTTGATCTTGGCGACGGTGCCGTCGAAGGGCACGGGCTGCGGATCGCCGTGCCGGTAGTCGAGGAGTTGGACGGCGTACACGGCGCGGCCCTGGCGGACCATGGCGACCCAGAAGTGGTACGTCATGGTCGAGTACGGGTTGGTGGCGGCGGTGACGCGGAGGATCTCCACGCCGTCCGCCTCACCCACCTTGGCGACCTCGGAGACCGCCGTGCCGCTCTCGCCGGGCGGGTTGCGGTCGACGCAGGTGGCCAGGTCGGCCCGCCACCGCCGCTCGAAGGCCGCCGCGTCGTCCGCGCTCGGGAAGACCCAGACGTCGTTGTAGGAGTGGAACCACGTCGGCGTGGAGAACCTGGCGCTGATGCCGGCGCTCGCGCCCGTGCCGCGCCCGTACTCCCAGCAGGACGGGCCGGTGACGCCGGGCTCGGAGTACGGGTTGACCCATGGGTCCCCGTACGACTCGCCGACCGGGGGCTGATCCGCCTTGGTCAGCAGCACTCGGCGGTCGACCCCGTCCTCGGTCGCGCCCGCCTGGGCGGTCGAGGGGGGCGCTGCCACGGCGGTCGCGGGGAGGGCGGTGAGAAGCATCGCGGTGACGACGGTGACACCGCCCAGGGCGGCCGGGCTGCGGCTAAGGGCATGAGGCGTCCTCTCTCCGAAGCTTGGACCAATTCCAGGACAGTCGTTCACGACAGGCGCAGGTCGGGGCTCCGGGTGAGCCCGAGGAGGCCGAGCAGGTCGTCCATCATGTGGTCGAAGAGCGGCTGCGGGTCGTCGAAGGCGAATCCGTGGTGTCCGTAGACGGCCATGCAGACCAGCCCGTAGATCTGCCGCCAGCAGACGACCATGAGGAACGCCACGCCGATGGGGAACTCCAGGCCGACTTCCGAGCGGTAGGTGCGCAGCTGTGCCGCCAGCACGGGGTCGATCTCCTCGTCCGCCGGGCAGGCCAGCCGGCCCTCGTTCCACAGACGGGCGAACAGCCGCCCGAACAGGCCGCCCAGCTCGCGCGCGATGACCACCGGGATGCCCTCCTCCGACGCGGCGACCTTGGCGTAGCCGGCGCCCATGAGCAGGTCGAACTCGACCTTGTTGGCCACCGACCAGTCGAGCACGGCCTGGGTGCCGGCGTGCAGCTGGGCGCTGAGGTCGTCAGGGTCCTGGCGCCGCACGGCCCGCTCCACGGTGTCGATGAACTCCGCGGTGATGTCGTCGTAGATGGCGCGTACGAGGCCCGCCCTGCCGCTGAAGTAGCGGTAGAGGGCCGGGGGCGTCACGCCGACGCCGCGGGCCACGGCGGCGAGGGTGAGGCCCGCGATGCCCTCCTCCGCGGCGATCCTGCGGGCGACGACCTTGGCCTCACGTTCGAGTTCGGCCCGCAGTCGTTCCCGTCGCGTCAACGCTGTCACCCGACCATCTTGTCGGGTCTCGGCGGCCCCGGCGACTTGCAGTGAAGGGTCGATACATGGTTAATGGTATTCACTCTTTTATGGATCATCATTGAAGGCGTGAAGGAGCCCTTGGATGCGTTCCCGTAGAGGTGGCTGGCCGGTGACGGCCGTCGCGATCCTCCTGGCGGCCACCGGCTGTTCGGCGGCCCCCCGCCCCGCCGCCCTGTCACAGCCCAGCCCGCGCGTCTCCGTCACCCCGGACGCCAGGAAGACGGCACTGGCCGAGACGGCGAAGCGCTTACCGGCCGTGCTCGCCGCCCAGGGGCCGGTCGCCTGCTCGTGGAATGAGGACGGGTGGCGGGCCACGGCCTACGACGACGCGTTCCGTACCCCTGTCGCCGACTTCTCCAGCGTGACGCTCGCGCCGCTCCTGACCGAGATCGCCGCGAAGGCGGGCGGGGAGAAGGCCGTCGTCCAGAGCCCGTGCGACGAAGAGGTCGATCCCGGCGTCAACCCGATCTCACCGGACGGCCGCCGGATCGCCGTCCAGGTGGACTTCCCCT
Organism: Nonomuraea sp. NPDC050786; assembly: GCF_040654115.1. Taxonomy (NCBI): domain Bacteria; kingdom Bacillati; phylum Actinomycetota; class Actinomycetes; order Streptosporangiales; family Streptosporangiaceae; genus Nonomuraea; species Nonomuraea sp. NPDC050786. The sequence goes on from NZ_JBFAHJ010000028.1 coordinate 71,229, forward strand.
CCGACAGCGACCCGACGCACGTCGGCTGGCTCGACCTCGGCACCGGGACGTTCGTGGACCTCACCGACCGGTCGAACAAGAAGGGATACGTCAAGGAGACGTTCTCCGACGAGAACCCCGGGTTCGCGCCCGACGGGTCGTTCTGGTTCCTGCGCGACTCCCAGCAGTTCTTCTCGGCGGGCCCGGACGGCCGGCTGACTCCGCGCAGGGTGAGCCTGGCCTGCTTCAACAACAGGCACGAGTCCACCTTCTACCGCGTCGTGGGCTCGGTCGCCGTCCTCTGCCCGGGCACCATCCATCCCTCCGGGAGGTTCGCGGCCAACCCCAGCCGGGTGGCCGTGGGGTGGAACCTGTTCCAAGGGGCCGAGCTCGAGCTCCTCGCGAACACGGTGGAGCGCTACGAGGACGCTCCGCTCCAGCTGCCGTTCGGCATGAGGATCGTCATGCGCGACGGCGGCCTGCGCCACTGCGACCCGCTCGCCTGGCTCAACGCCACCGACCTGCTCTGCCTGGGCGGGAGCAACGACCTCTACACCGCGCGGGTCAACCCCGGGCTCGCCCGGGACGACATCGATCACATCCAGCACACCGAGGTGAAGGTGAAGAACAAGATGGCCCCCGAGACGGAGACGCCGATCATCTCGGTGGCCGTCTCCCGGGACCGCCGCTCCCTGATCATCGCGGCCGGTGAGAACAACGACACGGCCAAGCTCTACCGCGTCAGCCTGGCCTCCCCCTCCGATCCGGTGGAACTCGGCCCGATCCCGGCCGAGTCCAGGGAGCACTTCACTCTCCTCAGCAACTGGCAGCTGCCTGTACGCGTCGACGCCGCTTCGCACTGACTGGCACCCCGGCGACCCGGCTGACCCCCTGACCTCGGCCGGGCGAGGCTCGGATGCCGGCGGCGCGGCGCTGTCAGTACAGTGTCGGGGTGGCAGGTGAGCAGCTGAGTGCGCGCGTGGACAGTTGGATCTGGGCGGTGCGGCTCACCAGGACCCGTTCGATCGCGTCCGACGCCTGCCGGGGCGGTCACGTCCGGGTCAACGGGGTGCGGGTCAAGCCCGCGCACGCCGTACGGGCCGGCGACGAGGTCCGGCTGCGGCACGAGGGGCGCGAACGCATCGTGGTCGTCTCCCGCGTCATCACCAAGCGCGTCGGCGCCGCCGTGGCCGCCGAGTGCTACGTCGACAAGAGCCCTCCGCCTCCGCCCCGCGAGGAGACCGTGACGGTGGCGGTCCGGGCTCGTGGCGCGGGCCGTCCCACCAAACGCGAACGCCGCAGCATCGACAGGCTGCTCGGACGCCCGGCGGCGGAGGGGCGGCGGGACCGCCGCGCCGAGCCGGAGTGATCGAGCCGGCCTTCCGGCCGGCGGTGGGGGGCGGTGACCTCGTCCAGCACGGGATCAGGGACTGGTCTGGACCAGAAGTGCACGCAGCGGGCACTGGTATTGACCAGGAGAAGAGGCAAATGGTCGAATGGGGCGATTCGGCCCTCTTTTAGCGGGGTTTCGGGTCTTGGCTCCGATTCTGCCCAGGAGGACGCTTGCCTCTCAGCCGCCTGTTAGCCGGCGCGATCGCGACGACGCTCTCGCTCCCTCTCCTCATCCTGACCAGCTCATCCGCGCAGGCGGCCACCGCTCCTGTCAACCCGCCCGCCCAGCAGGTGGAGGGCCGCGACGACGGTTTCCCCCTCACCCCTGTGGTCGGGCTGGTCCGTACCAGACAGAGCGACCCCTCGGCGGAAGCCGTGGTCCGCCGCACCCTGGCCCGGGCCGGCGTCAAGCAGGTCCGCGCCACCTATGAGACCGATCCCCGCACTCCCGTCACCGTCTGGCTGGGCGACGGCGCCACCGCGCTCGGCCGCCTGGGTGTCGAGGACGCCACCGGCCTGCCCGCCGAAGGGTACGTGCTGGCGGCGGGCCGCGACGCGAGCGGCCGAAAGCACGTCGTGCTCGACGGCATCGACGCCGACGGCACCTACTACGCCGCGCTGACCCTCCAGCAGCTGGTCCGCGAGCACCCCGGCAACGACCGGGTGCCCGGTATCGAGGTTCGCGACTGGCCCGGCATGCGCTACCGGGGCTCGGTCGAAGGCTTCTACGGCACACCGTGGACCCACGAGGAGCGCCTGGCGCATCTCGACTACCTCGCCGCGCACAAGATGAACACCTACGTGTACGCGCCCAAGGACGACCCCTATCACCGCGACCGGTGGCGCGACCCGTACCCGCCGGAGAAGCTGGCCCAGCTCGGCGAGCTCATCAGGCGCGCGCAGGCGGGTCACGTCGACTTCACCTTCGCCGTCTCGCCGGGGCTGTCCGTCTGCTACAGCTCGCCGGGCGACGTGACGGCGCTGCTGGCCAAGTTCGACGCGCTGTACGCGCTCGGCGGGCGGTCCTTCACCATCGCCCTGGACGACATCGACTCAGGGCGGTGGAACTGCGACGGCGACCGTTCGAAGTACGGCGCGCCAGGCGGGGCGGCGACCGGCAGGGCGCAGAGTGAGCTGGTCAACGCCGTGCAGGCGTGGGCGGCAGGCAAGGGCGACGTCGCACCCGTGCAGATGGTGCCGACCGAGTACTACAACGTCACCGAGACCGCCTACAAGAAGGCTCTGCGCGAGCTCATGAGCCAGGACGTCATCGTGCACTGGACCGGCACCGCCGTCGTGCCCGAGAAGATCACCAAGGCGCAGGCGGCCCAGGCCAGGAAGGTCTTCGGGCACCAGATCCTGGTCTGGGACAACTACCCGGTCAACGACTACGCCGGGGGGCGGATGCCGCTGGCCCCGTACGACGGGCGGGAGTCCGGCCTGTCGGAACACCTGGCCGGCATCATCTCCAACCCGATGAACCAGCCCTCCGTCAGCCGGATCGCGTTGTACTCCTTCGCCGACTTCGGCTGGCACGACACCGCGTTCAACGCCGAGGAGTCGTGGCTGCGCGCGCTGAGCGAGCTGGCCGGGGGCGACGAGGCCCTGATCCGGGCCCTGCGCGACTTCGCCGACCTGAACTTCTTCGACGGCCGCCTGCACCGCACGCAGTCGCCCCGGCTGGCCGCCGAGGTCGCCGCGTTCTGGCCCGCCTGGCGCGAGGGGCGGCCGACCACGCTGCGGGAGCACGCCGAGCGCCTGGGCGCCGCGGTCAGACGGATCGACGAGAGACTGCCCGACCGGGCGTTCGTCGCCGAGGCCGGGTCCTGGCTGCGGGCGGCCGAGTTGTGGTCGAAGGCCATGGTGAAGGCTCTCGACGTCCTGCGAGCGGTACGCGACGACGACGGCAGGAGCGCCGTACGGGCCGCCGACCAGGCACGCGAACTCGTCGCCGCCGCGAACGCCGTCCGGGACACCCGCGTCCCGCACGACACCCAGGCGCCGCGCGTCGGCGACGGCGTGCTGGACAGGTTCGTCGCCGACGCGCTCGCCGAGCTGGACCGCTGGGTCGGCGTCACCTCCACCAGGCCGCGCGCCACCAGCAGCCTCGGCACCTACCAGGTCAACACCCCCGACCGGATGGTCGACGGCGACCCGGCCACGTTCTACTGGAGCAACAGCTCACCGGGCTCCGGCGACCACGTCACCGTGGACCTCGGCGCCTCCCGCGCGATCGGGGACATCACGCTGCTCATGGGCAAACCGGGGAGTCCGAACGACTACATCCACGCGGGGGCGCTGGAGGTCTCCCGTGACGGCGTCGCCTGGACGCGGCTGGCCACGGGCACGACCGCCGAGATCAAGGTGGCGGCGCCCTCCGGCACCGTGGCCCGCTACGTCCGCTACCGCGCCACCGCCGCCAACAGCACCTGGCTCGTGGTCAGGGAGTTCACGGTCCAGGTGAGCGACGACTCGGTCACCAGGATCACCGTCAGCGGCACCCCGGCGGGCACCGGCCTCGACCTGGCGGCCGACGGCGACCTGGGCACCGCGTACACGGCGGGCACGGCGCCGGCCCGGGGCGACGCACTGGTCGCGACCCTGTCCGGGCCGCGGCTCGTCGAGCGGATCCTGGTCGTCGGCACCGGATCGGCCGAGGTACAGGTGCGCGCCGACGGCCAGTGGCGGGCGATCGGATGGCTCGCCGGGCCGTACACGGACCTCGATCCGGAGGACGTGCGGACCGACGCCGTGCGCCTCGTCTGGACGCCCGGCGGACCGCCACCGCGGATCGCCGAGATCGTCCCCGTCTACGGCGACGGCTCCGCCGCCACCCTGATCGCGGACCCCGCGGCCATGGACGCCACCAAGGGCGTCGAGGCGACGGTCAGCGCCACGCTCGTCTCCGAGCGTGCGGCCGACGTCACCGGGACGCTCAGCGTCACCGGACCGGAGGGCTGGCGGGTGCCCGAGGACCGGCAGGTCACCGTGCCCCGGGGAGGAGCGCTGACGCTGCCGGTCGCGTTCACGCCGACCGCGTCGGGCACCCTGCGGATCGCGTTCACCCCCAGCCATGCGGAGCCGGTCGAGGCCCAGGTGACGGTCACCGCGCACCGTCCGGCCGGCGACGCCGACATCGCCCTGAGACGGCCGGTGACCGCGTCCTCGGTCGAAGGCGGCACCTCCTTCGCCGCCGCCAACGCGGTGGACGGCGACCTGGCCACCCGCTGGTCGTCCGCGCGCACCGACGGCGAGTGGCTGGCCGTGGAGCTGGCCCAACCGGTCGACGTGGCCAAGGTGACGCTGCGCTGGGAGGCCGCGTACGGCACGGCGTACCGGATCGAGGGCTCGGCGGACGGCGCCACGTGGCAGCCGCTGGCCACGGTCTCCGGCGGGGACGGCGGCCTCGACACGCTCTGGCTCGACGAGCCGAACCAGACCCGGTTCCTGCGCGTGCAGGGCGTCAAGCGCGCCACGAGTTACGGCTACTCGTTGTGGGAGCTGGAGGCATATCCCGCCTCCTGATGGGAGCTCTGTCCGTCCTATGTCGTGTCCGCGACCGCATGGCATGAGCACCCGTCCATGCGGTCGCGGACCGGCGCCTCGGCCCTCGCGGGCCGCCACCAAGATCGTGGCCGACGTCATCCCGTGAAGTTCGCTACAGGTGCCCGGCCAGGCCCTCGGACAGCAGTGCGAAGGCATGTTCGGCGTCGGCCACCGCCTCCGGATAGCGCTCGTCAGCGGACCGGCCCCCGTCCAGGGCCTGGGAGTTGTCCATCGTCAGCAGCCAGTGCGTGGCCACCAGGTGGGTGGCCGCCAGGCGCGCGGTCAGCACGGGCACGCCCGCGGTGTCCTGGAGCGCCTCCGCGAGCGCGTCCTTCGCACTCTCCTGAAAGCGGATCGCCCTCGATCGGAGCGCCGGGGTCTCCCGGACCATGCGGATGAGCGCGAGGATCTCCGGGACGTCGTTGAGGCCGGTGATCGGGTCGCGGTCGCGCAGGCCGGCCAGGAAGTGGTCGCGGAGGGCGGCCAGCGGCCCGACGCCCGGCGGGCGGGCGCGCACCACGCGGGCCGGCTCGGTCTCGTGGTCGGCGAAGCGGTGGACGACCAGATCCTCCTTGGCGGGGAAATAGGCGAACAGGGTCCGCTTCGACACTTCGGCGGCCTCCGCCACCTGCGCCACTGATACCTGGTCGAACCCGTGCTCAAGGAAGAGCGCGATGGCGGCTTCCGAGATGGCGGCATGGGTCCGTGCCCGTTTGCGTTCACGCAGCCCTGTCATGCCTCCACGATACAAGAACCTGCACTGGGACTTTTCTTGCGCTAGGTATATATTTGCACCTGGTCGAGTATTGGAGGAACGATGACCGAAGTGATCGTGGCGGGCGCGGGACCGACCGGACTGGCACTGGCCTGCGAGCTGGCTCTGGCCGGAGTGGAGGTCCTGGTGGCGGAGCGCCTGCCGCACCGGATCAGGCAGACCAAGGGCGGCACGATCCAGGCGCGCACCCAGGAGCTGCTCGAGCTCCGCGGCCTGCTGGAGCCGATGCAGGCCAGGGCGCTGTCACGCGAGCCGGCGGGCGGGCACTTCGCGCTGCTGCCCGTGCCGCTCGACTGCACGGCGTGGGACACCGCGCACCCCTACCCGCTCTCGATCCCGCAGTGGGAGGTCGAGGAGGTGCTGGAGGAACGTGCCGCGGCGCTGGGGGTCAAGGTGCTGCGCGAGACCGAGGTGACGGCCGTGGAGCAGTCGGACGACGGCGTGGTCGTGACGGCCGGCGACCGGCGGATCGAGGCCCGCTACCTGGTGGCCTGCGACGGCGCGCACAGTACAGTCAGGAAGCTGCTCGAGGTGCCGTTCTCCGGCAGGCCGGGGACGTACACGGCGGTGCTCGCCGACGTGCGGCTGTCGTCAGTGTCCGACCTCGTGCCGAAGGCTCTCGGGCACATCAGCACGATGACGCGCGAGGTCGACGACCACTGGGTGATGCTGGTGCCGCTGGGCGGCGACCGCTACCGGTTCACCGGCGGGGCGGCGGGCGAGGAGCCGGCCAAGGACAGGCCGGTCACGTTCGAGGAGATCGCCGGACTGCTGCGCATCGTGTACGGCGAGCAGACCGTGCTGGCCGCCGTGGACAACGCCTCCCGGTTCGGCGACGCCACCCGGCAGGTCGACAGCTACCGGGTGGGCGACGTGTTCTTCGCCGGCGACGCCGCGCACATCCACCCGCCCTTCGGCGGGCAAGGCCTGAACCTGGGCGTGCAGGACGCCTTCAACCTGGGCTGGAAGATGGCCGCCGTACTGCGGGGCCGGGCCTCGACCGACCTCCTGGACAGCTACCACGCCGAGCGGCACCCGGCCGGAGCCTGGGTCCTGCACATCACCCAGGCGCAGCGCGTCTTCGCCGACCCCCGCCCCGGCGCGGACGTCATCGAGCTGCGCAAGGTCTTCACCGACCTGATGCGCCTGCCCGAGGCCAACAGGCACCTGGCGGGCCTCATGTCGGGGCTGTCGCACTCCTACGACCTGCCCGGCGACCACCCGCTGGTCGGCCACCGGGTCGCCGGTCTCGATCCGTCGCTCTTCCTGACCGGCAGGCCCGTCCTGCTGGACCTGGCCGGGATACTCCCGCCCGACCTCGGCGCCACGCGCGCCGAGCCGGTGGCCGGTCTGCCCGGCGCGATCCTGGTCCGGCCCGACGGCTACGCTGCCTGGGCGGCGGACACCGATCCCGACCTGGACGCCCTCACCGGCGATCCGTGCTGGTCGCTCATGGCTTGAGGTCCGCATGGATATGATCAACCTGTCGGGTACGGCGCCGTGTGCCTTGTCTTCCGTAGAGTGAGAGCAGGCCGGGCGTACCGGCGACGCCACTCCCCTGCTCTGCCGGGACGCGTGGCGGTGATGACAGAAGGCGAAGGACATGAACCGGGCACCTGGCATGGTGGATGTGGCACGCGAGGCCGGCGTGTCCCACGTCACGGTGTCTCGCGTCCTGAACGATCACCCTTCCGTCCGGCCGGAGACCCGGGCGCGGGTCGAGGCCGCCATCGAGAAGCTCGGTTATCGCCGCAACAGTGTCGCCCGCGCGCTGAAGAGCCGCCGGTCCTCCACGATCGGAGTGGTGCTCGCCGGGGCCGAGCTGTACGAGCTGCCCCGCATCCTGCGCGGCGTGCAGACCGCGGCGCAGCGGGCCGGATACTGGGTCAACCTGGCCAGCTGGCAGGGCGGCACGACCAGGGATCTGGCCGAGACGCTGCAGCGGCTGACCGATCAGGCGGTCGAGGCCATCGCGGTCATCGCCGACCGGCCCATGGTGGTGGACGCCCTGGCCGACGTCGTCACCGGTGTCCCGATGACGGTGGTCATGTCCGGCAGCGTGCCCAATCCCGAGGTCGGCTTCGTCGAGCTGGATCAGGAGCACGGCGCGCTGCTCGCCGTACGGCACCTGCTGGAGCTGGGGCATCGCCGGCTCGTTCATCTGACCGGACGGTTGCGTACGTATGACGCCCGAGCCCGCGTCGAAGGCTGGCGAGCCGCGCTGAAAGACGCGCCGCAGGCCCAGGGCGAGCTGCTCGAGGGCGACTTCACCGGCAACAGCGGCTACCGGCTGGCGCACTATCTCACCACTCGCCCGACGGCCGAGCTCCCGACGGCGATCTTCGCCGGGAACGATCAGATGGCCATGGGGGTGCTGGCGGCCTTCGCCGAGCTCGGCGTGAAGGTCCCTGACGACGTCTCGCTCGTCGGCTTCGACGACATCGCCGGGGCGGCTTACCTGGTGCCGGCGCTGACCACCGTACGCCAGGATTTCGTCAGTCTCGGCGAGCGCTCCATCGAGCAGGTGCTGCGGATGATGCGGGGCGAGCCGGCCTCGTCGGAGCGGATCGCCCCCGAGCTGGTGGTCCGGCGGAGCACGGCGCCGCCCCGCTCAGCGCCCTGACGATGCCGGGCGGGCTCAGCGCCGCGGCTGGTACTCGAACCAGTGGACGTACGCGCGGCCGTCGCCGGGGCGTCCGTTGCCGGTGGCGTAGAGGCCGAGGTGGACGCCCACGAAGCCGCCCGCGCGTTCGGTGCTGAAGAAGGGGCGCTCGATCGTGGCCAGGCTGATCCAGTGATCGGCGTCCGGAGCTTTGACGCGGAAGGTGTAGCCGGCCTCGTCACCCTCGACGGCCAGCAGCGCCTCGCCCACCGGGATCGGTACGGCGGCCGGCGACGTCTCCACGCCGGCCTCCCGGACCGTCAGCGTCGCCTGCGGCCTCCCGTCACCGTCCACGGTGAGGGCAAGCGTGGCGTACTGGTTCTGGTTCTGGAAGACAGCCAGTCCTGCCTCCTGTGACGGATCCGCCGCGGTGAAGCTGACGCGTGCCTGCGCGTGGAAACGGACGTGCTGCTGGCGTCGGCCGAGGAAGGCCGGCACGCCCGTGGAGCTGAGCGGCTCCGGCACCAGGTCGATCTCGAGCCCCTGCCCGTGTGCCGAGGGCCTGACGCGGTCGCCGATCGGGCCGCGCAGGCTGTTCCAGTGCAGGCCCGGCGCCGGCCCGTCGAAGTAATCCCGGCCCACCACCGCGGGGTCCTCGGCCGGCCGTTCCGGCGCGATCGACGGCAGCCGCTCCGACAGCCGCACCTCGCCCGAGTCCGGGGCGAAGACGGGGCCGTGCGCGGTCCAGACGACGGGCACCAGGAACACCTCGCGGCCCAGCGTGTGGGTGCCCTCGATCGGCCGCACCGCGAGCGTCACCGCCCACGTCTCGCCGTCAGGGGTTTCCACCAGGTCCGCGTGGCCGACGTTGTGAATGGGCTCGTCCGGGCCGCGGTGCCGATGGGTCAGCAGGGGGCTGCGCGGATCGGTGACGTAGGGGCCGGTGACGACGTCGGAACGCGCGGCCGTGACGCTGTGGTTGCCCTCGGTGCCGCCCTCGGCGGCGATCAGGTGGTACACGCCGTCGCGCTTGTACAGGTGCGGCGCCTCCACCCACGCCCCCCGTACGGCGCCCTGCCAGAGCACGTGGGTGGGGCCGACGAGCTTGAGGCGGTCGAGGTCGAGCTCGCGCATCCACAGCTCGCCGGGGCCGCCCTCGACCGCGTCCCTGCAGGCGGTGAACCAGCACCGGCCGTCGTCGTCGAAGAAGAGCGAGGGATCGATGCCCTCGGCCTCCAGCGGGACCGGCTCCGACCATGGCCCGGCCGGGTCGTCGGCGGTGACGATGAAGGTGAGGCTGCCCTGCCGGTTCCTGGCCAGGGTGGAGACCACGTAGAACGTGCCGTCGTGGTGGCGGATGGTCGGCGCCCAGATCCCGTCGGAGACGTCCAGTCCCTCCAGCGACAGCGGGCCCGGCCGGGTCAGCACGTGGGTGAGCTGGCGCCAGCCGACCAGGTCCCGGCTGTGGAAGAGCGGGATGCCCGGATAGTAGGCGAACGACGAGGTGACCAGGTAGAAGTCCTCGCCGACCCGGCAGATCGACGGGTCCGGATGGCAGCCGGGCAGGACCGGGTTGCGGAAGGTGAGCACGGGGGTGGGCTCCGAAGCGATGTCGGCTCTGTTACGAGCGAGGGCTTGACAGGATGACAACGTTAACATCAGGTTAGATCCCAGCGCACGACCCGGCAGTCCGCCGGATGCAGCACCTGTCCGAGGAGATCGTCATGACCCCACCCACCGTTCCCCCGCTCCGCCGCCGGAGCATGGTGAGCGCCGCATTGGCGCTGGCCCTGACGGCGTCGCTGGCCGCCTGCTCGTCCGGCGACACCTCCTCCCCGGGAACGGCGAGCGCCGGCGGGCCGGTCACGCTGCAGGTCTGGACCTGGAACCTGAAGAGCGGCGACCCGGAGGCCGAGGCGATCATCAAGAAGTACCACCAGGAGAACCCCAACGTCACGATCAAGCTGTCGGAGGTCGGCGGGACCGCTGACACCGCCTCGAAGCTGCTGGCGGCCGACCAGGCCGGCGACGCCCCCGACGTGGTGCAGCTGGAGTACCGCGGCGTGCCGGCCGTGGTGGTGGCCGGGGCCGTCAAGGACATCACCGCCGACGTGGCCGGCGTCAAGTCGGGCATCGAGTCCAACATCTGGGCCCTGACCACGTTCAACAACCAGGTCTACGGCGTGCCGCAGGACATCGGGCCGATGACGTTCACCTACCGGAAGGACCTGTTCGACAAGTACGGCGTCAAGGTCCCCACCACCTGGGCCGAGTACGCCAAGGCCGCCGAGCAGATCCACAAGAAGGACCCGGACGCCTACATCGCCAGCTTCTCGGCCAGCCAGCTGGAGTTCTTCGCCGCCCAGGCCGCCCAGGCCGGAGCGCAGTGGTGGAGCAACGACGGCAAGGCGTGGAAGGTCGGCATCGACAGCGAGGCGTCGCTGAAGACGGCCGACTTCTGGGAGGACCTCGTGAAGCGCGACCTGGTCAAGGTGGAGCCGCTGCTCACGCCGGAATGGAACGCCCAGGTCAACGACGGCAAGATCCTCAGCTGGGCCGCCGCCGCCTGGGCGCCCAGCGTGCTCTACTCGGTGGCGCCGGACACGGCGGGCAAGTGGGAGTCGGCGCCGCTGCCGCAGTGGACGCCGGGCGATCCCGCCGTCCCGTTCCTGGGCGGTTCGGCCTATCTGGTGCCGGCCAAGTCCAAGCACGCCAAGGAGGCCGCGGCCTTCGCCGCCTGGCTGGGCGCCTCCGACGAGGGCTCCAAGCTGCAGCTCACCCTGGACATCTATCCCGGCGGTAACGCCGGCCGCCAGGCGACGCTGACCGCCGCGCCGCCGAAGCTGATGCCGCAGCAGAAGGACTTCTACCAGGTGACCGACCAGGTGATCAAGAACACCACCATCCCGGTGACCTGGGGACCCAACGTGAACGTGGCGCAGACCGCCTTCGGCGACGCGCTCAACAAGGCCGCGCTCGACAAGGCCTCCTTCCGCGCGGTCTACCAGGCCACGCAGCAGGCCGTCGTCGCCGACCTGCAGAAGTCTGGCTATACCGTCACCAAGTAGGACACTCGGGGGCCCGCCGGGTCCCCGGTTCGACCCATCTCTGGACGTCTCATGCCCGCCACCTCCGCCGGCCGGCGAACGCGCCTGCGTGCCACAGCCACCCCCTGGCTGTTCGCCACGCCCGCGATCGTGCTTTTCACCCTGTTTCTGATCATCCCGATCGGTTACGCGATCTACCTGAGCTTCCGTGGCTTCCGCATCGAAGGCGGCGGCGCGTTCGGGCGGCGCGTACAGACCTTCATCGGGTTCGACAACTACACCGCCGCGCTCACCGACCCCGAGTACGTCGCCGGGCTCGGCCGGGTGCTGCTCTACGGCGTCATCGCCATCCCCAGCGTGCTGGGCCTGGCCTTGCTGTTCGCGCTGCTGCTGGACACCCCGAGGGTGCGGGCGCGCGGCTTCACCCGTACCGCGATCTTCCTGCCGTACGCGGTGCCGGGTGTGATCGCCAGCCTCCTGTGGGGCTTCCTCTACCTGCCCAGCACCAGCCCGCTCACCTACATCGCCAGGCAGCTGCACACCGGGCCGCTGGACTTCTTCAGCTTCCCCGCCCTGTACTTCTCCCTGGCCAACATCGCGCTGTGGTCCGGCGTCGGCTTCAACATGATCATCATCTTCACGTCGCTGCGCTCCATCCCCACCTCCGTCTACGAGGCGGCCCGCATCGACGGGGCGAGCGAACTGCAGATCGCCTGGCGGATCAAGATCCCGCTGGTGGCCCCCGCCCTCGTGCTCACCGGGCTGTTCTCCGTGATCGGCACCCTGCAGCTGTACAGCGAGCCGGCCACGCTGCGCCCGATGACGACGACCATCAGCTCGACCTGGGTGCCGCTGATGAAGATCTACCAGGAGGCGTTCATGAACGACAACCTCGGCGGGGCCGCCGCCGCCTCCGTCGTGCTGGCCGTGGGCATCCTGGTCATCTCGCTGCTCCTGCTCCGCTTCTTCCAGCGCCGTACCTTCGGGGAGAACGCATGAGCGCCACCCTCCTTCACCACCGCCGCCCCGGCGCGCGGCGGCGGCCGCGCCTGGCGCTGATCGTGCTGCTGCTCGGCGGGCTGTACTGCCTGACCCCCGTGGCCTGGGTGGTCGTCGCCGCCTCCAAGACCTCGCGCGAGCTGTTCACCACCTTCTCCTTCGCCCCGGGCAGCGGCCTGTTCGACAACATCGCCACCCTCAGCACCTACGGCGGCGGCCAGTTCTGGAAGTGGGGGCTCAACTCGCTGCTGTATGCGGGCCTCGGCGCGGTCCTGTCCACGCTCGTGTCGGCCATGGCCGGTTACGCCCTGGCCAAGTTCCGCTTCCGCGGACGCCAGGTCCTCTTCTCGGTGATCCTCGCCGGCGTGCTCGTGCCCGGCATCGTGCTGGCCGTCCCGCAGTATCTGCTGATGGCCGCCGTCGGCCTGGCCGGCACCCACTGGTCGGTGCTCCTGCCGGTCATCATCAACCCGTTCGGCATCTTCCTGTGCCGGGTCTTCGCCGCGGCCTCGGTCCCGGAGAGCACGCTGGAGGCGGCACGCCTGGACGGCGCCGGCGAGCTGCGCATCTTCGGCACCATCGTGCTGCCCATGATGGTGCAGGGGCTCGTCACGGTGTTCCTGCTGCAGTTCGTCGGCATCTGGAACAACTTCCTGCTGCCCTTCATCATGCTGTCCGACCAGGACAAATATCCGATCACCCTGGGCCTGTACACGTTCCTGGGCAAGGGCGCCGGCGACGGCGACCTGTACTCGCTGGTCATCACGGGCTCGGCCGTCGCCGTCATCCCGCTGATCGTTCTCGTCCTGGTCCTGCAGCGGTTCTGGCGCGCCGACCTGCTGGCCGGCGGATTGAAGGGATAGCCGCACCAGATGAAGTTCACCGACGGGCTCTGGCTGATGCGGCCCGGCGTCACCCCGCTGTACGCGGCCGAGCCCTACGACATCGACGTCGAGGAGAGCGCGTTCACCGTCACCGCGCCCACCACCGTCATCAACCGCCGAGGCGACACGCTCAACCGGCCGGTGCTCACGCTGCGGCTGTCGGCACCGCTGGAGAACGTGATCCGCGTCCGCATCGACCACCACATGAGCGACGACCGCGGCTTCGAACTGATCGGCGCCGAGGGCGACCACGGCATCGTCAAGGCGGACGAGGCGAACGGGGCGACGCTCACCAGCGGCGCGCTCAGCGCGACCATGGCACCCGGAGCACCCTGGAGCCTCTCCTTCCACGGCGACGGGCGTCCGCTGACCTCCAGCGGCTCCAAGTCGATCGGATACTTCCAGCTGGCCGCGGACGCGCTGACCGACCGCGGTCCGGTCGGCAACCCCCGGACGGGCCCCTCCGCCCACCTCGCCCAGCAGCTCGCGCTGGGCGTGGGCGAGGTCGTCTACGGGCTGGGGGAACGGTTCGGACCGCTCGTCAAGAACGGCCAGACGGTGGAGATCTGGAACGCCGACGGCGGGACCTCCTCGGAGCAGGCCTACAAGAACGTGCCGTTCTACCTCACCAACCGCGGCTACGGCGTCTTCGTGAACCACCCCGGGCACGTCTCGTACGAGATCGGCTCGGAGGCGGTGCAGCGGGTGCAGTTCTCGGTCGAGGGAGAGAGCCTCGAGTACTTCGTGATCTACGGGCCGGCCCCCAAGCAGATCCTCGAACGGTACACCGCGCTCACCGGCCGTCCCGCGCGCCTGCCCGCGTGGTCCTACGGCCTGTGGCTGTCGACCTCGTTCACCACCAGCTACGACGAGCGGACGGTGACCTCGTTCATCGACGGCATGGCCGAGCGCGACCTGCCGCTGTCGGTCTTCCACTTCGACTGCTTCTGGATGCGCGAGTTCAACTGGTGCGACTTCGTGTGGGACCCGCGCGTCTTCCCCGACCCCGAAGGCATGCTCGCCCGCCTGCACGCCAAGGACCTGCGCGTCTGCGTGTGGATCAACCCGTACATCGGCCAGCGCTCGCCGCTGTTCGCCGAGGCCGCCGGGCAGGGCTTCCTCCTCAGGCGTCCGGACGGGTCGGTCTGGCAGTGGGACCTGTGGCAGGCCGGCATGGGACTCGTCGACTTCACCAACCCCGATGCGACGCGGTGGTTCCAGTCGAAGCTGCGCGCGCTGCTGGACCAGGGAGTCGACGCGTTCAAGACCGACTTCGGGGAGCGCATCCCGCTCGACGTCGCCTACTTCGACGGCTCCGCGCCCGAACGGATGCACAACCTCTACACGCACCTCTACAACAGCGCGGTGTTCGAGGTGCTCGAGGAACGACGCGGCCGGGGTGAGGCGGTGCTGTTCGCGCGGTCGGCGACCGCCGGCGGTCAGCGGCTGCCGGTGCACTGGGGCGGCGACTCGGGATCGACGTACGAGTCCATGGCGGAGAGCCTGCGCGGCGGCCTGTCGCTCGCGTTCTCCGGCTTCTCCTTCTGGAGCCACGACATCGGCGGTTTCGAGGGCACCCCGGACTCCGGTGTCTTCAAGCGCTGGGTCGCCTTCGGGCTCATGTCCTCCCACTCGCGGCTGCACGGCTCGTCGTCGTACCGCGTGCCGTGGGCCTTCGATGAGGAGGCCGTGGAGGTGACCCGGCTGTTCACGAAACTCAAGCTCCGCCTGATGCCGTACCTCTACCAGGCGGGCGTCCAGGCGCACGAGAGCGGGACACCCGTCATGCGGCCCATGGCGATGGAGTTCCCCGAGGACCGCAACGTCACCTACCTCGACACCCAGTACATGCTCGGCCCCGACCTGCTCGTCGCGCCCGTCCTCAGCCCCGACGGGACGGTCGAGCTCTACCTGCCCGACGGCACGTGGACGAACTACCTGACGGGCGAACGCGTCGAGGGCGGCCGCTGGCGCACCGAGACGCACGGCTTCACCTCGATGCCGATCTACGTGCGCGAAGGCGCCGTGCTGCCGGTCGGGGCCAGGGATGACCGGCCTGACTACGACTACCTCGACGGCCTGACCCTGCGCGTGTACCCGGGACCGGACGGCGAGAGCACCCTGACGGTCACCGACCACGCCTCCGGCGAGCCCACCGGGTTCACCGTCACTCGCTCCGGCGGCGCGGTCTCGGTCTCGTCCTCCCTGGCCACCGGCTGGAGGTACGAACTCGCCTGAGGAGCCGTTTGACCTTGTCACGGGCGTCAGGGTTTACCCTCGACCCCTCTGACATCGACGAACGGACGGATATGAGCACGGACCGGGACAGCCTCCTCAAGCACGACCAGAGATTCTTCGACGCCTTGGTGGCGGGCGACCATGGGCTGCTTGACGGGCTGCTGTCGGACGACTTCATCCTGGTGGGCCTGCAGGACGGGGCCGTCGCGGACAAGCGGATCGTGCTCGACCTTGTGGCGTCCGGGGCTCTTCGGTTTCCCGGGATCGACGCGTTCCCGGACGAGGCGATTGTCCGCGTCATCGGGAACGTCGGCATCGTCGTGGGACGTACCGGGATGAACGTGACCAACCCGGACGGCACCACGTACAGCGCCGGGAGCCGTTACACCCATGTGTACACCGCCGACTCCCCCGGCGCCTGGCGCCTCGCCTCCGCCCAGGGCACCGCCATCAGGCCCTGACCCGATCGCTACGTGGCTTCCTCCTCGGTCAGCGCCTTGGCCGACCTGGCCGGCAGCAGCGAGACCGTACCCAGCAGCCAGTCCGCCAGGCGGTCGCGTTCGACGAGGATCAGCGGCGTCCGCGCGCCCAGCGCCTCGAGTCTGGCCTGCTTGGTGAGGCGGCCGGAGGTGACCAGCACGCCGGTGTGCCCGGCGAAGGTGTTGGCCAGCGCGCCCAGGAAGTTGCGCACCTCGGGCGCGCCGACCGTCTTGCTGTAACGCTTGCACTGGACGGCGTACCGGCCGTGTCCCGGAACGACGGCCGTGATGTCCACGCCGCCGTCACCGGCACGGCCGCACTCTCGGACCTTGCGGAAGCCGTCCGCGATCATCCGCTCGGCGACGAGGTGCTCGAACGCGGGGCCCGTCATCCGGTCGACCTTCTCCAGTTCGGCATTGGCGGCCAGGAACCGCTGTCGCTCCATCTCGATCATGCGGTGCCGGAGGATGAGCCCGCCCACGAACAGCACGGCGAGCAGGCAGGCGATCCCCGCGGCCCAGCCCGGGTACGCGCTGACGAACCACACGACGACGACGCTCAGGAGGCACGCCCCCGTCACCAGCCATTCCCTCTTGCTTGATCTCCGCTTGCCGCTTCCTCTCCTGGAGCCCCTCGCCATGGTCCCTCCTCGATGGGTGGTGTCGAACATCGAGTCTGAGCGGGAGGACCGACAGAAAGCGCGGAGAGCTGTCACAAACAGGGAGGCCGTCTTGTCCTCACTCTGAACAGTCCCTGTTTGAACGGAGGAGAACATGAGCGCTGAACATTTGCCCCCGGGCGTCGAGGTGATCGCAACCCTGCCGGAGGCGGCGGCCCGGATCCCGGCCGGCGCCGAGGCCAGGACCATCAGGGTCACCCTGCCCCCCGGCGACCCCGGCGCGCCACCGCACCGCCACCCCGGGCCGCTCTTCGGCTACGTGACCCAGGGCGAGATCCTCTTCGAGCTGGAGGGGCAGCCGCCCCGGGTGCTCAAGGCCGGCGACGCCCTGTTCGAACCCGGCGGCGACGTGATCCACCTCCAGGGTGCCAACAACCTGCCGGACGCGCAGTCCCAGCTGGTGGTGACCATGTTGGCGCCGCCTGGCACCCCGGTTCTGACCCTGGTCAGCGCGGAGGAACTGGCCGAACGGCGACACCTGAGGGTCACCGCGCCCTAGGGAGGCGGCGACCGGGGTCGCTTCTACTGCTCGCCCTGGGACAGGTGGGCCTTGGCGTCGTCGTAGGAGGCGTCGCCGCCCGCCTCGGCAGGCCGGTAGACCAGGTAGAGCACGCCCGTCGTGAACGTCTCGGACTTGATCAGCTCCAGCGGGACAGGGTTCTCCCCCTCGTCGAACAGCCGCTCGCCCTTACGGACGGCGATCGGGTGGACCAGCAGGTGCAGTTCGTCCAGCAGTCCCTCGGCCAGCAGCTGGCGGACCACCGAGACCGAGCCGCTCACGGCGATCCGGTCGCCCGGCTCCTTCTTCAACGCGGTCACGGCCTCGGCCAGATCGCCCTGGAGCAGCTCGGAGTTGCGCCAGGTGAACTCCAGGGGCTGTCGCGACACGACGATCTTCCGCGCGTCGCCGAGCGTCTTCGCGAAGCCGGCGTCCTCGCCGCCCTCGGCCTCCCGCTCCGGCCACGCTCCGGCGAAGCTGTCATAGGTCTTGCGCCCCAGGAGCAGCGTGTCGGCCATCTGCCCGGCCACGGCGGCGCCCATCTCATCGTTGAAGTACGGGAAATGCCACGCCGCCGGCTCCTCGACGACACCGTCGAGCGAGATGAACAGGCTTGCGACGATCGACCTCATGAAGTCCTCCAAGGAAGGGGCGGGGCCGTCCGGCCCTGCCGTTCTGATGTGCTTGTAGTCTCGCGGGGCCTGCTTACGGATTCCTTAAGGTCTCCCTTTCGGCCGGGCGGACGAGCGCATACGAGCAGAGCCGGCTGGGTAGCGCGCTGCGAATGGGATCGACTCCGGCATCCGGGCTGCGGCGGCGGCTCATCACTCTCTTGATCGCGGTTCTGCTGCTCGGGGTAACAGAATCCATGATCGGGCCCTACCTCGTCCTGTTCGGTGTCGAACGCCTACGGTTGTCGGCACTTGAGATCGGCGTCTTCGTCTCGCTCACAGCGGTCAGCGGCATGGCCGTCAGCGTCTGGTTCGGCCGCCGCTACGACCGCCGTCCCAGCCGGTGGCCCGCGGTGGTGGCCGCGGCGCTGGCCGGTACGGGATACCTGCTGCTCCTGCTGACCCCGCCGTATCCGCTGCTGCTCCTGATCGGAATGGCGTTCCTCGGCGCGGGCAGCGCGGTGTTCCCCCAGCTCTTCACCCTGGCCAAGAGCGACGCCGACGGGCCGGGCGGCGGCACGCCCGTCCTGCGCTCGGCGTGGTCGCTCGCCTGGGCGCTCGGCCCCCTGGCGGGTGGCGCGCTGCTGGGCGGCCCCGGCTACTCCGGCGTGCTCGCGGCCACGGCCTGCGGGTTCTGCCTGGTGGTCGTGGCCGTGCTCGGGGTCGAGGTCCGCCCGCCGGATCCGCCCCGGCCCGCTGAGGAAGGAGGCGACCGGCCGCTGTCCTCGCCGGCCGTCGCGCTGTCGATCGCCGGCTTCGCGCTCTTCCACGTCGCGATGTTCTCGGGCGCGGTGGCGCTGCCGCTCTATGTCACCGAGGCGCTGCACGGCTCGGCCGGTGCTGTGGGATGGATGTTCAGCGTCTGCGCGGCGGCCGAGATCCCCGCGGCGCTCGCTCTGCTGGTGTTACCGGGCCGCTGGAGCAGGGAGCGGGTGATCCTGATCGGCATGGGGCTCATGATCGCGTACTTCGTGCTGGTGGCGGCGTTCACCGGGATCGTGGCGCTGGTGCTGGTCCACATCGCCCGGGGGGTGGCCATCGCGGTGGTGGGCGCGCTGGGCATCAGCCACATGCAGGACCTGCTGCCGGCCGCCCCGGGACGGGCCACCACCTTGTTCGCCAACACCGCGACGGCCGGCTCGCTTGTGTCGGGCATCGCCGCCGGCGGCCTCTCCCATGCCCTCGGCTACCGTGCGGCCCTGCTTGCCTGTGGCGTGCTCAGCGCGGTGGCGTGGCTGCTGTTCCTCCTCGCCCGGCGCCGGGCGGCGGCCGAGACGGGGAGCCCGGTCGCGGCGCCGGTGCCACCACGCTGAGCGCCGTCACTCGCACGGTCAACGCCGGCACCCGGCCGGGGCACCGTCGGGGTGCTCCGGCCGGGTGCCGAAGAAGCCTGCCTCCAGCTTGCCCTGCAGCGTCTCGTCGGCCTGCACCTGCTTGCCGCCCAGGACGTCACCGGCAGGGAGATCGCCTTCTGCCCGAGCGCGAACGGCGACTCGGCGTTCGTGGCGATGGCGGCGCAATAAAACGATCATTTCATGCCAATACGGCTAGGGACGGAGCACGATCTTGCCGTGGGTGTGCCGCCGTTCGAGCTCGCGGAACGCCTCCCGCACCTGCTCCAGCGGGTACGTGCGGGCGATGGGCACCTCGAGCTCCCCGCGCGCGGCGAGCCGGGCCAGCTCCCCGAGCACCACCGCGCACGCCGCGGCGCCTTCTCCGTCGGTCCGCGCGCCGACCTTGGCCGCGGCCTGCCAGTCGCGGATCGTGACGATCCGCTGGGGCCGCACACCCAGCTCCACGGCCAGCTCCACGTAGCCGTCCCCGTACGTGTCGATGAACGCGTCGACGTTCCCGCCGCAGGCTCGCCGGATCCGCTCGGCCACACCCTCCCCGTACGCGACCGGGACGACGCCGCGATCCCGCAACCAAGCGTGGTTCCGCTCGCTCGCCAGCCCGATCACCGTGGCGCCGCGCCGCCGCGCGAGCTGCACGGCAAGGGACCCGACGCCGCCCGCCGCACCGGACACGACGACCGTGTCGCCCGGCCCGGGGTCGACCGCGAACACGGTGGCGTACGCCGTCGTGCCGGCCACGTACAACGACCCGGCCACCTCCCAGGACAGCCCCTCCGGAAGCGGGGTCAGCTGCACATCGTCCACCACGACGAACTCCGCGTGGCTCGCCCTCCGGTGAGTGAACCCGAGGACCTCGTCGCCCACCGCGACACCGCGCACCTCCGGGCCGACCTCCACCACGAGGCCGGCCAGATCGCTGCCCTGCCCGGAGGGGAACGTCGCCGGCCAGCGCCCGTGCCGCGCACCCTGCCGGATCATCGCCTCGCCGGGCTGGATCCCGGCCGCGCGGACCTCGACCAGCACCTGCCCGGGGCCGGGCACCGGACGCTCCACCTCCTCCACCCGCAGGACCTCGATCCCGCCGTACTCGTGGAACCGCACCGCCTTCATCGCGTCATCACCGCTCTTCCTCGTCCGGATGGCCTCGGACGGCCACCCCTCGACCGTGCCATCACCCTCGATGGCGCAGGAACGGAGCGATCTACCTAGGACCGGCGGTCCGAGGATGGGCTTGACGAATGGTGATATCACTACCGATATGGGGATGCATCGCGACGAACTCGCCGATTTCCTGCGGCGGTCCCGAGAACGGCTCACGCCACGCGACGTCGGGCTGGTCGAGGGGCCGAGGCGGCGCACGCCAGGACTGCGCCGCGAGGAGGTCGCGGCGCTCGCCCAGATGTCGGCCGACTACTACATGCGGCTCGAGCAGGCCAGGAGCCCGCAGCCCTCGGTCCAGCTGCTGGCCGCGCTGGCGCGCGCGCTGCGGCTGACCATCGACGAGCGGGACCACCTGTACCTGCTCGCCGGGCACCGTCCGCCGGAGGGGGCGAGAGCCGGGGAGTACCTGCGGCCGAGCATGCTGTACCTCCTCGACCGGCTGGACAGCGTTCCGGTCCAGGTCCTGAGCGATCTGGGAGACCTGCTGGCGCAGAACGAAATGGCGCAGGCGTTGTTCGGGTGTGTGTGCACGGTGGCCCGGGAGGACCGCAACATCGTGCTGCGCTGGTTCACCGAGCCGGACGTGCGGCGCCATTTCGCACCGGAGGAGCACGAGGAGCACTCCCGGCAGCTGGTCGCCGACCTGCGCGCCGCGGTGGCCCGCCGCGGCGACGACGCGGCGGCCCGCACGCTCGTCACACGGCTCCGCGCGGCCAGCGCCGACTTCGCGGCGCTCTGGGACCGGCACGAGGTCGCCGTGCGCAGGTCCCACCCGTACCGGCTCACGCATCCCGAACTCGGCAGGATCGACTTCGACTGCGAGGTGCTCGCGACGCCCGCGGCGGACCAGCGCCTGCGGATCTTCACTCCCCCGCCCGGCGGCACGGAGGCGCTGGACATGCTGCGCGTGCTCGGCCCGCAGCACCGGCACGACACCGCCGCGACGCGGGCAGGAACGAGAGCGGGCGGGGTTGGCGACCCCCCTGAGCCTCTTTGAGCACTACAGATGGGCGGCGACTTGGGCGGCGAACCTGCTGGATCACCTCGGCGTCGGCGGCGCGGACGGCGTCCATCGTGGCGAAGTGGCGGGCGATGCGGCGGCTCATGGAGCGGCCGGTGCCGCGCACGCCCAGGGCGCAGTTCGCTCGGATTCGGTGTGGATTTTCGGTGACTTGCCACCATGCTGCTGCACCGTGTCACCACCACAGACCAGAAGAACTTCATTGTGCGCATGAGGAGCCCTTTTTCGGGCTCGGTGTCGGGGGCGGGGCAGCCTGGCGGCCGCCGCGCCGCCATGACCGCCGTTCCGTGCCGGGCCGGCGTCCGAGGCGCCGCGGCCCGATCGCCGGTTTGGAAGGGTTCTGGGTCTCGGAATTGTCGGTGGCTACCGGCATGGTGGTGCCATGACCGAGACGCCCCCCTTCACCATCCTCTCCGATGACACGGCCTACGCCGAGGCCGTTCAGCTCGCCGTTGACTCCGCCGCCGCCTACTACGCCGACGGCACCTCCACGCTTGACGACGACGCCTACGACCGGCTGGTGCGGGGCATCCAGGCGTACGAAGAGGCCCATCCCGAGGCGGTGCTGCCGTCCTCGCCGACCGGCAAGGTGGCAGGCGGGGCCGTGGTGGGCGACGTGCCGCACACCGTGCCCATGCTGAGCCTGGACAACGTGTTCGGCGCCGAGCAACTCGCCGACTGGGCGGCCGGGCTGGAGCGCCGGCTCGGCCGCCCGGTCACGGCGTGGAGCGTGGAGCCCAAGCTCGACGGCCTGGCGATCTCGGCCCGCTACCGGCACGGCCGCCTGGCCCAGCTGGTCACGCGCGGCGACGGCAGCGCCGGCGAGGACGTCTCGCACGCCATCGGCACCATCGTCGGGCTGCCCGATCGGCTGGCCGACCCGGTCACGGTGGAGCTGCGCGGCGAGGTCATGATGACCGCCTCCCAGTTCGAGGAGGCCTGCGCCAAGCGGCAGGCACACGACGGCACCACGTTCGCCAACCCGCGCAGCGCCGCTGCGGGCACGCTCCGTGCCCAAGAGAGGCCGTACGTCTGCGAGCTGACATTCTTCGCTTATGGGGCGTTGCCCTCTTCTGACGACGACTCCGCACTGGCAGTGCGCCTGCGGGAGCTGCCGCGCAGCCAGATCATGGGCTGGGTGGCCGCGCAGGGTGTTCAGACCACCGCCGCCACGCCGGTCGCCGGGATCGTGGCCGACAGCGTTGAGCACGTGCAGGAGCGGGTGGGAGAGATCGCGGCGGCGCGAGCCGGGCTGCCGTTCGGCATCGACGGCATCGTGATCAAGTGTGATCTGGCGGCCGACCAGGCCGAGGCCGGGTTCAGCTCGCGGGCGCCCCGCTGGGCCATCGCCTACAAGCTGCCCGCCACCGAGAAGATCACCAAACTGCTCGCCGTGGAGTGGAACACCGGCCGCACCGGCATCATCGCCCCACGCGCCGTGCTGGAGCCGGTCGAGCTCGACGGCAGCATCGTCACCTACGCCACCCTGCACAATCCCGCCGACATCGCCCGGCGTGGCCTCATGCTCGGCGACAGCGTCACCGTCTACAAGGCGGGCGACGTCATCCCGAGGGTCGAAGCGCCGGTCGTGCATCTGCGCACGGGTGAGGAGCAGCCGATCGAGATCCCGGCGGCCTGCCCGTCGTGCGGGGACGCGATCGACAGCTCGCAGGAGCGCTGGCGGTGCGTGCGCGGGCGCGCGTGCCGCGCGATCGCCTCCATCGTCTACGCCGCGGGCCGCGACCAGCTCGACATCGAAGGCCTGGCCGAGAATCGCATCAAGCAGATGCTCGACGCGGGCCTCATCGCCGACTTCGCCGACCTGTTCTTCCTGACCCGCGAGCAGCTGCTCGGCCTGGAGCGTATGGGCGAGACCAGCACCGACAACCTGCTGGCCGCCATCGATCGGGCCAAGGGCCGGCCGCTCAGCCGGGTCTTCTGCGCTCTCGGGGTGCGCGGCACCGGCCGGTCCATGAGCCGCCGCATCGCCAGGCACTTCGGCAGCATGCAGGCCATCCGCGCCGCCGACGCCGAGGCGATCCAGGCGGTCGAGGGCATCGGCTCGGAGAAGGCCCCGGTGGTGGTGACCGAGCTGATCGAGCTGGCCCCGCTCATCGACAAGCTGATCAAGGCCGGCTTCACCATGACGGAGCCGGGCTGGACACCACCCGCCGAGCCCGGTGCCGCGAAGGCCGACGGCGCGTTCGAGCTGCCGCTGGCCGGGATGTCCGTCGTGGTGACCGGCGCGATGAGCGGAGCGCTGGAGGCGCTGAGCCGCAACCAGATGAACGAGCTGATCGAGCGCGCGGGCGGCAAGGCGTCCTCCAGCGTCTCGGCCAAGACGTCGCTGCTGGTGGCCGGCGACAAGGCCGGGTCCAAGCGGGCCAAGGCCGAGAGCCTGGGCGTGCGGATCGTCGATCCGGAGGAGTTCGCCACCCAGGTCAGCGCCTTCCTGTGAGCGGCGGCGTCGAAGTGGCGCAGCAAGGCCTCGATCGGGTCGAGCCGAGCCGTCGGCGACGGCGGCGCGCAGCACTTCGATGATCCGGTCGCGGTCCGCGTCGGACGCCGCGCGAGTGAGCTCGCCTGGCCGATCGTGCTGCCATCTGTCACGGCTCTATCAGCCGACCGCGTGGCCGTGGGTGGCGGCGAGCTCGCGTACGGCCTGGGCGACGGCAGGTGAGTCGTTGCGCAGGATCTTGCTGTGGTTGCTCGCGACCTTCGCGCTGATCTTGACGTTCGGGTTGTGGGCGAGCACCGGATCGAGCACGGCCCGTCCCTGTTCCATCTCCCCTTTCTGGCTTCCGAGGCTGTCGCCCGTGGCCAGGACGAACCGCACCGGGCGGGTCAGGCGTTCCAGGACCGGCACGCTGGCGGCGGCGATCTCGTTGAGTTCGATGTTGACCTCGGCGTGCTGCTCAGCGCTCATCCGCGCCGCCAGCCCCAGCCGGGCGGCGATCGGGAAGAATAACCGCATGCGGCGGAACAGCTTGCGGATCCGCTCCGCACCGGCCTCGCCGGTGAGACCGACCGGAAAAGCGTCGACCGTGACCAGACCGGCGACGCGGTCCGGATTCCGATCGGCCCAGTGCCACCCCAGCACCCCACCGTAGGACCATCCCACCAGGATCGGCCGGTCCACACCCCTCGCCTCCAGGACGGCATCGACGTCACGGAGGCACGCCTCGAACGAGTAGTCCGCCGAGCGCTTCGATCTGCCGCGGGCGCGCTCGTCGTAGGTGATGTGCCGGTAGCCGCTGCCCAGGCCGGCAATGACGCGCCGCCAGTGTGACTGGTCGGCATAGGCGCCGTTGAGGTAGACCACAGGGATACCGGGGCCGCCGGTGTCGGTCACGGCCAGCGCCGTGTCCTCGACCGGCATCATGCCGGTCCATGTCGCATTGGTCATGGTTCCTCGTCTCTGTCGTCTGTCTTGTGGGTTCGTCTGTCGCCGGAGCCGCCGGGCAGAGACTGCGGAGCACCATGTCACCGGTGCTGGTGTGCGCGCCTTGACGATCTGCTCGGCCTTTCTGGGGCCGTCGGCGGTGCCCAGCTCGTTGCGTCGGTCTTCGCGGTGAGCGCGCCGTGCGCACGCTTGACGACGATGTCGCCGCTCGGCGGGTTCACCCGGCAGGTCGCCGGTGGCCTCGCTGATTCGGGCCGCGCCGGTGAGAGGGCTGGAGTTCTTTGATTGAGGCGCTGGAGTCCGGGTCGACCGACACCGTGCATGCGCCGATGATGCAGGCGCCGGCGCTGATCAAGCGGTAAAAGGCCGGGGCGACGGGTGCTACTTCTCGCCCGTGCCGGGTTTCCCGCTGATGGACTCCTGATAGATGTCGGCGTAGGTGCGCGAGTCCTTGACCAGGTCGTCGCAGAAGGCGGCGACGTCGTTGCCGATGAGTTCCAGCACTCCCTTGCCGGCCGCGACGCCCTCCTCGAAGAAATCGACGATCCCCGAGAGCAGGGGCCCGTCAGACAAGTCGACCGGTCCAACCTTGAAGAAGTACCTCTGAATCTCCTTGTAGACGATCTGGTAGTCCCGCGGGAGCGCCTTGACCCGCGCCATGTGCGCCCGCCACTGCTTCTTGCCCTCGATGATGTCTTGGATGCCCACGTCAGCCTCCTAGCCGGCCCAATTTCCTTGCGACATTCCTGTTCAACTGCTCGCGCCACCGGTCGCGATAGCCGCGAGCCCCTTCTTCGCCGGCCAGCGCCGCGCAGAAGCCCTGGATGTCGTCACCCAGCACCTCGTGAATGCTCTGCCCGTCGGCCGCTGTCTCTTCAAGCAGCCCAAGAGCGCCGTCGAGAATCGGCATCAGGTTTCGGCCTGTGAAGTCCCCGTAGGGGAAGAGGTGAGCCTTGACCTGTTCCCACGCCGCCCGGTAGTCGGCCGGCAATGCCGCGGCCCGAACTTCGAACGCCTTCCATTCCCTGGTGAGATCGCTGCCTGTGATGGTCTCCCAGAAGTTCATCTCCCGCCCTCCTTCAGCTTGTCGATCCGTGATGAGACGTACTCCCATTTCGCCCAGAACCTCCCGAGTTCCTTGCGCCCCGCGTCGTTGAGCGCATAGAACTTGCGCGGCGGGCCCAGCCCGGACGGTCGTTTCGTCACCTGGACGAGCCCGTTCTTCTCCAGCCGCAGCAGGATGGTGTAAACCGTCCCCTCGACGACGTCGGCGAAGCCGAGTTCGTTCAGCCGACGCGTGATGGCGTACCCGTAGGTCTCCTCGCTGCCGATGATTTCCAGCACGCAGCCCTCCAGCGTGCCCTTCAGCATCTCCGTCAGGTCGTCCATCGTGAGTCCTCTTCGGTCTCCCGGTACCTTGTAGCACCGAGTACTGCTACACGGTACCACAGAGTAGTGCAGCCATGCCTAGCGAGCGCCCGGCCACAGCGTGTACATCGGCATCGTTACGATCGTGGCCGACGCCGGGATGATCTCGAGGCGAACAATCAGGCCATCGAAGATGCGGGACTGTCGTTCATCCTTGGCATGAAGATCCCTGAGGTGCCGTATGCGGTCAAGCAGTGGCGGCGCGAGCAGTTCGGGTGGTGGGCGGAGCCAGGCTGCACGAACTGGCGGCCCTCGGTGCACCTTTCGGCGATGAGCCAGGCTTACGGGTGGAAGCCTGCGAGGACTATGCGTTTGCTGGATCCTTGAGCGGTCCAGGCCGGGGGGCTGGAGGCGGGCCACCCCGGCCGGGTCTCATCGGATGTACTTCGCCGGTTTGGTGGCGGCGTTGAGCAGGTACTCCAGGGGTCCGCGGCGGAAGAAGCGGGACCAGATGGAGGCGAACGCGATCGCCCCGCCGATGAACATGAGCAGCGGCATCCAGGACTGCTGGGTGCCGGTCCCGCCGGGCACGGACAGCACGGACTGTGCGACGAAGTGGCCGACGTAGGCGGTCAGGGACATGGTGCCCACGGCGATGACGGGTTTGGCCAGGTGGCGCAGTCGCGGCAGGCGGTCCATCGCCACCGTCGCGCCGACGATCACGAGGATCGCGACTCCGACGCTGCCGATGATGTCGAACGTGGTGCCGCTGTGCGGCCCGGCCGTCAGGAGCGACGAGGCCGGCATATCGGGGAACGACCCGCTGTCGAGGGGCATCGACCCGGAGCCGCTGGACGACGACCCGTCTTCCGCCATGCTCCTCAACGCGTCCTTGCCGGCCAGCAGCAAGGACATGCCGTACGCGGTCACGGTGAGGGCGGCACCGAGCGCGGCCAGGCGACGCTGGACAGCGCCGGAGGACAGGTCGAGGCGGCCCAGCGCCATGCCCGCGATCACGAACGACATCCACGTGAGCGCCGGGTAGAAGCCGGTGAGCAGCAGATCGAGCACTCCCACGCCGCTGAGCCGGTGGAGCGGGTCGTAGGCGTTGATGCCCTGCTGGACCGACTCGCCCAGCAGCGGGTTCAGGATGAACGCCAGCTGCGGTGTGACGAGGGCGAGGGCGGCCGCGATGATCGCGAGGGTCCTGGCGCGCAGTCGCACCAGGGGCAGGGCGAGGAGGAAGAAGACGCCGTAGAAGTTGAGGATGATCACTCCCCCGTAAACCATCGCCATCGACGTGCCCAGCGCCAGCAGGATCACGGCCCGGATCGCGATCCTGGCCTTCGCCTGCCGACCGGCCAGGCCGGTCTTCGGCTCCCGGCGGCCGGCGATCAGCATCAGGGAGAACCCGGCGAGGGTGGCGAACAGGACCGATGAGTGACCGTCCGACAGGTACCGGATCCAGCTGGCGACGCCGTCCGTGGCCGACAGCGGGGGGCCGATGTGCACGACGTACATGCCGAACACGGCCAGCGCGCGGGCCAGGTCCACCCCGACGAGGCGTCCCATCGAGGGACCGGGCAAGGCCGGCACGGCGGACTCGGGCGGGGTTCGGGGCTGCGGAGGCGAGTTCTCCTGCAGAGCCGGTGTCTCCTGCGGCGGCTGTGTCTGTGTCATATGGAGAATCTCGCGTGGACGTCAGGGGCGGACCATCCGGCAGGCTTCGGTAACGCCCCCGCCGATCGGCGGGTACCGCCCTGCCGACCGGCGGAGTCCCGTCCCCGGCCGGTCCTGTGCGACCGGACGACGATCTTCTTCAGCCACTCGGCGAGGGTGGACCCGACAGTTGCCGGGTGGGCGTGGGGCGGACGGGCTTCCAGGCTGGGGGCATGACAGACCGATGCCGGTGAGGAGGGCGTGGCCGATGTCGCTGAGTCGCATATCGGCCGTGTGCGGTCTCCGTCTGGCCGCTGACGGAGGCCACAGGCATCGGTGAGCCCGCAGGCGAGATCCACGCTGGTCAGCCGACCGAGGACTCAGCACGCACCCTCATGAAGGGGCACCGGGAGGGTACGGCCGCTGCCCAGGCGTGGCCATGCCGACGTGCGCGACACCACGGCATGGTGAATCACGGCCGCCTGGGACGCCTCGTCAAGCTCCCGTCGTCCGCCCGGGGGGAGGCGAGAAACCAGGGCCGTCAGCCTGGTGCCGGGATCTTCGCTGTCCTGATGCGGCACCGGACACGGTCAGGACGGGGAGCTGGACGAGCGTGCAGGGCCGGGCGGAGCACGGGCGCCAGCCCCCTTTCTCGTTGTCCGGACGCGGACCACGAGTGGTCTCGTGAGCCGCAAGCAGACGGAACGGCATGAGGGGTCGGTCAGTCCGCGCTGAGGGGAATCCGCAGCCGCACCCGGTAGCCACCCTCCGCGGTCGGGCCCGCGTCCAGGGTGCCGTGCAGGATGTCGGCCCGTTCCCGCAGACCGACCAAACCCTGCTGCGACCCGGGGAGGGAGAGGGAGGGACGCGTGGGCGGGGTGTTGGTGACGGTCACTCCGATGCCGTCGCCTTCCTGCCACAGCTCGACAGTGGCCCTCGCGCCGGGGGCGTGCTTGCGGACGTTGGTCAGCGCCTCCTGGACCGTGCGGTAGACGGCCCGTTGCGCGGGTGTGCTCACGGTGGGCGGCAGCTCACCCGTCAGCTCCGCGTGCGTGCCGCTTGATTTCACCAGTTTGCGCAGGTCGGCCAGGGTGGGCTGAGGAGTCAGCTCGGTGGTGTTGCCGCCGGAGGCGCGCAGCAGCGTGACCATGGTGCGCAGCTCGTCGAGCGTGGTGACGCTCAGCGAACGGATCGTGCGGGCAGCCTCTTTGGCGTCCGCGTCCTTGGTAGCGACCTGCAGGGCTCCGGCCTGCACCGCGATCAGGCTCACCTGGTGGGAGACCACGTCGTGCATCTCCCGAGACAGTTGGGCACGTTCCCTGGCGACCACGGCCTGAGCGTGCAGGGCACGTTCGTGTTCCCTGGCCTCCTCGATCTCCTCCAGGCGCCGGGCCAGGTCCCGTCGCGCCTGGACGAGCTGGCCGAACAGGACCGGGGCGACGGCGATCGCCAGGTTGTAGACGAAGAAGAGCAGCGTAAAGGTCTGGCCGACATCGGAGAGGTCGGACGGAGGCCACGGAATGCTGCCCGCGATGGCGGTCAAAGCGCCGCATACCGCGAGAAAGCGGCGGTTGCGGGAGCGTTCGGCCACGGTGAACAGCGCCAAGAGCGGAGCGACGGCCACCTCGGTCGTGACCATGATCGGCAGGGTGAGCAGGAAGACGGTGAACGGGAATCTGCGCCGGAAGACCAGCGCACCGCAGCCGAGCACGGCGAACGCGACGCCGAGGCGGGTTTCCTCCCAGGTGTTCACCCACACGTCCAGGGCCGCCACCGCCACCAGGGCGAGGTCGACGACCGGCGCGGGCACGCGCCCCCACAG
This sequence comes from Nonomuraea sp. NPDC050786, assembly GCF_040654115.1. Classification (NCBI taxonomy): domain Bacteria; kingdom Bacillati; phylum Actinomycetota; class Actinomycetes; order Streptosporangiales; family Streptosporangiaceae; genus Nonomuraea; species Nonomuraea sp. NPDC050786. Next base: position 100,809 of record NZ_JBFAHJ010000028.1, read on the forward strand.
GGCGCCTGCGCGGCTCATCAGCCGGCCTGCGACTGCTTGCGTTCGTCGAGCAGCCCGGCCCGCTGTGCCAGCAGTGCGGCCTGTACCCGGCTCGTCACCCGCAGTTTCGTGAGGATCGCGCTGACATGGTCTTTGACCGTGCCGGCGCCCAGGTGGATACGCGCCCCGATGTCGGCGTTCGACAACCCCTCCGACACCAGGACCAGGACGTCACGCTCGCGGGGGGTGAGCAGCCGGACGCGAGCCGCCTCCTCGTCGACAGCCGCCTCGGCGCCGGGGTGAGTGTGCAGCAGGGCCCGTGACGCCTTGGGCGACAGCACCACCCCGCCCGCTGCGAGGGTGCGCACCAGGTGGGCGAGCTGCTCCGGCTCGGTGTCCTTGAGCAGGAAACCGGCCGCGCCGGAGCGCAGCGCGGTCAGAACGTACTCATCGGTGTCGAACGTCGTCAGCATCGCCACCACGGGTGCGTTCGGCATCATCTGCAGCTGGTGCAGAACGGTGAGTCCGTCGACGTCCGGCATCCGGATGTCCAGCAGCACCACGTCGGGCTGCTCCCGGCGGATGGTCTCGACGGCGTCGCCCCCACTCGCGGTCGCGACGACCTCGATGTCGTCAGCCGCGCCGAGGATGAGGCTGAATCCCGACCGCACCAGAGCCTCGTCGTCCACCACCACTACCCGGATCACGTGCTATGCCTCGCTCTCGCCCACTCTGGCCGGCTTGCTGTCCGATCTTAAAACTCCGATTGGTCGCGGTGCCTGAGCGCTGCGCCATGCCTCAAGATGGAGAAACAGGCAGGTTAGGGACATCCGCCTGAAGTCCGTAACATCCCCGCCAGCCGGGGGTCATATCCCCGCCGGCTGGGGGGAGCCGTGTGGGTGCGCGAGGCATGCCATGCACCACCGTGCCCGACGACTGCGAAAGACGGCCAGCCACCCTGTCCGCACGTCGCTCATGGCTCCACCTGCCTTGTGGCACCGACAATTCCCGGTCAGTCGGCGACGAGGGTGTTGAGCGTGAGGGTCTCCTCGCCGGACGGGCCGGTGAGGCGGATCGACAGCTCCCATGCGCCCGTCATGAGGAACAGGTCGTCGCCCTCGGCGACGAAGTGGCCGGGGCCGGTCCTCCTGGCGGTGACCTCGGGCATCGAGTGACCCATGGTGAGCATCACGGAGTCGATGGTGACCGTGTCGGCCTGGCCCTTGTCCACCCGTACGTCGATCGCGTTCCGCTCGGCCGTGACGGTGACGGCGTAGCGGGTGCCCGTCGTGCTCACCGGGGTCGGGTCCGAGGTGCGGGCGACGATGAACGCGGCCACCACCACCGCCACGAGCCCGGCGAGCACCAGCAGGCTCCTCAGGCCCTTGCTCCGCATCATCGGGGGACCTCCACGGTGAAGGGCACGGTGGTGATGCCGCGGTCTGTGGCGTACTGCGTCCAGGCCAGGTAGCGGCCTGGCGCGGGGAAGCCGAAGGTGAAGCGCAACCGGCTGCCGGGCGTCCCCATCTCGTGGACGTGGCCGAGGAACTGGCCGTCCTCGCTGCGTACGATGAGGTGACCCGCCATCCCGAGCCACGGCCGCGGCGTCCCGCTCGTGGTCACCTCGACGGTGGCCGGCCGTCCCGCCTGCGGTACGGCGGGCGTCACCGTGACCGTGCCGGCAGTGCTGGCGTCCTGGATCGCCGGGTCAGACGTGGCAGCCGTGGCGGTCGCCGACCCGGTGACCGTGAACGAGCCGGTGAGGAGCTGGCCGCCGGAGTCGGTGCGTTCGAGCTCGACGTAGGTGAGATAGCGTCCGGGACGGTCGGCGCGCAGCCGAACCTCCAGGCGGCCGGGCGCGGTGCGCAGCGGATGGACGTGGCGGAAGTAGCGGCCGTCCTCGCTGGTGACCACCAGGTGGGCCATGGCCTCGTGGTGGATGGCGAGGTCGTCGACGGGCCGGCCGGTGGAGCCGTCGAACAGCTCCACCCGCGCCACGAACTCCTCGCCCGCGGCGGGGCGGGCGGGGACGGTGGAGAGCACCCGCTGCACGTACGGCCGGCCGACCGCGGAATCCGTGGGACGCGGCTCGGCGCCGTCCGGCGCGGCGGCGGGCAGCCACGGCTCGAGGATCACGATCAGCGCGGCCACCGCGACTCCCGCGGCGGCCACCGCGGTCACCACGAACGCCGGACGGCCGCGCCGGTTGAACGCCCCGGTGAGCAGGCCGCCCACCAGGAGCAGGGCGGCCACGAACAGGCCGCCGTAGATCAGGAACTCCCACCCCGACCCGCGGTCCACCAGGACCCGGAACGGGATCACCGCGCTCTCGCCCCCGGCGCTGACGGTCAGCTCGTGCGGACCGGTCTCCTCGACCCCCAGCTGGGCGGGGCGGCCCGGCGCCACCGTGCCCCGCACGACGCGCCCGTCGGCGACGGAGCGGAGCCGCAGGTCCAGCTCGGGGGCGGTCGGGAAGCCGATCGCCTCGACGCGCAGCGGCCCCGGCACCCGGGTCGTGGCCTTGATCACCAGGGTCAGTTCGGAGCCCGCGATCGTCTGCGCGATCCGCAGGTCCGCCCCCGCCTTGACGACGTGTGCCGCCGCTGGTGGCGCCAGCGCCACCAGCAGCAGGGCGACCAGGCAGAGGAGCCGGGTCATGCCCGCCGGTCGCCGGACCCGCCGGCCTCCGCGGGCATCGCGTTCGGGAGGAACAGGGCACCGAGGGCGAGACCGATGAGACCGGCCACGATGGGCGAGCCCGTCCACAGTTCGGGAATGGCGGGCAGCCGCCCGGTGACCGCGGAGGCGACCGCGATGTAAAGGGACCACGTGGCGAACGCCGACAGACCGGCGAAGGCCCAGTAGGCGCCCCGGCGCTCCCGCGAGGGACGCAGCCACCGGATCAGCAGGTCGCCCACCACCCCCGCGACGACGAACGCCAGCAGGATCGGCAGGTTGCGGAAGGCCGTCTGCGCGCCCGGCATGAGCACGCCGACCACGGACAGCACGGTCACGCTGCCGAACGGGAGCTGCCACCGTCGCAGGAGGAACAGCACCGGAGCGAGCAGGATGACGTTCGTGATGACCATCGACGCGGCCAGGCGGGAGGTCATGCCGTCCTCCATGGTGGAGAAGGCCCGGACCACGCCCTCCGCGCCCCACTCCATGGCGTCGGCGTACGACAGGAACAGCGACACCAGCGTGGCGCCGAAGCCGAGCCCGATCAGCGCGGGCAGCAGCCGCGACAGCCGGGGCCGGTCCCCGAGGTCCGGGGCGGTCCAGGCCGAGCGGAGCGGGGTCGTGATGATGAGCATCATCGTCACGATCAACCCCAGGTGGGAGGGGCTGAACAGGATGTCGATGGTCTGCTCGATGCCCAGGAACGTGTGCCACATCATGTCGGCGAACCCGAACGCGGCGAACGCCGGGATGGCGACCAGCCCCGCCAGGTACCCGTTCGGCACCGCGGCCACGCCGCTCCGGCCCGCGCGCACGTTGCGGTAGACCTGCCAGATGATCCACGCCGACACCGCCGCGAATCCCGAGTAGAACGCCGCGTGCCAGGGCGTGAAGAACGTCTCCAGCCCGGCCAGGTTGCTGTGCGCCCAAGCGTCGATCATCAGCCCCACGCCGAACCAGACGCCGAGCAAGGCCATGACCAGGTCCGTCCGGGGGGTCACCCACGTGCGTGTCTCCCCGGAGTCCGCGAGCAGCCGCTGCACCCCAGGACTCACCGCCGTCATGAATACGCTCCTTTCAGTCGATCCGATCCTTCGCGACCGGGCCCGGAAAGGGAACCCGGGTGGCACTCACGGAGAGGTACGGTTACCCGCACCTCCTCATGCGTTCAGGTAGCGCAGCACCGCGAGCACCCGCCGGTGGTCGTGGGCGCTCGCCTCCAGACCGAGCTTGGCGAAGATGCTGGTGCAGTGCTTCTCCACGGTGCGTTCGGCGATGGCCAGCCGCTCGGCGATCGCCATGTTCGTCCGCCCCTCGGCCATCAGCCGCAGCACCGCGCGCTCACGCTCGGTGAGCAGGCCCAGCGGGTCGCCGGGCTGCCGGTGGCGGCCGACCAGTTGCTCGACGACGACCGGGTCCAGCGCGGACCCGCCCGATCCCACCCGCCGGATGGCCGCGGCGAACTCGGCCAGGTCGGACACCCGGTCCTTGAGCAGGTAGCCCACGCCCTCGGTGCGGCCGCCGAGCAGCTCGACCGCGTAGCTCACCCGTACGTACTGCGACAGCACGAGCACCCCCACCGCCGGGTGGCGCTCCCGCAGCGCGACGGCCGCCCGCAGCCCCTCGTCGGTGTGCGTGGGCGGCAGCCGGATGTCGAGCACGGCCACGTCGGGCGGGTCCTTCTCCACATGGGCGAGGAGGTCCTCGGCGTAGTCGACGCACGCCGCCACCTCGAACCCCGACTCGGCGAGCAGCCGGGCCAGGCCCTCGCGGAACAGGATCGAGTCCTCGCAGATGGCTACGCGCACGGCAGGATCACCTTCAGCACGGTTCCCTTCCCCGGTGGGCTGTCGATCGTGAGCTTGCCGCCGTTGGCCTCGGCGCGGTCGGCGAGCCCGGCGAGCCCCGAGCCGCGCGCGGGATCGGCCCCGCCGACGCCGTCGTCGCCCACCTCGACCCAGAGGCGACGGCCGTCGTGGGCGAGCCGCACCCACGCCTTCGACGCGGCGGCGTGCCTGGTCACGTTGGCCAGGGCCTCGTTGACGATGTAGTAGGCCGCGCTCTCCACGGACTGCGGCAGCGGCTGGTCCAGCGCCAGATCGCAGGTGACGGCCGTGGGCGCGACCGCGGCCAGCTCCTTGACCGCGCCCGCCAGGCCGCGCTCCGTCAGCACCGGCGGGTGGATGCCGTGGCTGACCGCACGCAGGTCGTCGAGCGCGGCCAGCACCGCCGTCTTGGCCTCGCCGATGAGCGGTACGGCCCGCCCCGGATCGGTGCCGGCCTCCGCCAGCCCGAGCGTCATCGCCGCCGACAGCAGCCGCTGCTGGACGCCGTCGTGCAGGTCGCGTTCGATCCTGCGGCGCTCGGCCTCGCCCCACTGCAACATCCGCCGCCGCGAGGCCGCGAGCTGCCGCAGCTGGGCCCGCAGGTCCGCGGTGAGCCGCTCGTTCTCCAGGGCGAGCCCGGCGGCGGCGCACGCGGCCTCGACGAGCTGGGGCTGTTCGAGGAGGGCGGCGTCGTGCACGAGTACGGCGAGCGGCGCCTCGCCCTGGTCGACGCGGGTGACGACCCGGCCCGGCCCCGGCTCCAGGTCGACCGGGCGGCCGTCGGCGTCCACGTAGCGGTCCTGCTCGGCCGTCCAATAGCCGACGGCCAGCCCCGGGTCCCGCAGGGTGGCGGCCAGCTCGTCACGCAGGCTGTGCGGCCGTTCGCGCCTGCTCAGCCGTACCACGAGGTCGGCCACGCGGCCGTGGTCCATCCGGCTGCGCATGAGTCCGGCCAGGTACGCCAGCGGGACCGCCATGAACGCCCCCAGCATGACGAGCGCGAGCGGGACCTGCAGGGGGTTGGGGCCGAAGAGGCCGGACATGCGGTCCACCGCGAAGGCGAGCGTGGCCAGCATCGACGCGCCGGTGACGGGCGCGACCGCGCGCCGCTGCGCCACGCTCGCCTGCTGCCAGCGCTTGACCGTGAGAGCGAGCACCGCGCCGGAGATGAGGAGGGTCACCTGCCAGGAGAAGTCGTCGAGTGCGGCGGCGAACGTCCGCAGCGGTACGGGCAGCGGAAGGTAGGTGACGGCCTGGGCCGAGGGCAGCAGGAGAGCCGCCACGTACGCCAGCCCGGTCACCACCCGGTAGGACACGAAGCGCAGCCTGCCGGTGGGGAAGGCGAGGAACAGGTGGCAGGCGGCCGCCGCCCACATGCCGCACAACGCCACCGCCCACAGCGCGTTCGCGGGACGGAAGAGCAGCTGCTGCGGAAGCCAGGCGACCCCGACCGCCACCATGAGCGGGCCGACCTGGTTACGCGGATGCTCCCGCCAGGCCACGATCCCGGCCGTGAGGAAGGAGACGCCGACCAGCGCGCCGAGCATCCAGATCGGGCCGTGCCGCCAGATGGGGCCCTGACCGGACCCGAGGACGTTGACGACGAGCAGCCACGTCCCTGCCGCCGCGACGGTGAGTAACCCGGTGGTGCCCCTGGAACGCGTCGCCATCGCCCACCCCCGATGGGGATTCTACGGGCGAACCGCGTCACCGCGGCGTGAGTCGGATCACCGGATACTCGCGGTCGGACTTGCTCTGGTACTTCGCGATGCGGGGCTGGGCGGCGGCGATGCGCTGCCAGGCCTGCTCATGGTCGGCGCCGTCGAGCCGGTGCGGCGTCACCGGCATGGCGGCGCGGCCGGGCAGCTCGATCGACGCCCGGTCGGGGTGCGCCATCAGGTTGGCGTGCCAGTCCGGGTGCCGGCTGCCACCGCCCGATGCGACGATCAGCCAGGCGTCCGCGCCGTCGGCGAACCACGCCACAGGCGTCTGGCGCGGCTGCCCGCTCCGCCGGCCCACCGTGTTCAGGATGAGCACGTCCATGCCCATGAACGTGCCGCGGCCGCGCCGGATCTTGCGGTTCATGCGGGCGTTCACCTTCCGCTGCACCCACCGTGACAGCGCCCCGGGCGTGCCGGGCTCGCGTGCCGCGCGGCCACGTGCTTGCTGGTTCTGTGCCATGTCGCCAACGGTAGGCAGCGGGGCCGTGGGCCCGCTTCTCCATTCCTGATCGGTCCGGTCCGCCCGGGGGACAGATCCGGCGGGGGAATATTCCGTTGCGGTTCCGTGCTGGTGGCAGCACTATGTACGGCATGTTCCTGCACGCTCTCCTCGCCACGCCCGCGGTGCCGGGTGTGCTTGAGCGTGTCTGCGACGGCCTGGAGCGCTGACCTCTTCCCGTACGTCCCGAGGTGACCCGGCGGGGAGAGGTTGTCGGCCCGAACGGGTCACGAAATTTCCAGGCAAGTCAGGAAGGGACCATGGCCAAGCAGGCCTACGTACGGAACAAGCCCCACCTCAACATCGGCACGATGGGGCATGTCGATCACGGGAAGACCACGCTGACCGCGGCCATCACGAAGGTGCTGGCGGAGCGGGGGCAGGCCACGTACACGCCGTTCGAGCGGATCGACCGCACGCCCGAGGAGGCGCAGCGGGGGATCACGATCAACATCTCGCACGTCGAGTACGAGACCGCCACCCGCCACTACGCCCACGTGGACATGCCCGGCCACGCCGACTACGTGAAGAACATGATCACGGGTGCGGCGCAGCTCGACGGCGCGATCCTCGTCGTGTCCGCGCACGACGGGATCATGCCGCAGACCCGGGAGCACGTGCTGCTCGCCCGCCGGGTCGGGGTCGAGCACCTGGTCGTGGCCGTCAACAAGGCCGACGGCGCGGACCCGGAGCTGACCGACCTGGTCGAGCTGGAGCTGCAGGACCTGCTGACCGAGCACGGCTACACCGGCGTCCCGATGGTGCGGGTGTCCGGGCTGCGGGCGCTGGAGGGCGACCCGGTCTGGACGGCCTCGATCGAGGCGCTGCTCCAGGCGGTGGACGAGCACATCCCCGTGCCGGTGCGGTACGTGGACGCGCCGTTCCTCATGCCGGTCGAGAACGTGCTCACGGTCACCGGCCGGGGCACGGTCGTCACCGGGGCCATCGAGCGCGGCACGGTCCGGGTCGGTGACACGGTGGAGGCGATCGGGTTCGGTGACGGGTTCGGGGCCGTCGTGACGGGCGTGGAGACGTTCGGCAAGACGATGGAGCGGGGCGAGGCCGGCGACAACGCGGCCGTGCTGCTGCGCGGGGTCCGGCGCGAGCAGGTGCGGCGCGGCATGGTGCTGGCGGCGCCCGGCAGCCAGCGGGCCCATCGCTCCTTCACCGCCCGCGTCTACCTGCTGACCGCGGAGGAGGGCGGGCGGCGCAAGCCGATCGCGTCCGGGTACCGGCCGCAGTTCTACCTGCGGACGACGGACGTGCCCGGCGAGATGACGCTGCCGTCCGCCGCGGACGGCGCCGAGCTGGTCGCCCGGCCGGGTGACACCGTGGACGTGCTGGTCGAGCTGGGCAAGGCGGTGGCGCTGGAGCCCGGGCTCGGCTTCGCGATCCGCGAGGGCGGGCTGACGGTCGGCGCGGGCACGATCCTCACCGTGCCCGCCTGACCCGCACAGATGAACGGTGCCGCGACCGGCTCGTTCCCCGCCAGGGGCGCGAGCCGGTCGGTGCCGTGACCGGCCCGTTCCCCGTCAAGGGCGCGAGCCGGTCGGTGTCGCGACCGGCTCGTTCCCCGTCAAGGGCGCGAGCCGGTCGGTGTCGCGACCGGCCCGTTCCCCGTCAAGGGCGCGAGCCGGTCGCCGCCGCCCGTCAGCTGGGCTCGAACCTGAGCCTGAACGTCGTCCGCCCGGCCCGGAGGTCGTAGGCGGGAAGGGCGCCGGGACCGCAGGTGGCGGTGCCGATGCCCTGCTGGGCCAGGTCCAGGCCGATGTGCAGGCGGTCGCCCGGCACCAGGTCGGGCCGGTGCCGGGCCCGGTCCAGCTCGGCCACGCTCCACGGGCGCGCGGTCAGGCCGAACACCGGGTACCCGCGCACCTTGAAGGCGCCGAAGTCGGCCCATCGCACGTCCGCCCGGTGGCCGTTCTCCTGCGGGAACACGTACGGGGTCTGGAGCTCGTCGATGCTCGCCCGCCAGCGGCCGACCCGCGCGGACATCCCGGTGTCCGGGTACGCCTCGCCCGGTCCCCTGCCGAACCAGGTGACGTGCTCGACCGTGCCGACGGGCAACGTCATGTTCAGCCCGAGGCGCGGGATCGGATCGGCCCAGTCGCCCTCCGGCTCGATGTCCACCGTCAGCTCCAGGCCGCCGCCCACAGCCGCCCAGGTGTACGTGGCCCGCATGCCGAGGTCGGTCGCGGCGGGCGCCACCCGGGTGCGGACGGTCAGCCCGTCGCCGGCCTCGACCGCGTCCACGCGGTGGGTGAGCCGGTGCAGGCCGAGCCGCCGCCAGGTGCCGGCCAGCCCGCCGTAGGTGTCGTTGTCGGTCGGCGCCCGCCACAGGTCGAGCCGCGGCCCTTCGACCTCCGTCCCGAACAGCCGCACGAGCCTGCCGGTGGCCGCGTCGAACGCCGCGCCGCCCAGCACGTGGTGCTCCCGGCCGTCCAGGACAGCCCGCACCGGAGCGTCCCCCGCGGCGGGGGTGGCGGGTGCCACGGGAGAGGGGAAGAGCTCGAGGGGCGCCTGGCCCCAGGCGACCTCGTGCCCGGCCGCGGCCCACGGCTGGTCGGCGGCCAGTACGGCGCGCACGGTCACCCACGGCTCCCCGTCCCCAGCGGGCGGCGGGGGCAGCTTGACCTCGCCGCCCTCGGCGGGCACCGCCAGCCGGTGCTCGGCCACCGTATCCCCGTCCGCCTCGATGGTGGCGACGAACTCCAGGTGCGACAGGTCACGGAAGCCGTGGCCGTTGACGACCCGCACCACGCCGTCCCCGAACTCGAAGCGGACCGGCTCGAACACCTTCTTCAGGTCGTGCAGCCCGGGCGACGGCGTGCGGTCGGGGAAGACCAGCCCGTCGATCACGAAGTTCGAGTCGTGCACGGGCTCCCCGTAGTCACCCCCGTACGCGTACTCGTACGTGGGGTGCGCCAGCCCGTGGTCGATCCACTCCCAGATGAACCCGCCGGCCAGCCGCGGATACCGCTCGAACAGCTCCTGGTACTCGGCCAGCCCGCCGGGCCCGTTGCCCATGGCGTGGGCGTACTCGCACTGCATGAACGGCATCGCCCGCCGGCGCGCGTCCAGCGCGGGGTCGTCGAGGGGGGCCTCCTCGCGCCGCCCGATGGCCTCGACCTCGGCGTGGGAGGCGTACATGCGCGAATACACGTCCGTGTGCGCGCACGACCGGTCCCCTTCGTAGTGGATCGGCCGGGACGAGTCGCGCGCACGGGTCCAGTCCGCCATGATGGCGAGGTTGCGGCCGACGCCCGCCTCGTTGCCGAGCGACCACATGATGACGCTGGGGTGGTTCTTGTCGCGTTCGACCATGCGGCGCATGCGGTCGAGCAGCGCGTCGGCGTAGCGCGGGTCGTCGGTGGGGTTGGCGCGCCAGCCGACCTCGCCGAAGCCGTGCGTCTCGAGGTCGCACTCGTCGATCACCCACAGGCCCAGCTCGTCGCAGAGGTCGAGGAAGTCGGGGTGGGGCGGGTAGTGGCTGGTCCTGACGGCGTTGACGTTGTGCCGCTTCATCAGCAGCACGTCCTCGCGCATCGTCTCGTACGGGACCGCCCGGCCGTGCTCCGGGTGGAACTCGTGCCGGTTCACGCCCTTGAACAGCAGCGGGCGGCCGTTGGCGAGCAGCACGCCGTCGACGATGGAGATCGTGCGGAAGCCGATGCGCAGCCGTACCGTCTCCTCCGGGAACGTCACGACGGCGTCGTACAGGCGGGGCGTCTCGGCCGTCCACGGCTCCACCTCCACCGACACCTCGGCCCCGGGCGCGAGGTCGGCGACGCCGAGCTCGGGGACGCTCAGCGTCCCGTCGCCCTCGAAGCTGAGCGTGCCCCGGCCGTCGGCGTAGGAGGCGCGCACGAAGACGTCGGCGGTGGAGCGGGTGAGCGTGACGTCCCGGAAGATGCCCGGCAGCCACCACATGTCCTGGTCCTCCAGGTACGTGGCCGCCGACCACTGGTGCACGCGGACGGCGAGCACGTTGCGCCCGGGACGGAGGTACGGGCCCGCGTCGAACTCGGCGGGCAGCCTGCTGCCGGTCCAGAAGCCGAGCTCGTGGCCGTTGAGCCAGACCCTGGCGAAGGACTCGGCGCCCTCGAACCGCAGCCGGCCGCCCGTCCAGCCCTCAGGCAGGTCGAAGACGCGCCGGTAGTCGCCGGTCGGGTTCTCGTCGGGGACCCGGGGCGGGTCGATCGGGATGGGGAAGTCGACGTTCGTGTACGCGGGCGCGCCGTGGCCGTGGAGATTCCAGTGCGACGGGACCGGGAGCGAGTCCCAGTCCGAGTCGTCGAAGGACGGCTCGGCGAAGTCCTCGTGAACGTTCACGTTTTGTGAGAAACGGAAGCGCCACATCCCGTTGAGGTCGAGTGCGGGCGCGTCTGAGCGGAGTGCGGCCCTGGGTTCGAGCAGTCCTGAACCGGGGGCGAAAGTTTGGAGATCCATCATGGCCGAGCCTAGAGGTTCCAGCCGGTTTCGTCACCGATGAGTTTTCTGTCCGCTTGTCCGGGACAGCGGCAGGCCCGCGCTCATGCGTCCCCCAGGTCGTAGACGCGGCGCGCGTTCCCGGCGCCCACCATGAAGGCCACCCGCATGGCCTGCTCCACCGACCACTCCCCCTCGGCCACGAATCCGCCCAGCACCCGCGCCATCGCCCGCCGCCACAGCAGCGCCCCGAGGTGGTGCAGCTCGGCGGGCCCGAAGGCGTCGGACGAGAAGAGGATCTTCGCGAACGGCGCCACCTCCAGGCTCTCGGCCACCACGGCCGCACTGCGCGCCCCCGTGTGGCTCACCGCCAGCCCCACGTCGAAGAAGACGTTCGGGTACGCGTGCGCCAGGAACCCCGCCCCCCGCTGGTACGGGTAGCAGTGCAGCAGCAGCAGCGGCACCCCGGTCGGCTCGGCCAGCTCGATCAGCCCGCGCAGCAGCAGCGGGTCCGACCGGCGCAGGTCCACGTCCGGATCGCCGAACCCGATGTGGAACTGGAGCGGCAGCCCGCGCTCCAGCCCCGTCCAGATGAGGTGGCGCAGCAGCACGGGGTCCGTCAGCCGGCCGCCGCCCGCCGCCAGCCAGCGCCCGGCGGCCTCCGCGACCTCCTCGCGCGCGGGCGGCGCGGGGTCGAAGTCGAGCCCGTACCGGTAGGCGACGACGCTCTTGAGGCCGCGCGCCGTACGCGTGCGCTCCCATAGCGCCTCGGCGAACCGATCGGCGAACGCGCCCGCCTCGCACCCGGCGGCGGCCACCCGTTCGGCCACGCTCTCCAGCCGCACGATCTCGTCGGCGGGCACGCCGCTCGCCTCGGCCATGCCGGAGGGGCCCAGCAGCTCCTCGCTCCGGTAGCCGGTCTCGACGAGGAAGTGCCCGATGCCGGCGGCGGCCAGCAGCAGCCGGTTCGTCTCGGCGGCGCCGAGCCTCGCGCGCCTGGCGAGGTACTCCTCCGGCGTGCAGAACGGCTCGAGCCCGAGCACCGGCGCGCAGTGGCGCAGGATGGCGTGGCCGAGCTGGGAGTCGAACTGGGTCATCCACGAGGGCACCGGCCGGTCGGACTCGGTGATCATCTCCTCGAACGCCTTGCGTGACAGGTCGTGCGACGTGGCGCCGTGCACGTGGTGGTCCACCAGCGCCATCTCCTCGATGGCCCGCACGAAGCCGCTGGGCAGGAGGTCGAGCTCAATGGACATCGGCGAGGTCTCCCAAGGCGTCTCCCAAGGCGTCTCCCAAGGTCAACGTAGCCGTGTTACCCCCCGAGGGCGAGGCTTCACACGCCCTGGTGCAAATTGTGGCCATAGGTGACAAGAACCACGAAAACTGTTTCAATCCGGGCTAAGCGACCAAGGGGCCTGCACCGCCGGCTACTACCGCGCCTGGGAGAACCGAAGGGCAGTGAATGCGCCGCTTTGACCGCGTCCTGGTGATCTCCCCCCACGCCGACGACGAGGTCCTGGGCTGCGCCGGGCTGATGGCCGCGCAGGCCGGGGCCGGGGCCGAGGTGCACGTCCTGTATCTCGCGGTGGACGGCCTGCGCCACTACGGGCTGGACGGGGCCACGACCTACCCGCAGCGGCTGCAGGAGATCGAGGCCGTGCGGGACCTGCTCGGCTTCACCTTCGAGATCGCGTACGGGGACGCCGGACTGACCGAGCGGCTCGACACGCTGCCGCGCAGGGAACTGGTCGGCCTCTTCGAGCAGGCGCTGAACGAGCGGCGGCCCGACCTGCTGCTGCTGCCCGGCTTCGCCGACCACGACCAGGACCACATCGCCGTCTTCGACGCCGGGTTCGCCGCCGCCCGGCCGATCGCGCAGCAGTCCGGCAGGTGGCTGGTGCCGAGCGTCCTCACGTACGAGATGTCGAAGATCCAGTGGGCGTCCGAGCCGATGCCCCGCTCGACCGCGTACTGCGACATCTCCGCGCACATGGACGCGAAGCTGAAGGCGCTGCGGGCGTACAAGAGCCAGCACCGGCCCGCGCCGCACATCAGGAGCGAGGAGGCGGTGACGGCGCTGGCCACGTTGCGCGGGGCGGAGATCGGTGTCGCTCACGCGGAGGCCTTCGGGGTGTTGCGGGAGGTCCTGTGAAGGCGGACGCGTCCGCGCACCGGCGGCTTCACCCGTGCAGCCGTACGTAGTCCACCAGCGCGTCCAGATTGTCGACGGCGGCCGGATCGAGCTCCACCCCGAACTCGGCCTCCACGGCGTCGATCAGCCGCAGATAAGCCAGCGAGGTGACGCCGAGATCGCTCAGCCGGGCCCGCCCGGACAGCACCTCGCCCGGGTCGACCGCCCCGTCGGCGGCCTTGGCGATCATGTCGGCGAGCCGCTCGCGGAGCTCCCCATCCATCTGCACCTGGTGAACCCTCCCTCGTCGGGGAATCCGGGGCGAGTGTGTCACGGGGTGCCAGATGTCGGCAAGCGCCTGCGGGGAAGGGGCTGAGGCGCGATCCGGTCGTATGACGTTCTTCGCCAAATGGAGCCCAGGCCGAGATCACGTGTCGTTACCCTGGCACGCGACCCACTGCCCCATGACTGGAGCAAGCCGATGTTCTGGCGTTATGTGAAGTCACAACTGCTGGTCTTGCTCTGTGGCGGGCTGGTCGGGCCCATTTTCCTGTTCGTGTATCTCGGGATGAGCGCGGGGAGCCGCGAACACGTCCAATGGCTGCTCACGATCGGGCTACTGGTCACGGTGGCCGACGTGCTGATCGCACTGGCGCTGGCCAGGTCTGGCGCGAAGCTGGCTGCCAGGGTCGCCGCCCTGGAGCGGAACGGCGTTCTGGCGCTCGCCCAGATCACGGGCATGTCGGAGACCGGCACGAGGGTCAACGACCAACCGCTGATCAGGCTCGGCCTGCACATCGCGGGACCGGGGTTCGCGTTCGACACCCAGGACCGCGTGCTCGCCAGTGTGACGCGGATGGGCAACTTCACCGCGCGCAAGCTCGTCGTCCTCGTCGATCCGGCCACGAAGCAGCACCTGATCGACTGGGACCGGAGCGCTCTGGTGAACGGGCTGGTGCCGGCGCGGTTCACGGTGGAGGAGGACGGCAGGACCTACGACCTGAGCGGGCAGGCCGGCCCGCTGATGGAGATCCTGCAGATCCTCAAGGCCGCCGGCATCCCCCTGAAGGGCATGCTGGACATGCGCTCCGACCCGGAGCTGCGGCAGCGGATCCAGGACGTGGTGCGCCGGGCCGCCGATCGGCCGCCGGCCGCCGCCGCGCCAGGGTTCCCGCCGCCTGAGCGCTCCGCCGCACAGCGTCTGGAGGAGCTGGAGGCGCTCCGCGGGACCGGGGCGATCACCGACGCCGAGTACGCCGCGAAGCGGCAGCAGATCATCTCCGAGCTCTGAGGGCGGGCGCAGGTCTTCCCGCTCCTGGTACGGGACGAGCGCACGACGCCGGACCCTGGCGTCGTGCGCTCGCTACCTCACGTGCCCGTCAGGCGGCGGCCTTGGCGGTCAGCGCCACGGCGGCCTGCCGCGTGACGCCGCTCACCGTCACGGCCAGCGTGACCTGGCCCTGCCGCAGCGCCGTCAGCGTCCCCGTGGCGGGGTCGAAGACGGCCACGTGCCACGGCTTGGCCGTCTGGCGGGTGCCGATGTGCAGGTTCGGGGAGCCGGACCAGGCCGCCGAGACCGGGTAGGCCGCGGGAACCGTACGGGCCCCCTGCTTGACCGCCGCCGTCACCGTGCCGGGCGCGCCGACGGCGACCGTGGCGGGCGCGGTGAGCACGAGGTCGTCCACGTGCGGCCGGACCTGCGTGCCGATCCAGTCCGGCGCGTCCGCGAACCAGTTGCGCCGGACGTGCTCCGCCTCCGCGGGCGTCACCGGATCGACGCCCCACAGCGACCACCCGGTGAACCCGCCGTCGTCGGCCGGGGTGGCCGGATTCTTGCCGGAGTTGCCGTTGATGAAGTACGGCACCGCGTCCACGTGCGAGGCGTGGAAGGTCCCCACGTGCGCCCCGATGTACGCGGCGCCCTTGCCGGTGGTGCGCTGGAAGTCGGCCAGCCAGCCTTCGACCAGCGCCGCCTCCTTGCGGTCGCCGAGCTGGCTGCCCTTGCCGGGCGTCGGGTCGCGCGGCGGGACGTGGAACAGGACCGCGACCGAACCCACCGACGGGTCGGCGGCCGCCTTGTCGAGCTGGGAGCGGAGCATGGCCACCTGGTCGTAGCCGCCGCCGCGCAGGTTCAGGCGCGAGGTGTCCAGCGTGATGAAGCGGGTCCCCTTGTGGTCGAAGGTCCCGTACGTGTCACCGAAGACGGCCTTGAAGTTGTCGATCTTGCCGCCCATGACCTCGTGGTTGCCGGGAATGTAGTGATATTCCAGGGTTCCACCCAGCTCCTCGTCGAGGATCTTCTTGGCCAGCGCGAAGTCCTCCGGCGAGGCCTCGTCCACCAGGTCGCCGTTGATCAGCAGGAAGTCCGGCTTGGCGGCCTTGATCTCGCGCAGCGTGCGGCGGGCGTTCTTGACGATGTCGCTGTCCGGGTCCCTGGCCACGAACTGCGCGTCCGACATGACCGCGAAGCGCCACGGCATCCTGGCCACGTCCGCCTTGACCACCGGATCGGCGATCCTGGGCGCGGCGGGCGCGGCGACCGACGGCGGCACCTTCGCGACCAGGCCGTCGATGAGGATCTCGTTGGTGTACTTCGCGTCCGCCTTGGTCTCGGCCACGTAGAAGCGGCGGAGCTTGAGCGGGTAGTTCACGCCGGGCGGCACGGTGAACTCGACGTACTTCCACCCGGTCCACGTCATGTACGGCCCGCGCAGGATCTGCGACTGGCCGAGCGCGTCGTAGAACTCCAGGCTCGGCCACTCGCCCTTGCCGGTGGAGTTGATCCAGAGCCCGAACGCCTGCGGCTGGCCGTCGATCACGATCTGCTGCGGCGGGCTGGCGTACGCGGCCCGGGTCGCGGTCGAGGTGGTGAAGTCGTACGACAGCTTGAGGCCGCCGCCGCTCTGCCCCGGCGCGGCCGACAGCGAGCCGGTGGCGCGGGCGGCGGCGAACGTCCACTTGGCCGCGTCCTCGAAGTCGGCGACCGGCTTCTCCTCGAACCCGACCGTCACCGGCACGGCGGTGCCGATCCTGCCGACCTTGGCGGTGATCAGCCCGGACGCGGGGGCCTTCCTGGCCTTGACGGAGAAGTAGCCCTGCTCGGCGGGGGTCACCTCGAACATGCTCTTGTCGTAGTCGAGCGTGACGTCGGAGGGCTCGACGGGCGCGGAGTTGCCGTTGCGGTCGTAGCCGACCACGCCGAACGTGGCCCCGGACGCTCCTGGCGCGTCCGCGCCGGCCAGCCCGAGCCGGTCGGCGGTGGTGCCGAGCCGCTCGAGCGGCTGCAGGACGGTGAGGTCGATGGTGCCCTTCGCGCCGCCGCGCGAGGCGGTGACGGTGGTCTGGCCGGGCACCAGCGCGTGGAACCTGCCGTCGCGGATGACGCCGTGCACCGCCGGGTTCGCCCGCCACGACGGGGTGCCCGCGGCGGGGCCGTACGTCTCGTCGTATCCGGCGGCGGTCAGCCGCCTGGTGAGGCCCGGGAAGACGCGGTCGGGGCGGCCGCCGGCGATCGGAGCGACTCCGGGGGCCTTGGCGGGGTCGGTCGCGGTCTCCAGCCAGAAGCCCTTGAGCTTGCCGCTGCCCTCGGGCGCGTAGAGCGCGAGGCCGTTGGGGACGTGCCGCTCGCCGCCGTCGGAGGGGCTGTTCTCGACCTGCACGTCGGCGGAGCCGGGCTCGCGGGCGAGCATGGTGGAGGAGCCGCCGCCGTCGAGGTTGAGCGCGTTGGCGGCACCGAGGTCGACCATCATGGCGGCGAGCTCGTTGAGCGTGACGCCGCGGCTGTCGGCCTGGCGGCCGTCCACGGTGAGCAGGTACATCTTCCTGCCGTCGGCGGAGAACCCGACGGCGGTGCGGGGGTGCGCGGCGGGGTCGGTGGAGTTCTGCACGACGCCGTCCTTGACCAGCAGCTGGTTGCCGCCGACGGCCGCCTTGACCTGGCTGCCGTCGGACGCCTTCGGCTGGTACTTCACGTCGACCCGGTCGCCGGGCTTCAGCGCGGACAGCGCGGTGGCGCCGGCGTCGCGGCCGAGCAGGATCGTGGTGCCGGCGGGGATCGGGCCGCTGCCCGCGGACGCGCGTACCTCGGAGACCACCCCGTCCACCAGGACGACCTCGGCGACGGACGTCGCGCCCTCGACGGCGCGGGCCCGGGTGTAGGAGCCCCACAGGGGCGTGAACAGCCCGACGCCGCCGCTCTGCACCATCTGGTTGAACTGGGTCAGCTTGATCGGCGACCCGCCGGCCGGCGTGGCGGTGCCCTCGAAGTACATCTTGAGCACCCGGCCGACGCCGTCGCCGGTGACCGCGACCGCGTTCTCGTGGCCGGCGACGGGCGACTGCACCAGCGAGCCGTCCTGCACGCCGACGCCCTGGGCCGCGCCGGAGCTGTTGATGTCGAAGAAGTCGCCGTTGACGGCCGCGACGGCGTGCGCGCGCTTGGCGGACCCGGACAGCGGCTCGGTCCTGGTCACCTCCCCGGAGAACAGGTAGTCGGCCTTCGCGCCGCCGAGGTCGGCGGTGACCGCGTCGGCGCGCAGCCAGCCGAGCGCGTCATAGGTGTCGAACGAGGTCAGCGAGATGCCCGGCGCCACCGGCCGGGTCCTCTTGGCCGTCTCCAGCTTCTGCCCGGGGTCTTGGGTGGCGAGCAGCGTGGACGGCGGCGGATAGGACGACGCTTCGAGCGCGTCCTCTGCGGGGGTCGCGGGATCGGCCTGCGCGGGGGCGGCGGCCAGGGCCAGGGGGCCTAACGCCAGGGCCGCGGCGGCCAGGATTCTGAGGGACTGCACGACCGAACTCAATCGCTCGTGGATATAACTTTCAAGACTTAAGAGTGAACTAAAAGAAAATTTCAGATCTTGCCGGGCGACCGCCCTGCTACGAGCATGGGACGCGTGGATCGAGAGGCGCTCTACCGCGACCCGTATCCCGTCTACGCCAGGGCCCGCGCCGCGCCGGGGCTGACGTTCGTCGAGGAGCTGGACGCCTGGCTGGTGGCCCGGCACGCCGACGTGCGCGAGGTGCTGGCGCGCCCTGACGACTTCTCCTCCAAGGGCGCGCTGCGGCCGGACGTGATCCCGGCTCCGGCGGCGTTCGCCGAGCTGGCGGGGGTGCCCGGCAACGCGCCGGTCGTGCTGAGCACGGACGGCGAGGCGCACGCCCGCTACCGCCGGCCGCTCACCCGCGGCCTCTCCCCCGCCAGGGTGACGGCGGCGCTGCCGTTCATCCGGGCCACGGCGGGCGAGTTGGTCGCGTCGTTCGCGCGCCCTGGGAGTGGGGACGGCCGCGTGGAGTGGATGGCCGGGTACGCCAGGCCGCTCCCGGCCGCCGTGATCGGCCATCTGCTCGGCCTCGACCCGGCCGACGTCCCCGGCGCGATCCAGGCCGGCAACCGGGCCGAGGAGCTGCTGTTCACGCCGATGCCGGAGGAGCGGCAGGTCGCGGCGGCACGCGAGGTGGCGGCGCTGCGGCGGATGCTGGCCGCGCACGCCGCCAGATCGAGGAGCCAGGAGAACCTGACCGGCGAGCTGTCACGCGGGCTCGCCCCCGGCCCCGGCGAGCCGGCGCCGGAGCAGCGCGACGAGATCGTGGCCAACGCCCAGAACGTCATGCTGGCCGGCCACCTCACCACCACCGCGCTGCTCGGCACCCTCGTGCACCGCCTGCTGCGCGACCGCCGCCAGTGGGAGCTGCTGTGCGCGCGGCCGGACCTGGCGGGCGCGGCCATCGAGGAGGCCGCCAGGTTCGAGGCGCCGGTGCAGGGCTTCCGCCGCACGGTGACCAGGCCGCTGGAGCTGGCGGGGACCGCGCTGGACGAGGGCGACACGGTGTTCGTCTCGTACGGCTCGGCGGGACGGGACGAGGCGGTGTTCGAGCGGCCGGACGAGTTCGACATCGCCCGGGAGCCGGTGCGGCACCTGTCGTTCGGCCACGGCGTGCACGGCTGCCCGGGCGCGCTGCTCGCCCGCGAGCAGCTCAGGATCACCCTCGACCTGCTCGTACGCGAGCTGCCCGGCCTACGTCTCGCCGGCGAGGACGTCGTCATGGCGGCCACCCTCATCCACCGGGCGCCCGAGGAGCTCTTCCTCACCTGGTGAGCGCACCCCGGCGTGCAGCACCAGCGGCACGGCCAGCGCCACCGCCATGGAGAGCACGGCGGTGCCCGAGTCGTTGACCAGCATGCCGACCACGCCGCTGACCAGCGCCCCGACGAGCCCGGCCCGCAGCATGGGCGCCCGCGCGAACGCCCTCGGCACGATTCCCGCGCTGATCTGCCCGGGCCGCAGCACGGCGAAGAGCAGGAAGGCCAGCCCGGCCAGCACGATCGGCATGAGGTTCGGGGAGAGCATGGTGCTGAGCATGGCGCCCAGCTTGCGGCCGATCATGGGCCAGAACGTCCCGTCGATCACCTGCCCCACGAACCTGCCCAGGTGCGTCTGCGACGCGGGCGGCCGCAGGTGGTCGAGGACTGCGATGATCGACACGGCCACCCCGCCGAGCACGCAGAACGCGCCCAGCTTCAGCACCGACACCCGCTTGCCCGCGACGAGCAGCGCGGTCACCGCGATGCCCGGCACGAACGCGATCACGCCGCCGAAGTCGCTGCCCACGCCCGGCCAGCCCGCCAGCAGCATCGCGGCCACGCCGAGCCCCGCCACGCCGGCCACGGCCGGCCGTCTGCGCCCGGCCCGTACGAGGTGCTCGGCGGCGATGGCGGTGACCATGAGCACGGCGGTGGCCAGCAGCGCGAACGGGATGTTCGCCAGCCCGTAGTAGCGCCCGCCGACCACCGCGGTGTAGCCCATCAAACTGTTGAACTGCAGCGTCGTCCCGGTCAGCAGGTCGCCCACGAGCACGGTGGCGGTGATCGCGGCCACGGCGGCGGGCGGTCCCAGCGGGTCGCGCCGCCACGGGCCGCCGAGCGCGACCGCCGCGAAGAGCGCCGTGCAGGCCAGCACGCCGCCGATCAGCGTCGGCACCGGGTACGGGCTGCGCTCCCACGGCAGGAGGTTGACCGCGTACGTGGAGACGGGGACGCAGGCGAGCACGATGGCGGCGGTGCCGACGACGCCGAGGCGCCTGCGCCTGGACAGCAGGAAGTAGGCGAGCGCGTAGAAGGCGACCTGGATGACGGCGAAGGCGGTGAAGAAGACGCCGGTCGTGCCGCGCACGGTGGTGCCCTTGAGGTCGGACCTGCGCAGATCGCCGGGGGTGGTGCGGTCGCCGAGCCGCCACGGCAGCCCGATCACGGTGGCGGGCGGCGCGATGCCGGCGGCGGTGAGGATCGTGGGCGTGATGTCGGGCAGGACGGTGATGTCGTCGCGCCTGGTCGAGTTGGTGCCCACGGAGAGCCCCGCGACGCCGTCAGCCGGCTTGCGCCACATCGCCACGCGCAGGTGCGGCACCGAGCCGTGGTCCCCGATGCCGGCCAGGACGACCTCGGTGTCCGGGGGCAACTTGTCGAGCGCCGCGCCGACCCGGGCGTCGGCCTCGCGGACCAGGGCGCGCCGCCGCTCCGGCGCGATCAGCTCGGGTTCCTGCGGCAGCTTGCCGTCCACGATGTACGGCTTCACCAGCGTGTCCACGTCCACGGCCAGCACCCGGCAGCGTGACCAGTCGGCCAGGCCGGCCGGCTCGGAGGCGTACAGGTCGACCTTGCCCTCCCGGTCGGCCAGGGCCAGCGCCGCGCCGGGGCCGACGGCCGCGGTGCACTGTCCGGCGGCGTGCACGGCGGCGCCGAGCGTGCCCGCGTAGGTGCCGTCACGCAGCCGCAGCAGCTCGCGGAGCTCGGTGACCACAGCGCCGCTGCCCTGCGCGACCGGCTCGGGCGGCATCCCGCACCGGTGCCCGACCGCCGAGCGCACCCCGGCCGACACGGTCAGCCACCCGTCGTACGGGCAGGTCACGGTGCCCACGGCCTTCACCGACACGGACCCGATGGCGCTCTCCCCTGCCAGCCGCCACAGGCGCGGCGTCTCGACCGGGTCGAGGTCGTCCCAGAGCAGCCCCGGCACCCCGATGAACGCCACCCGCCCCGCCGACGCCTGGGCGGGCGCAGGCAGCCACCACAGGACGGACGAGACCAGCAGTAACAGCACCCACCTCACGGACGCACCCCCGTCGCTGTTGGGAAACGCCCGAAACCCTACCGGCCCGGGTGGTCAGACGGCGGGCTTCTTGACGATCAGCCGGGCCAGCGCCTCGTCGTACGGCGGGTCGAGCCAGTAGTCGGAGTGGCCGCGCGCCTCGGGCAGCGGCTCGCCGGGGCCGGGCCGGATCGGGTCCCAGCAGAACAGGTCCACGCCGTTCGGGTGGTCCGGCGCCGGGGCGAGGGGGTCGACGCGCCCGAACACCGGCCCGCCGATGGGGTCGCTCAGCCGGTACAGGTTGTACCAGGGGACGGCGTCCCGGACGGCCGTCAGCGCCGGGGTGCCGAAGTAGGCGGGGAAGAAGGCGGCGTACAGGCGGCGCAGCGGCGACCCGTGGGTGAGCATGCTGACCCGCTCCCGCAGCTCGGGGCCGAGCTGCAGCACCAGGGCGGCGGTGATGACGCTCCCCTGGCTGTGCCCGGAGAGGACGACCTTGTCCCGTGGGTGCCCGGCGAGCCGGCCCACGCGGTCGATCAGCTCGGGGATGACCCGCTCGGTGTAGCAGGGCGGCGCCAGCGGGTGGATCGCGCGGGGCCAGAAGGTGGAGATGTCCCAGACGATGCCGATCGTCCGGCGCAGCCCGGAGTCGGTGTACGTGCGCCGGCCGAGCAGCACCAGACCCACGATGACCGCCGTCATGGCCCAGCTCCCCAGCGTGGCGAGCAGCCCCGCCAGTCCGCCCTCCGGCGTGAACAGGTGGAACTGGTAGATCACCGTCACCGCGGCGAACCCGGCCACGCCGATGCCGGTGAACACCGCCAGCACGAGCCCGGCCCGATCGGTCAGTGAGGCGAGTGCCCACGTGGCGGCCACCTCGTCGTCGTAGCGCTCGCCGTAGTAGCGGGTCAGCTGCGGCGTGAGCCGGTCGGCGACGGAGCCCCGGATCGCGTACAGGACGGCGGCCAGGACGGCGAACCCGGCGGTCAGCAGCGGCACCAGCGCGGCCGTCCACCACACCGGGTCGTCGAGGAAGAGCTGCCTGCCGGACGGCTCGGGCGAGGCCGAGGTGCCCGGCACGCCGAAGAACGTGGCGGTCCAGAAGAGCACGCCGAGCGCCAGCACGTTCGCGCTGCCCGCGGCCACCATCAGCACGAACCACGCGGCGATCCCGCCCATCGCGCGGGGCTCCCTCGACGCCCGGTCCATCCGGGCCAGCACGCACATGGTGACCAGCATGAACAGCCCGAGCCCTACCGTGAGCGCGAACTGGAACGCCCCCACGCCGACGCCGGGAAGCTGCCGCCCGGCAGCGCCCGGCGACATCCCCGCCAAGGCCGCCCCGAGCGTGGCCAGGCACACCAGCGGCGCGGCCACCCGCAGGGCGCGGCAGGCGAACGTCAGCCACCCGGGGATCCCCTCGTCCGAGCCCGGGTCGAGCCGCCGGGCGATCCACGGCAGCACCACCAGCAGCGCGGCGGCGAGCTGC
Source organism: Nonomuraea sp. NPDC050786 (assembly GCF_040654115.1). Classification (NCBI taxonomy): domain Bacteria; kingdom Bacillati; phylum Actinomycetota; class Actinomycetes; order Streptosporangiales; family Streptosporangiaceae; genus Nonomuraea; species Nonomuraea sp. NPDC050786. The sequence goes on from NZ_JBFAHJ010000028.1 coordinate 123,645, forward strand.
ACGGCCGCGTTCGCGACGGTCAGGGCGAGCCCGAGCGAGGTGCCCGCGAACGGCGCGGCCACGGCCAGCCCGATCGACGCTATCGCGAAGCACACGTGCACGACGCGCAGCCGCCACACCGGCGCGCCGCCGTGCCACAGCCGCGGCTGGGCCAGCAGCGGGCCGTCACCTGCGGTGCGACCAGGCGGCAGGACCGTACGCTCGTCGCGCTCCCAGGTGCGCCGCGCGATCCACCACAGCAGCACGACGACCGCCAGCGGGACCAGGGCGGTCACGGCCAGCCGCTTCGACGGCTCGTTTCCCCACAGCGCGCCCAGCCAGCGCACCCACACGGGCGCGGTGTCGTAGGTGCAGGCCCGGCCGGCGGCGGTGCACTGCCAGCCGACGAGATCGACGCTCGCCCGGGTGACGGCCCCGACGAGCGTCCCGGTCAGCAGCAGGGCGAACAGCCGCTGGGCCGCCTCGGTCACGTGCCGCAGCCAGGCGCCGCCCGGCGGCCTGGGGAGCATGAAGTACGACAGGTTCGCCAGCGCGAACGGCAGCAGGAGCAGCCACAGCGCGATCGTCCTGCCGCCGGAGGTGAGGCCGCCCCAGGCGTACGCCTCGCGGTGGCGGGTGCCGGGCACGTCCGCGTGCTCGCCGTGCGGCCTGCCATCCGTCGACCAGCGCCGGTAGAACCCGGTGGTGCCGTCGCCCGCGACGATCCGGGGATGGGGGTGGTTCAGCATGCCCTCGGGGGGCGTGCCGGAGACGCCGTGCACGCGCAGCTCGCTCACACCGCCGCGGGTCTCGTCGAGGAAACCGTCCATGCCGCCATCGTCCTGCCGGGCGGCGACTACGAACAGTCACGAGTTGGTGGCGCCCGCGGCGAGCAGCGGAGCGGATGCCGCAACGACCGCTGCGGCGGGTAGGAGTACGCCGACATGACGCTCGGAGAGAGATGCTGGATGGTCGTTTTCGGAGATTTCAGAGGGGATTGCCAGCGTGGTGATCCGTGAGGGCGAGGCCAGGGCCCACTGGATCGACCGCGACACGGTGGCGTGGCAGGTCGACCCGTCGTACCGGCACTCCCTGGCCTTCGGCACGGAGGTCGTCCGCCTGACGCCCGGGACGCTGAGCGACGAGCAGCGGCGCCGCTGGCCGCACCTGGCGTCGTACACCGCGCTGAAGGTGGACCCTCAGGATGCCGGCCTGGTGCGTGCGGCGCTGCGCGAACGGGTCGTCGCCGAGGAGCGCGACGCGTCGGGCGCGCTGCTGGCGGCCACGGGGGTGCAGATCCCCGGCGTGCTCGACGACCTGTACGCCGCGGCCGCCCGCGCCAGGCTCGGACCGGCAGGGCGGCTGTTCCCGGAGCTCTCGCTGTGGGCGCCGACCGCGCGCAAGGTCGAGCTGGCCCTGTACGGCGGCGGGTGGTGGCCGCGCCGGGGCGCCGGCGCGCGCACGCTCCACCCGATGCGGCGCGACGACGAGACCGGCGTCTGGTCGGTACGCGGGCTGCCGACGTGGTGGGGGCGCGCGTACACGTTCCTCGTCACGCTCCACTCGGGCACGAACGAGGTCACCGACCCGTACGGGGTGGCAGTGACGCCGGACGGCGGGCGCAGCAGGCTCGTCAACCTGGACAGCCCCGCACTCAAGCCGCCCGGCTGGGACCGCCTCGCCAAGCCCCCGGCCGTCCCCCAGTACCGGGCGACGATCTACGAGCTGCACGTGCGCGACTTCTCCGCCTCCGACGCGAGCCTCCCGGCCGGGCTGCGCGGCACGTACGCGGCCTTCGGCGCGGACTCGGCCGGCATGCGGGAGCTGCGGGCGCTGGCCGGCGACGGGCTGACCCACGTGCACCTGCTGCCGGTCTTCGACTTCGCCACGGTCCCCGAGCGCGCGGCCGACAGGACCGAGCCCGGCTGCGACTTCGCCGCGCTGCCCCCCGACTCCGACCGCCAGCAGGAGTGCGTGGCGCGCACGGCCGCGACCGACTCCTTCAACTGGGGGTACGACCCGCTGCACTACACGGTGCCCGAGGGCTCGTACGCGACGGACCCCGACCGGCGGATCAGGGAGTTCCGCGGCATGGTCGCGGCGCTCAACCGGGCCGGGCTGCGCGTGGTCATGGACGTGGTCTACAACCACACCCACTGCACCGGGATGCTCGACCCGGTCGTGCCCGGCTACTACCACCGGCTCCTGGAGGACGGGACGGTGGCCGACTCCACCTGCTGCCCCAACACCGCGACCGAGCACACGATGATGGGCAGGCTGGTCGTCGACTCGGTCGTCACCTGGGCGAAGCAGTACAAGATCGACGGTTTCCGCTTCGACCTCATGGGCCACCACCCCAAGGCCAACCTCCTCGCCGTCCGCCGCGCCCTCGACGCGCTGACCCCGGCCGCGGACGGCGTGGACGGCAGGTCGATCATCCTGTACGGCGAGGGCTGGAACTTCGGCGAGGTGGCCGACGGGGCCAGGTTCGAGCAGGCCACGCAGGCGAACCTGGCGGGGACCGGCATCGGCACGTTCACCGACAGGCTGCGCGACGCGGTGCGCGGCGGCAGCCCGTTCGACGCCGACCCCCGGGTGCAGGGGTTCGGCTCAGGGCTGGCGGGCGCGCCCAACGGGTCCCCGGCCAACGGCATGGCCGAGCAGCAGCGGGCCCGGCTCGCCTACTACGCCGACCTCGTCAGGGTCGGGCTGACCGGCAGCCTGCGCGACTACGTGCTGCCCTCGGGTCGGAAGGGCTCGGAGATCTCCTACAACGGCGCTCCCGCCGGGTACGCGGCCGAGCCCGGCGAGGCGGTGGCGTACGTGGACGCGCACGACAACGAGACGCTCTTCGACGCGCTGGCGTACAAGCTGCCGCAGTGGACGCCGATGTCCGACCGGGTGCGCATGCAGGTGCTGTCGCTGGCCACGGTGCTGCTGGCGCAGGGTCCGGCGTTCGTGCACGCGGGCAGCGAGCGGCTACGGTCGAAGTCGCTCGACCGCAACTCCTACGACTCCGGCGACTGGTTCAACCGGCTGCTGTGGGACTGCGCCGCCGGGAACGGGTTCGGCGGGGGCCTGCCGCCCCGGGCCGAGAACGAGGACAGGTGGCCGTACGCCCGGCCGCTGCTGGCCGACCCGGCGCTGCGGCCCGGCTGCGCGGAGATCGAGACCTGCCGGGCCCGGTTCGGGGAGCTGCTGCGGATCAGGGCGTCGTCACCGGCGTTCGCGCTGGGGTCCGCCGTCGAGGTGCGCCGCCGGCTGTCCTTCCCGGCCTCCGACGAGGGGGTGATCACGATGCAGGTGGACACGTCCGGGCTGGACCCGCGGTGGTCGTCGGTCACGGTGGTCCTCAACGCCACCCCGTACACGCGCGCCCAGGTCGTGGAGTCCCTAGTAGGGCGGGAGGTCTCGCTCCACCCCGTGCAGGCGGCCTCCGGCGACCCGGTCGTACGGGAGTCGGCGTTCGATCGGGCCACCGGCACACTGACGGTCCCGGGCCGCACGGTGGCGGTGTTCGTGGATCGGCAAATCCCGCACGGATATAGGTGCGACATCCCGAGTTGAGGGAACAGTAACCAGGAATGCACATCACTGGCGTTGGCGGTCGCCGCAGCGCAGACTGGACAGACGGCGATCGCGTGGAGCAGTGGAGCACCCGTGGACAATCAGCTTGATCACATGCCGGTCCTGTCCCGCGGCAGACATCGCAACCCGAAACGCGGTGCCTGCTTCATGGAGCTGGCCTCCTACCTGGCAGGGGAACGGTGGAGCGACCATCCGGCCTGCACCCACCCGTTGCTGGCCGCCCTCGCCCGCCTGGTCAACGACAACACCAGCGACGAGAGCCGCGCCCAGCTCGTCCGGCTCGTGCCGTCCATCATCGGCCTGGCCAGCGACGACCTGAGGGTGGACGCGCAGATCGCGCTGCGCTGCGCCACGACGGCCCTGCCGGTGGCGGCGGCCGAGCGCCAGCTCGCCCTCGCGGTGTCGGTGCTGGCGGCCGAGGAGATGCTGGCCCGGCTCGACGGCGCCCCGTCGGGACGGCTCGGCGAGCTGAGCCGCCGGGCGATGCAAGAGGTGCCGCACGCGGCCGAGCAGGCCCGCCGCTTCAGCCGCGCGGCCAGGATCACGGAGAAGGGCTTCCGCCGGTACGCGGCGCCGAACGCGGTGCAGCTGTCCGTGGTGGGCATCGTCCAGGCCTGCATCGCCGACCCGGACGCGCTGCTGCGCCGGCTCCTGGAAGAGGCGATCGACGACTGCGCCGCCCTCATCCGCACCCCGGAACCCACCATCTCGGCCCCGGTCCACGCCTGACCGTCCTTCTTACGCGGCGCCTGGTGGTGCGGGCGCCGCGGCCTATGCCTCGAGTAGCTCGGCGGGATCGAACGACACGGGGAAGGGCTTGGTCAAGGTCAGCATCTCTCCTGCCTTGGCGCGGCTGACTGTCTCGTATCCGTCCGGGCCCAGCTCGAGCACCTCGACCTGCGGAATGTCGGCGCCTTCGATCTCGACCCTGATGAACACTTCAATGCCGGCTTTGGCGTATTTCGGAGGTTTGATCTCGTAGTCTCGTCGGCGATTGCCCGGCCCCGGGCTGACGACCTCGGCCACCGCGGCCGCCTCTGAGGCGAGAAAGACATCCGCGCGCTCCAGGACCAGGTCGCGGGGCAGCACCGCGACGTCGGGCAGGAAGCCGTCCGCCACCACCTGCACACCGACCCTCTCCACCGCCACGAGCCCTTCCGGGCCGGCCGCCGCGCTGAGAATCGTCCGCAGGCGGCCGGCGCACAGCGCGTGCAGCGCCGTGGGCAGCGGGCTGATCACAAAACTCCCGTCGATCAACTCGATGCGCTCCCCGGCCTCGGGCAGCTTGAGCCAGTCATCGACGGTGTAACCGGTGACCTGGCCGACCGGGAACAGGAGGGTCCGCATGGGCGGCGGATGTGCGACCAACCACCCCGCAATCGGCTGAGAACTCATTTCTGGCCGCCTTCACACGATCACACAAAGTGACGCGACGACATTACACTCCCTTGACCCGCCGCGCGCCCGTTACGCGAGTACCCGCTTCTTCGCAGCTCAGGGAAGCCTCGCCTTCGTTGCGGATCTTGGTGATGTGTGCCTACATTTCGATGAAATATCGGAAAAGTGGAGGCATTTCATGACGATTGAGTTGACGCGGCCGTATTCGCCGGAAAAGCACCACAGTCACAGGGATGTCACCGGTGGGTGGTTGCGACCCGCGGTGTTCGGGGCGATGGACGGGCTGGTGTCCAATCTCGCGTTGATCGCCGGAGTCGTGGGCGCCGCCGGAGCGGGGCGGGGGGCAGTGCTGGCCGGGGCCGCGGGGCTGATCGCCGGCGCCTGTTCCATGGCGGCCGGTGAGTACACCTCCGTCAAGTCGCAGACCGAGCTGATGCGGGCGGAGATCGCCGTCGAGCGGCGGGAGCTGGCCCGCAACCCCGAGGGCGAGCAGGCTGAGCTGGCGGCGCTGTACCGGGCGCGGGGGCTCGACGACGACCTCGCCCGGCGGGTGGCGGCGGGGCTGTCGGTCGATCCCGAGCAGGCGCTGCGGGTGCACGTGCGCGAGGAGCTGGGCGTGGACCCCGACGACCTGCCCTCGCCGTACGTGGCCGCCGCCTCGTCGTTCTGCGCGTTCGCGACCGGGGCGCTGGTGCCGCTGGCGCCGTTCCTGCTCGGGGCCTCCGGGCTGGTGCTCGCCGTGGTGGTGAGCGTGCTGGCGCTGTTCGGGTTCGGGGCGGCGGTGGCGCTGATGACCGCGCGGCCGTGGTGGCTGGGCGGGCTGCGGCAGCTCGCGCTGGGCGCGGGAGCCGCCGCCGTGACGTTCGGGCTCGGGCATTTGCTGGGCGTCACCGTCTCATGACGCGCCGCGCGTTCACGGGCGGGAGGCGGCGGCCAGCTTGACGCCGAGGGCGATGAGGGCGGTGCCGGTCAGGCCGTCCACCACCCGCCGTACGACGGGCCGGGCGAAGAGCTTGCGCAGCGTGCCCACCACGTTCGCCACCACCAGGAACCACGCGACCGTCCCCACCAGCGCGATCACCGACAGCACGAGGGTCTCCCCCAAGGGGGCCACCGAGCCCACCGAGCTGACGAACTGCGGCACCAGTGCCACGAAGAACAGCGCCGCCTTCGGGTTGAGCACGTTCGTGAACAGGCCCTCCGCGAACGCCGCCCACGCGCCGCGCCCCCCGGCATCGGGCAGGTCCAGCTTGAACCGGCCGCCCGAGCGCAGGGCGGAGTGGAGCGCCCTGGCCCCCAGGTACAGCAGGTAGGCGGCCCCGGCCACCTTCACCACGGTGAACGCCATCGCGGAGGCGGCCAGCAGGGCAGCGATGCCGGTGGCCGCCACCACCACCCAGACGAACACGCCCACGGCGATCCCCATGGCCGCCGCCATGCCGTACAGGCGCCCGGAGACGGCGGAGCGGCGTACGACGACCGCGAAGTCGGGACCGGGCGACATCGCCCCCAGCATCACAATTGCGCCGAAACCCGCGATCTGCGCCAGAGAGATCATGCGGTCGATCTTACGAGCACCCGGCCCTCCGGGATCAAGGTGGACCGCTCCCACGTCCAGGTCGGCACGGTGATCATCTCGGCCGGACGGTCGAGGTGGACGGGCGTGTCGAGAAGCGCGGAGTGCGGGGTGAGCGGCAGGCCGCCCTCGGGGATGACGACGGTCTCGAGCGGCGTGCGCAGGGTCGGGCCGTCCGGCTCGTCGAGCTCGCTGCGTACCCAGGTGTCCTCCCCGTCGAAGGACGTGAACGCCAGCGCCCCGCCGGGGGCCGCGCTGGAGTGGCGCAGCGTCCCGGCGGGCAGCCAGCCGTGATGCCCGGCCCGGTAGGTGATGCCGGAGACGCGCAGCTCACCCTCCAGCAGCACGAACTCCTCCCCCGCCAGGTAGTGCCCGTGTTCGGCGCGGGCCCAGCCCGGCGGGAAGCGCACGAGCGAGGCCGAGCCGTCCAGCGGGGCCTGCCGCACCGGAAGGTTGGAGCCGGGGATCAGGAAGTCGCGGAAGGCCAGCTCCGCGCCGAGCAGGTCGATCAGCACGTCACCGCCTACGCCGCCACTTCTTGAAGATGGAGCGGATGGTCAGCGCCACCACGACGAGCACGATCTGGCCGCCGATCACGATGCGGTTGACGTCGACGGCGGGCCGCCACTGGACGTCGCCGTCCTTGATCAGGAACACGCCCGCGGGCGTGGCGCTGAGTCCGAAGCCGCCGCCGCTGCCGCTGCCCCTCTCATCGCCCTTCTCGTCCTTGCCCTGCCCATGCCCTCCGCCGCCGCCGTGGAGAACCCTGGCGACCGGGACGACGATGAGGTCGCCCTGCCGGATCGGCTCGCCGAAGACGCGTCTGACGGTCGCGGTGTCCTGCGCCTGCTCGACCACCTTCATGATGTCCATGCCCCATCGTTACCACGGATCGCCCGCCTGGCCACCTCAGTCGAACGTGGTGGAGATCTCGTGCCAGCCGCCCGGCGCGATCTTCGCCGCCGGCTCGGGCCCCCAGGACCCCTTCTCGTACGGCAGCGGCGCGTCCGGCAGGTCGAGCACCCGCTGGACGATCCGCCACGACTCGTCCACCAGGTCGAACCTGGCGAAACGCCGCGGGTCGCCGCTGATGGCGTCGGTGAGGACGCGCTCGTAGGCGGCCTCCATCGGCCCGAGCACCTTGGTGAAGTCGACGCTGACCGGCACCGGCCTGGTGTGCTGCTTGCCCGGCTCCTTGGCCAGCAGGTCGAAGGTGACCCCGGCGTCCGGCTGGAGCCGGAACCTGATGAGGTTGGGGCTCGCGGGCGCGTCGCCGCCGCGGAACATCGTCACCGGCGGCCTGCGCAGCTCGGCGACGATCTCCAGGTCGGTGGTCGGCAGCGCCTTGCCGGAGCGGAAGCACCACGGCACGCCGGCCCAGCGCCAGTTGTCGACGTAGGCGCGCAGGGCGACGAACGTCTCGGTGGTGGAGCCGGGGCGCACGCCCTCGGTGTCGAGATAGCCCGCGTACTGGCCGCGTACGACGTCGGACGGGTCGATGGCCTGGACGGCGCGGAGCACCCGCCACTTCTCGTCGAGCTGGGCACGGGCGTCGGTGGACGGCGGCGGGTCCATGGCGAGGATGGCGAGGAGCTGGAGCAGGTGATTCTGCACCACGTCGCGGATGGTGCCGTTGGCGTCGTAGAAGGCGCCGCGGTCGCGCACGTCGAAGTCCTCGGCCATGGTGATCTGGACGCTGCGGACGTGGTTGCGGTTCCAGATGGGCTCGAGCAGGGTGTTGGCGAACCTGAAGACCATGAGGTCCTCGACCGGCTCCTTGCCCAGGAAGTGGTCGACGCGCCGCAGGTGCTCCTCGTCGAAGTGCTTCAGCAGCTCGTCGTTGAGCGCGCGGGCGGAGTCGAGGTCGTGCCCGAACGGCTTCTCCACGACGAGCCTGGCGTGCTGGTTGAGCCCCACCCCGGCCAGCCCCTCGGCGACCGCGGCGAACAGCGCCGGTGGGACGGCGAGGTAGTGGACGAGGAAGCCCTTGCCCGCCACCTCCTCGCGCAGCCTGGCGAACGTCTCGGGGTCGCGGTAGTCGCCCTTGACCAGCCGGAGGTTGCCGGCCAGCTTGTCGAAGGCGGCGTCGCGCACGCCGCCGACGGCCTCGCGGGCGTGCTCGCGCAGCCCGTCGAGGTCCATGTCGGTCTTGGCCACGCCGATGATGGGCAGGTCGAGGCGGCTGTCGGCGGTGAGGCGGTAGAGGGCGGGCAGGACCATCTTGCGGGCGAGGTCACCGGTGACGCCGAACAGCACCAGCGCTCCCGCCCGCTCCGTGCCGTGCGCGCGTGTGTGCCCCATGTCAGACGCGCCTTCCGCGCAGCTCGCGGTATTTCCGGACGAGCCGCTCGGTGGAGGCGTCGGGGAACGTGGCGGGCGCCTCCTCGGAGGTGAGCGCGGGCGCCAGGTCCAGCGCCATCTTCTTGCCCAGCTCGACGCCCCACTGGTCGAAGGAGTCGACCCCCCAGATGGTGCCCTCCACGAACACGATGTGCTCGTAGAGCGCGACGAGCTGGCCGAGCGTCGAGGGGGTCAGCTTGGGCACGAGGATCGTGGAGGTGGGCCGGTTTCCGGGCATCACCTTGTGCGGCACGATGTCGGGCGGGGTGCCCTCACCGGCGATCTCCTCGGCCGTCTTGCCGAACGCCAGCGCCGAGGTCTGGGCGAGGAGGTTGGCGGTGAGCTGGTCGTGCATGCCCTCGCGGTCCTCGAACGGCTCGGCGAAGCCGATGAAGTCGGCCGGCACGAGCCGGGTGCCCTGGTGGAGGAGCTGGTAGAAGGCGTGCTGCCCGTTGGTGCCCGGCTCGCCCCAGAAGATCTCGCCGGTGGCCGCCGTCACGGGGCTGCCGTCGGCGCGCACGGACTTGCCGTTGGACTCCATGGTGAGTTGCTGCAGGTAGGCGGGGAAGCGGTGCAGCCGCTGGCTGTACGGGAGCACGGCGCGGGTCTCGGCGCCGAAGAAGTCGGCGTACCAGATGCCGAGCAGGGCCATCAGCACCGGCATGTTGGCCTCGAACGGCGCGGTGCGGAAGTGCTCGTCGATGGTGTGGAAGCCGGCCAGCATCTCGCGGAAGCGCTCGGGCCCGATCGCGATCATCAGGGAGAGGCCGATGGCGCCGTCGTAGGAGTAGCGGCCGCCGACCCAGTCCCAGAAGCCGAACATGTTGTCGGTGTCGATGCCGAACTCGGCGACCTTCGCGGCGTTGGTGGAGACGGCCACGAAGTGCTTGGAGACCGCCTCCTCGCCCAGGGCCTCGACCAGCCAGCGGCGGGCGACCCTGGCGTTGGTGAGCGTCTCGAGCGTGGTGAACGTCTTGGAGCTGACCACGAACAGCGTGGTCGCCGGGTCGAGCCCGGCGAGGTTGCCGGTGATGTCGGCGGGGTCGATGTTGGAGACGAACCGGGCCGCGATGCCCGCGTCGGCGTAGTCGCGCAGCGCCTCGTAGGCCATGGCGGGGCCCAGGTCGGAGCCGCCGATGCCGATGTTGACCACGGTCTCGATCGGCTTGCCCGTGGCGCCCTTCCACTCCTTGGACCTGACCCGGTCGGAGAACGCGCTCATCTTGTCGAGCACGGCGTGCACGTCGGCGATCACGTCCTGCCCGTCGACGGCCAGCTCGGCGTCACGGGGCATGCGGAGTGCGACGTGGAGGACGGCGCGGTCCTCGCTGACGTTGATGTGCTCGCCGCCGAACATGGCGGAGATCCTGTCGCGCAGCCCCGCGCGCTCGGCCAGGGACACCAGCAGGTCGATCGTCTCGCCGGTCGCGCGGTGCTTGGCGTAGTCGAGGTAGAGGTCGCCGGCGGTCACGGTCATGCGCTCGGCCCGGCCCGGGTCCGCGGCGAACAGCTCGCGCAGATGTCTGCCCGCCAGCTCCTCGTGGTGCTTGCCGAGAGCCGCCCACTCCTGGCTCTGGGTGATGTCGCCGTTCACGCTTGCTCCTCGTGTCGCCAAAACCGGATCATCATTGTCCCTGCCAACCCTTACCCCATGAGGTTGATTCCTCGCGCGGCGGAGGGGAGTCTTTAAGCGCTCAGTGGGATTCGCGGCCCACGTGGTCGCCGCTGGAGCCGACGAGGAAGTCGAGGTCGGCGCCGCGGTCGGCCTGGGTGACGTGCTCGACGTAGAGACGCTCCCACCCGCGTAAGGGCGTGGCGTGCCCCCGCAAGACGGGCTCCCTGGCGGCCAGCTCGGCGTCGGGGAGGTCCACGTCGAGCCGCCTGGCGGCCACGTCGAGCACGATGGGGTCGCCGGTGCGCACCTTCGCCAGCGGGCCGCCGGCCGCCGCCTCGGGCGCGGTGTGCAGGACGACCGTGCCGTACGCGGTGCCGCTCATGCGGGCGTCGCTGATGCGCACCATGTCGCGCACGCCCTTCTCCAGCAGCTTGGCGGGCAGCGGGAGGTTGCCGACCTCGGGCATGCCGGGGTAGCCCTTGGGGCCGCAGCCGCGCAGGACGAGCACCGAGGTCTCGTCGATGTCGAGGTCGGGTGAGTCCAGCCGGGCGTACACGTCCTCGATGCTGTCGAAGACGACGGCCCGGCCGCGGTGCCGCAGGAGCTCGGGCGAGGCGGCGGCGGGCTTGATCACCGCGCCGCCGGGGGCGAGGTTGCCGCGCAGGACGGCGATGCCGGCGTCGGGCAGCAGCGGGGTCGCGCGGCGGCGGATGACGCTCTCGTCCCAGATCTCCGCGCCCGCCAGGTGCTCGACGAGGGGCCGCCCGGTGACGGTGATCGCCTGCGGGTCGAGCAGGTCCTCGACCTCCTTCAGCACGGCCGCGAGGCCGCCCGCCCTGAACAGGTCGTCCATCAGGTGCCGCCCGGCCGGCTGGAGGTCCACGAGCAGCGGCACCCCCGAGCCCGTGCGGTCGAAGTCGTCGAGGGCGAGGTCCACGCCGAGGCGGCCGGCGATGGCCAGCAGGTGGACGACGGCGTTGGTGGAGCCGCCGACGGCGGCGAGGGTGACGATGGCGTTGAGGAACGAGGCCCTGGTCATCACCTGGCTCGGCCTGCGCTCCTCCTTGACCAGCTGCACGGCGAGGCGGCCGGTCTCGTGGGAGCGCTCGAGCAGGCGGCTGTCGGGCGCGGGGGTGCCGGCGGTGCCGGGCAGCGTCATGCCGAGCGCCTCGGCCATGCAGGCCATGGTGGAGGCGGTGCCCATCGTGTTGCAGTGGCCGCGGCTGCGGATCATGGACGACTCGGAGTCCAGGAACGCCTCGCGGGAGAGCGTGCCCGCGCGCACCTCCTCGCTCAGGCGCCACACGTCGGTGCCGCAGCCGAGCGGCGCGCCCCGGAAGTGGCCGGTCAGCATGGGGCCGCCGGGCATCACGACGGCGGGCAGGTCGACCGAGGCGGCCGCCATGAGCAGCGACGGGATGGTCTTGTCGCAGCCGCCGAGCAGCACCACGCCGTCGATGGGGTTGGCGCGCAGCATCTCCTCGGTGGCCATGGCGGCCAGGTTGCGCCAGAGCATGGCGGTCGGCCGCACGTTTGTCTCACCTAAGGAGACGACCGGCAGGTTGAGCGGGACCCCGCCGGCCTCCCAGACGCCGTGCGCGACGCTCTCGGCCACCTCGTTGAGGTGGGAGTTGCACGGGGTGAGGTCGGAGGCGGTGTTGGCGATGGCGATGTGCGGCTTGCCGCCCTCGAACGCCTCGCGGGGCAGGCCGCGCCGCATCCATGCCCGGTGGATGTAGGAGTTGCGGTCGTTTCCCGAATACCAGAGCGAACTCCTCAGAGCCATATGCGCCACCCTATCGGGCCGGCCCGGGATTCAGCACGTCCTGTGGAGGAAGCTGCAGAGGCATGGACCATATCGACGCGTACTGGCGGGCGGCGAACTACCTGTCCGTCGGGCAGATTTACCTGCTGGACAATCCGCTGCTCAGCGAGCCGCTGCGGCCGGAGCACGTCAAGCCGCGCCTGCTCGGCCACTGGGGCACGACACCCGGGCTGAACTTCTGCTTCGCCCACCTCAACCGGGTGATCAAGGAGCGGGACCAGGACATGATCTACATCGCCGGTCCCGGGCACGGCGGGCCCGCCGCGGTGGCGCACTCGTGGCTGGAGGGTTCGTACTCCGAACGCTATCCGGACATCTCGCAGGACGTGGAGGGCATGCGCCGGCTGTTCCGCCAGTTCTCCTTCCCCGGCGGGGTCCCGAGCCACGTCGCCCCCGAGACGCCCGGCTCGATCCACGAGGGCGGGGAGCTGGGCTATTCGCTCGCGCACGCGTACGGGGCCGCGTTCGACAACCCGGACCTGGTCGTGGCGTGCGTCATCGGCGACGGCGAGGCCGAGACGGGCCCGCTCGCGGCGAGCTGGCACTCCAACAAGTTCCTCGACCGCGACCGCGACGGCATCGTGCTGCCCATACTCCACCTGAACGGCTACAAGATCGCCAACCCGACCGTGCTCGCCCGCGTCCCCGAGGCGGAGCTGCTCAAGCTCATGGAGGGGTACGGCTACCGCCCCCACGTGGTGGGCCCCGACCACGGGGAGATGGCACGGGCGCTGGACAGCGCGTTCGACCAGATGGCCGCCTACAAGCGCGGTGCGGCCGACCGGCTGCCGATGATCGTCCTTCGCACGCCGAAGGGCTGGACGGGGCCGCGCGAGGTGGACGGCAAGCAGGTCGAGGGCACCTGGCGGGCGCACCAGGTGCCGCTCTCCAAGGTCCGCGAGAACCCGGCCCACCTGGCCATGCTCGAGGAGTGGATGCGCTCGTACCGGCCGGAGGAGCTGTTCGACTCCGGCGGCAGGCCCGTGCAGGGGATCCTGGACACCGTGCCGCGCGGCACGCGCAGGATGAGCGCGAACCCGCACGCCAACGGTGGCGAGCTGCTCGCGCCGCTGCGGCTGCCCGACTTCCGCAGGCTGGCGGTCGAGGTCAAGTCGCCCGCCACGCAGTCGAGCGAGCCGACGCGGGTGCTGGGCGGCTTCCTGCGTGACGTGATCGCCGCCAATCCCCGGACGTTCCGGCTGATGGGCCCGGACGAGACCGAGTCGAACCGGCTGTCGGAGGTGTTCGAGGTCACGGACCGGGCGTGGAACGCCGAGGTCCTGCCGACGGACGAGAACCTGGCCCCCGGCGGGCGGGTGATGGAGGTGCTGAGCGAGCACCTGTGCCAGGGCTGGCTGGAGGGCTACCTGCTGACGGGCCGCCATGGGCTGTTCAACTGCTACGAGGCGTTCATCCACATCATCGACGCCATGTTCAACCAGCACGCGAAATGGCTGGAGTCGTCGCAGAAGATCCCGTGGCGGCGGCCGGTGGCGTCGCTGACGTACCTGCTGTCGTCGCACGTGTGGCGGCAGGACCACAACGGGTTCAGCCACCAGGACCCGGGCTTCCTCGACGTGGTGGTGAACAAGAAGGCGTCGGTGGTGCGGGTCTACCTGCCGCCGGACGCGAACACCCTGCTGTCGGTCGCCGACCACTGCCTGCGCTCGCGCGACTACGTCAACGTGATCGTCGCGGGCAAGCAGCCGGTGCTGGACCTGTTCACCATGGAGGAGGCCGTCGCGCACACCACGCGCGGCCTGGGCATCCTGCCCTGGGCCTCCACCGACGACGGCGCCGCCCCCGACGTGGTGCTGGCCTGCGCGGGCGACGTGCCCACCCAGGAGACGCTGGCCGCCGCCGCCCTGCTGCGCGAGCACGTCCCCGACCTGCGAGTACGGGTCATCAACGTCGTGGACCTGATGCGGCTCCAGCCGCCGTCGGAGCACCCGCACGGCATGCCGGACGCCGAGTTCGACACCCTCTTCACCACCGACAAGCCGGTCATCTTCGACTTCCACGGCTATCCATCGCTCATCCACCAGCTCACCTACCGCCGCCACAACCACGCCAACATCCACGTGCGCGGCTACAAGGAGGAAGGCACCACGACGACGCCCTTCGACATGGCCATGCTCAACGACATCGACCGCTACCACCTCGTCATGGACGTCATCGACCGCGTGCCGGGACTCGGCGCCACCCAGGCGCATCTGCGCCAGCGCATGAGCGACGCCCGGCTGCGGGCCCGCGCCCACACGCGCGACCACGGCGAGGACACCCCCGAGATCAGGTCGTGGACGTGGCCGGACGCATCCTCGTAGTCAAGGACCCAGGGTTGAAGCCCTGGGTCTGCGTCTCGCGGTCCGGATCCCGACAGAGGCGGTCCAGGTCATGGTGGGGCGGTGCCGGTCAGGCCGAGCTCGCCCGGTCCTGACGCCGCCCGTTGGACGGCGGGCACCCAGAACTCCACGGTCGTGCCCTCGCCGGGAGCGCCGCGGATGTCCCACCAGCCGCCCGCCGTCTCGGCCCGTTCGCGCATCTCCATCAGCCCGAAGTGCCCGTCCCGGCTCTCCCGGTTCGCGAGCCCGACCCCGTCGTCGCGCACGCGCGCGTGGACGCCGCCGTCGAGCGAGACCAGCCGCACGCTGACGGAGTTCGCCCCGGCGTGCTTGCGCACGTTCGTCAGGGCCTCCTGGCAGATGCGGAACACGGTGATCGCGGCCTCGGGGGGCGGTTCGCCGTCCAGGTCGAGCACCAGCTCGTACGCCATGCCCGCCATCTCCCGCTCCAGGTACGCGGCCAGCCCCTCCGCCAGGCCGTCGCCCGGCGGCCGTAACCGGAAGGCCAGGTCGCGCAGGCGGTCCACGGCGGCCTCGACGGCGTCGTCCAGCGGGGCGACGGCGGCGGCGTACTCCGCGGGCAGCCGCTCCCGCAGGGCGCGCAGCCGCATCCCGACCGCCACCATGGACTGGATGGTGTCGTCGTGCACGTCGGAGGCGATGCGGCGGCGCTCCCGCTCCTGGGCCTGGACGAGGTGGGTGAGCAGCAGGCCGCGCTCGTCCAGCGCCCTGGCCATGCTGCGCCGCTCGGTCAGGTCGCGCGTCACCTTGCCGAACCCGCGCAGGTCGCCGCTCTCGTCGAACAGGGCGGTGATGACCACGCTCGCCCAGAAGCGGGTGCCGTCCTTGCGCACCCGCCACCCCTCCTCCTCCCACCGGCCGTCGGCGGCGGCCGCCTCCAGCTCCATGGGAGGCTTGCCGGCCGCCACGTCCTCGGGCGGGTAGAACACGGAGAAGTGGGTGCCGATGATCTCCTCGGCCGTGTAGCCCTTGATGCGTTGAGCTCCGGCGTTCCAGCTCACGATCCTGCCGCGCGGGTCCAGCATGAAGATGGCGTAATCGCGGATGCTCTGCACGAGCAATCTCAGATCTTCTTGCGGGAGGTCATCCACGGCCATACTGCAGCTTTTCATGACACAGCGTGAGGACCCAAACTCAGGTCCCCCATATGCTCAGGATTCTGAGCGAATGCCCCGCATCGGGGCAAGGCGGGGCTCCAGCTCGCACCACACCACTTTGCCGCCATCGCGGGGCGAGATCCCCCAGCCGGTGGAGAGCAGACCCACGACGTGCAGCCCCCAGCCGTTCGCCGGACCGGGCTCGCGCTGCTCGGGCAGCCGCTCGCCGTCGTCGCCCACCTCGATGCGCACCCGCGACGAGTCGCCCCTCATCCGGAGGGACGGCGGGCCGTCGCCGTGCACGAGCGCGTTCGTCACGAGCTCGGACACCACCAGCAGAACATCCTCGTGTTGGCCCTTGTAGCCGCACTCGGCCAGGGCCTGTCGGGCGATCCGGCGCGCCGCCGTGATGCTGCCCATCTCCTTCGGCAGAGGCGTGTCCACCTGGTACGTCCCCACCCCCTCGCTGCCCACCCCTCTACTCTCGGGGAACGCGGCACTCGATCACGAGACGCAGGCGCTCCATTACGCCTGATGCACCTGGGGACGGGACATGATGCAGATGCATCAGTCGAGCAGCCCGTCCCTGCGGGCGATGGCCACCGCTTCCAGCTTCGAGCTCGCACCGAGCTTCTCCAGGACGTGCTGGACGTGGTTGCGTGCCGTGTTGCGGGCCACGCCGAGGCGTTCGCTGATCTGGGCCGTGCCGGCGCCCTCGGCCAGCAGCAGCAGCGTCTCCCGCTCGCGAGCCGTCAGCGCGGACCCCAGCAGTCCCGCCCGCCCGGTCAGCCGGTCGAGCATCCCCGGCAGGAGCCCGGGCGCGAGCACCACCCCGCCGGAGGCCACCTCCCGTACGGCCGACTCCAACTCTCCCAGCCGGGACGACTTCACCATCAGCCCGGCGCCCCCGGCCGAGACCACCCTGGCCGCCACGGAGGCGGTCGCCTCGCCGGTCAGCACCAGCACCCGCGCCTTGGGGGCCGCCGCGGAGAGCCTCTCGATGGCCGTGATCCCGTCGCCGTCGGGCAGGCGGCGGTCGAGCACGACGACGTCGGGCTGGAACCTCCGGGTCTCCGCCACCGCCCCGGCGATGGTCCCGGTCTGCGCCACCACCTCGAAGTCGGGCGCCTTGCCCAAGGCCAGCCCGATCGCCTCGGCGACCATGGCGTGGTCCTCGACGAGAATCACCCGGATCGTGGGGGGAGTCGCCATCCTGCGTCGTGCCTCTGTCCGTGGGGGTCCTGCTCCCGCTCAAGCCGCCTCAGGAACGGCCTGCGCCACGAGAAGTCTGCCACGATCCACCGCGCCCGCACGACCCCATGGCGCTTCTGCTCGCCGCGCGGCGTCCTCCTGGCCGGCTGTCTACTTGCTGGATATCGGGTGCCCCTTGAACATCGGGTGCTTGGTCTCCCAGTATCGCCAGCCCTCCACCCGGGCCGGCACGTTGGCGATCCCGCTGGCGACCTTGACGTCGCGGCACGTCCCGAGCTGCGACCAGGCCGACCAGCCGATGCGGTATCCGAAAACCCGATACCACATATTGCCGTACATTCCCTTGGTGATCTCCCGCGAATATTCGTGGCCGGTGAAGACCATGTGCCGCTCTTCGAGGTGCGGGAGTCCCATCAGGCGGAATTGGCGCACCAGGTCCTTCGTGGTGAACTTCTCGGTGACCGACCACAGCCTCTCCTGCTCGGTCTCCAGGAACGCGCGGATTTCGTGCTCCCTCGTCACCGTCACCGTCATCGTGCCTCCGGGGCCGTCGATGAAGCGGGTGCGGGGCAGGAAGAAGTTCCGCGGCGAGAGGCGATGGACCTTGAAGAACAGATGCTCGTCGCATCTGCCCCGGCCGAGGACGTCGTGCGGGAAGAGACGGGCGTCGGTCGCCGTCGCCGTGGCCGTGGCGGTCTCCGTGGCCGTCTCGGTCACCGTCGGGGTGGGACTCGGGGTCGGGGTCGGCGTGGGGCTCAGGGTCGGCGTGGGGGTCGGGGTCCGGGTCGGGGTCGGGGTACGGTTCGGGGTCGGGGTCCGGTTCGGGGTCGGGGTCCGGTTCGGCGTCGGGGTCGGGGTCGGGGTCGCGACACCGATGCGGACGTCGATGCCGCCGTCCGCGTCCGCCGCCGGGGTCGAGGTCGCGACCAGAGCCATCGAAAGGGAGCCGCATATCGCCCTCTTCATCGCGTGACGTGCCGTAGGCCGGCCAGGCATGGCTTTGGCTTTTGTCCGGAGAATGGGCGTGAACATGTACCGTTCCTTTCGGAATGTGTCGCAAATTGACCCGCGAGCCCCAATGCGGCCCGTACTGCCGAGCGGCCCGAACAAGATCGGTACGATGTTTGCAGTTGCCATCGGCCAGGCCGCCGCGCCACGCCGGAGGCGAATTCCCCGTGCCCGGAAAGAGCCGGTGAAGAAGTGTCGTCATCGGGTCGCGTCTTTGGCAAAGAGCCACCATGGCGACCCGCGCCGCGACGGCCGGGCATGTGACGCCTCCCGACCCCGGCAGGGTTCGGCCGCGCGTGAAATCTGAGACTTCCTCACTGATTTTCGAGGAGAATATCGGTTGTGCCCTCCGCGTCCTCAGTGCTGCGTCTCGCGCGGGCCGTCGTGTTCGCGACGGTCTGCGGTGCGGTGTCGGCGGGCGGGCACGCGCTGGCGGGCGGCGGGCCCGTGCCGTTCGAGGTCTATCTGGCCGGGGTGCTGGCCGCGCTCGGGCTGGCGTACCTGATCGACGGGCGCGAGCGCGGGCCGGCGGCCGTGCTGACGGCGGCCATCGGCACGCAGATGGTGCTGCACCAGCTCTTCGAGCGGCTCGCGCCGGCCGCGGGGGCGGGCGCGGGGCACGGGCATCCCGCGCCGGGCATGGCCCTGGTGCATCTCACGGTGGCGGCGCTGACGGCGTGGTGGCTGCACCGCGGCGAGCGCGCGCTGTGGCTCATGATCCGCCTGTACGCCGGGCCGCCACCGCTCATCCGGCTGCTCGCCGCCGCCCCGGCGGAGTTCGCCACGCCCTTGTGGCGGCCGGTGACCTCCGATCTTCCCGTGCGCTCCGACAGGACCGTCTCCGGCGCGATCCACAGGCGAGGCCCGCCCGGCGGGCCAGGGCACGTGGGCTGAAGTCCGTGCCCCTCGGCTCGCGCCCGCGTGGGCGTACCCTTGCCTATGTCCGGACGGCGCCCGCCGGCCAACGACGCGCGCGGTCCGGAAGATCGTTCTGGAGACCCATCATGGCATTCCTGCCACGTCATATCCTCGGGGCGGCACTCGCGGGTGCCCTCGCCCTCATGGTCACCGCTTCTCCGGCGCTCGCCCATGACGCGCTCAAGAGCAGCTCGCCCGCCAAGGGCGCACAGGTCGACTCGGTCAAGGAGATCGAGCTCGAATACAGCGCCGGCGTCAAGTTCCCGTTCGTCGTGCTGCACGACGCCGCCGGCAAGGCGGTCCCGCTCGGCAAGCCGCGGCTCGCCGGTCCCAAGGTGCTCACCGACGTGCCCCAGCCGCTGGCCCCGGGCGCGTACGTCATCGCCTGGCGGGTCGTTTCGTCCGATGGGCATCCCATTGAGGGCGAGATCCCCTTCAGCGTGAAAGGATCAGCTTCTTCATCGGCCTCGTCCTCGCCCACCGGCGGGCAACCCACGACGAACCCGGCGCCGCAGGCGGCAGTGAGCGCTGCGGCCGGTGAGCGGTCCGCGGCGTCGGGGGGCATTCCCGGATGGATCTGGGGCGGGCTGGCGGTGCTTGTCGTGCTGGGTGCGTTCGTCCTGATCCGGACCGCGCGCCGCGGCCCAGATCGGGAGGAAGTGGATGCTGATTGAGGAAGCCAGACAGATCGCTCGGCAGTGGGTCCAGGAGGAGGGCGCCGCGCTGCCGGGCTTCGACGGTGCGTTCCTGACCGGGTCGGCCCTGTGGGCCGGCCCTGCCGAGGAGCTGGCGCCGACCTCCGACGTGGACGTCGTCGTGGTCGCGAGCCGGCCCGCCCACCTCGGGAAGTTCGCCTACAAGGGGGTCCTGCTCGAGGTCTCCTCCGTTCCCGCGCTCGGCTCCACCCACGACGTGCTGAGCGACTACCACCTGGCCGGCAGCTTCCACCTCCCGTGCGTGCTGGCCGACCCGTCGGGGCGGCTGACCGAGATGCAGCGGGTGGTCTCGCGCGACTTCGCCCAGCGGCCGTGGATCCTGGCCCGCTGCACCAACGCCATGGACCGGGTGCGCGGGTTCATCAACGGCATCGACGAGCGCGCGTCCCTGCCCGACCAGGTCAACTCGTGGCTGTTCGGCACCGGGGTGACCACGCACGTGCTGCTGGTGGCCGCGCTGCGCAACCCCACGATCCGCCGCCGGTACGTCGACGTCCGCGACCTGCTCGCCGAGCACGGGCGGCTGGACTTCCACGAGAGCCTGCTCGGCCTGCTGGGCTGCGCCGACCTCAGCGCGGCGCGGGTCGGGCGGCATCTGACCGCGCTGGAGAAGGTGTTCGACGCGACGGCCGGCCTGCGGGCGCCCTCCTACCGGTTCGACTCCGACATCACCCCTCCGGCGCGGCCCGTCGCCATCGACGGCACCCGTGACCTGATCCGGCGCGGGCTGCATCGGGAGGCGGTCTTCTGGCTGGTGGCCACGTACTCGCGCTGCCTGGCGAAGCGGTCGGCGGCCGGCCGCTCCGGCTACGAGGACGGCTTCCGCGAGTTGCTGGCCGACCTGGGCGCCGAGACGCGCAAGGACCGCCGCCGCCGGGGGGACCTCGTCCTGGCGGCGCTGCCGGGAGTGTGGCAGACCGCGATGGCCCTGTGCTGACGCGGGCGGGCGCTAGTCCCGTACGTCCAGCCCCAGGGCCGTGGCCACGACCGTCGCCTGGAACGGGTCGATGATCGCGCCCTTGAGCGTGACGGTGTGCGGGTCGAGCGTGCTCAGGTCGCTGCCGCGCAGGTCGCACCGCGTCAGGTCGGCGCCGCGCAGCGAGACCCCGGACAGATCGGCCCGGCGCAGCTCGGCGCGCTCCAGCCGGGCGCCCGCCAGGTCGGCCTCCCGCAGCCGGGTGCCGCGGAAGACGCTCCCCCGCAGGTCGGCGTCGATCAGGCTGACGTACGACCAGTCGCCGCCCTCGACCTTGAGCAGCCCGTACGTGCAGCCGTCGAACACGCTGCCCGTCAGCTTGCACCCGTCGAACGTGGCGTCGAAGAACGAGCACCGCGTGAACGTGCAGTTGAGGAAGCGGGCCTCGTCGTGCGCCGACACGTTGAACCGCACGTTGCTGAAGTGGCACTCCTCGAAGGAGGAGCCGTGGTCGACGAGCTCGGTCATGTCCACGTCCTGGAACAGCACCCGGCGGTAGCTCTCACCGGAGATCTCGAGGCTGTCCCAGTCGGTGGACCAGATCGTCTTCTCAGTGGGCAGGGCCATGCGAACAAACTAGCGGATCAGGCTCGCTTCGCGATGGACGTGATGAGCGGCTGCACCAGCTTGGCCGCCAGGGGGCCGAAGGCCGCCAGGATGAGGACGTACGCCGCCGCCAGCGCGCCGAGGTCGGGATGCGCGCCCGCGCCCACCGCGAGCCCCGCGATCACGATGTTGAACTCGCCGCGCGGGATGAGCGCGATGCCCGCCCGGGCCTGGCCGGCCTTGCCGATGCCCGCCCTTCTGGCCGCGTACGCGCCGGTCAGCAGCTTGGTGACCATGCTGATCAGGGCGAGCAGCGCGGCCAGCCCCGCCACCGGCAGGATCTTCGCCGGGTCGGTCTGGAAGCCGAAGAAGACGAAGAACACCGCCGCGAACAGGTCGCGCAAGGGCGCGAGCAGCGCGTGCGCGTCCTCGGCGAGCTGGCCGGAGAGCGCGATCCCGACCAGGAACGCGCCCACCGCCGCCGACACCTGCAGCTGCTGGGCGAGCCCGGCCACGAGCAGGGCCAGCCCGACCACCTTGAGCAGCAGCACCTCGGAGTTCGGGCTGGACACGAACGCCTCGATGAACCGCCCGAACTTCAGGGCCACGACCAGCACCACGCTCACGGTCAGCAGCGCGATGCCCACCGAGACGGCCCCGCTGACGAGGCTCAGCCCGGCCAGCATGGTCGTCAGCACCGGCAGGTAGACGGCCATCGTCAGGTCTTCGAACACCAGCAGCGACAGCACCGTCGGCGTCTCCCGGTTACCGAGCCACCCGAGGTCGGACAGGACCTTGGCGGTGATGCCGGAGGAGGTGGCGTAGGTGACGCCCGCCATGGCCACGGCCGCGACCGGACCCCACCCGAGCAGTAACGCGCAGACAGCGCCGGGGGCGGCGTTGAGCACCAGGTCGACGATGCCCGCGCGGGCGTTGCCCGTCAGGCTGGTCACCAGCTCGTCGGCGTTGTACTCCAGGCCGAGCGTCAGCAGCAGCAGGACGACGCCCAGCTCCGCGCCGACGGAGATGAACTCCTCGCTGGTGGCCAGGGGCACCAGCCCGCCGGTCCCGAAGGCCAGGCCGGCGATCAGATAGAGCGGGATGGGAGAGATGCCGACGCGCAGCGCGAGCGCGCCCAGGACTCCCAGACCAAGCAGTACAGCACCGAACTCGAGAAAGAGCACCGCGGTTTCGTGCACCCGCGGCCCTACCCGTCCGCCAGGATGCCGGCCACTTCGGCGGTGCTGTCCTCGCTGCCGACGACGACCACGACGTCGGCAGCCCTGAGCACGAACTCGGGCCCGGGGCTGGCGAACACCTGCCCGGCGCGCACGATCGCGACGACGGAGGCGCTGGTACGGGTCCGCACGCGCGCGTCGCCCATCGGTCGCCCGGCGTAGGGCGAGCTGTCGGGGATCGGCAGCTGCACGCTGACCAGGCCCTCGACCTCCCGGTGCAGCTGGTTGAGCCGCTGCACGATGCGGGGGGCGCCGAGGAGCTCGGCCAGGGCGTCGGCCTCCTCGTCGTTGAGCTTGACCACGTGGCACACGGCGTCGGGATCGTCCTGGTCGTAGATCACCAGGTCCCGGCGGCCGGTGCGGTGGGACACGACACCGACCCGCTGTCCTTTACGGGTGGTGAAATCGTGACGTAGCCCGATTCCCGGCAGCGCTGTTTGCTCGACCTCCACCTATCCCACCCGTCTAGATCCGTCTATTTTCGCCTAAACCCTACCTAATGCGAAGAGGACGCCCTACCTCGTGCAAGTGGCGCATGGCCTGGCCCCACGACTCGAACAGGCCGCATTCGACGTAGTCGACGCCGATCTCCGCGCAGTACTCGCGGACGATGGGCCGCGCCCGGCGCAGGTTCGCGGTCGGCATGCTGGGGAACAGGTGGTGCTCGATCTGGTAGTTGAGGCCGCCGAGGGCGGTGTTGACCAGGCGCCCGCCGCGCACGTTCCTGGAGGTCAGCACCTGGCGGCGGAGGAAGTCCAGCTCGTCCTCCGCGGTGAGCACCGGCATGCCCTTGTGGTTGGGCGCGAACGTGCAGCCCAGGTAGACGCCGTAGCACGCCTGGTGCACGGCCAGGAAGACCAGCGCCTTGCCGGCGGGCAGGACCAGGAACACCGCCCCCACGTACGCCAGCACGTGCGCGGCCAGCAGCAGCCCCTCGAGCTTCCTGCTCTTGAGCGACGGGCGGCGCAGCGCGCGGAAGCTGGACACCTTGAGGTTGATCCCCTCGAGGGTGAGCAGCGGGAAGAACAGGAACGCCTGCCGGCGCCCGATGAACCGGGCGATCCCCCGCGCGGTCTCGGCCTGCCGCTCAGACCAGACCAGGATGTCGGGCGCGACGTCGGGGTCGTGCTCCTCGTGGTTGGGATTGGCGTGGTGGCGCGTGTGCTTGTCCATCCACCAGCCGTAGCTGAGCCCGACGGCCAGGTTGCCCACCAGCAGCCCGGCCGCCCTGGAGGTCCGCCGCGACCGGGAGATCTGCCCGTGGGCCAGGTCATGGGCGAGCAGCGTGACCTGGGCGAACGCCACCGCGAGCAGCACCGCGACCGGGACCTGCCACCAGGAGTCCCCGACCGTGGCGAACAGCGCCCAGCTGCCCGCGAACAGGGCCGCGACCAGGCCGATCCTGGCCGTGTAATAGCCCGGCCGCTTGTCCAGAAGCCCCGCCTCCGCGATGCGGCGCGACAGCCTGGCGAAGTCGCTGCCCCGCTGGGCGGTGATGGTGGAGGTCCCCACGATCTGTCTCCGATGCTGATGAGTCGTACATGATCACTCATCAGCATCGCGGGAGAGCGGGTCCGGCGGACCCCCGCTGTCACCCCTTCTCGTGGTAGTGCGTACCCCACCATCATCGGGGTGGCGGCGCGCCGGCTCAGATCGGCTGCAGGGCGGGGAGCGCCACCGGGCCCGGTGCCGGCAGGGCGGTCTCGCCGTGGACGTGCAGGTCGCGGCTGAAGGCCGCGAGATAGGCGTCCCGGTCGGGGAAGGTGGCGACCAGGGCGTCACCGTAGGCGATGAGCTGCTCGTGGGCGTGCTTGCGGGGCTCGTAGTGGGCGGACAGCAGCCGGTCGAGCAGTTCCTCGTCGCCGCCGGCGGCGCAGATGACGTCCGCCAGGATCTCCGCGTCGCGCAGGGTGTAGCTCATGCCCATCCCGGTCATCGGGTGGCAGGCGAACGCGGCCGAGCCCAGCAGTGCCGCGTTGCCCTTGTGGTACGCCCCCAGCCGCAGCGTGGAGACCTTGATCCGCTGCCAGGCCGCGGGCTGGAGCGAGTCGAAGGCGTCCGAGCTCTCGGTGACGAACTTCTTCAGTTCGTCGGTCAGCGCCGGGATGCCGTCCTGGAAGATCGCCTCTTCGTCCTCCGGGGGCAGGCCGACGAACACCCTGGCCTGGTCCCTGTTGAGCGGGTAGAAGTAGGAGAACCACCCTTCCGAGCTGAAGTACAGCCGGTTGAGCCGGGCGATGCTGGCGGTCAGCGGCACGGTGGCCACCCGCATCGGCAGCCGCTCGTACGGCATCGTGCGCGGTTCGATGTCGAGCGCCTGCCGTATCGCGGACTTGGTGCCGTCGGCGCCGATCACGACGCCGGCCCGCAGCCGCCGCCCGTTCGACAGCGCCAGTTCGCCGACGCGGCCCTCGTCCATAGCGATGTCGTCGACGCCGGCGTCGAACCAGAAGTCGACGCCCTCCATGGCGCACCACGTGTAGATGAGCTCGACGAGCTCACGGTAGGGCCGGATGAGGAAGCCGTCCGGGTAGTGGCACTCCTGGATGGGCTCGCCGTCGTGGTAGTAGCGGACGACGTCGCGCCTGAGGCCATGGCGTCCGGCGAGGTCGGCCAGCCCGTGCCGGGCGAGCACCTGCAGTCCTGGGGGCTTGAGGAAGTCGGCGCCCGCGCCCGGGACGGAGGGTCCCTGCTCGATGACGACGACGCGCTGACCGCGGCGGCTCAGCAGGAGGGCGAGGAAGCAGCCGCCCAGACCGGCGCCGACGATGGCTACGTCGCACGATGTGGTTGCCATGACGAGAGCCCTTTCGAATGGTTGAACTAGTTCGTGTGCCCGCGGGTGGAGGCGAGCGGGCCGGGCTCGGCCGCCCGCTGCCGCGGGACACTCTCGGCAGCGGTGTCCATGGGGGGTGTGCGGGTCTCGACAGGCAGCAGCGCGTCGGCCTCCGCCGCCACGGTGGCGAGGGTCATGCGCAACTCCAGCAGCAGCCGGCGCGGCACTTTGATCATGACGTCGCCAGGGTCGGTCCGCAGCCGGGTGATCTTGGTGAGGGCCAGTGCGCCGATCAGCACGGAGATGGCCACGCACAGCGCCAGCGCGCCCGCCAGTCCGGCGAAGGGGCCGGTCATGAACGGGTGGTCGATGACGACCGACACGACGGCGACGCCCACGGCGCCGCCGACCATACGCGCCATGGTGGCCGCGCCGACGGCGGAGGCGTACTGGTGGGGGCGGGCGGCCAGGGTGGTGGCGACGGAGGTGCCGGGCGCGAGCGCGCCGACGCCCATGCCGACCACGACGCTGGCGACCAGGCCCCACACGGTGGGTCCGACCTGGATCAGCACGATCACGCAGGCGCCGCCGCAGAGCAGCGAGCCGGCGTAGATCAGGCCGTACGCGCCGACCCGCTTGACGAGGCGGCCGGCCAGGAAGCTCGTCACGACGACGGCCACCGAGGTGGGCGTCAGCCACATGGCCACTTCCAGCATGGGATAGCCGAGGTGGAGCAGGTACAGCGGCTGCACGGTCAGCAGCCCGTACGACAGGGCGCCGAACCCCCAGGTGGCCAGCCAGCCCCAGACGAACCTGGGCCGCCGCCACAGGGCCAGGTCGATCGCCGGCAGGCGGTGGTGCTTGGCCTGCGCGAGTGCGCCGCCCAGCAGGGCCAGCGCGGCCAGCGCCAGCCACACCACGTCCATGCCCCAGGCCATGGCCTTGGAGATGGCCAGCACGATGACCGCGATGCCCGCGGCGAGCAGCCACGCGCCCAGCATGTCAGGCAGGCCCCTGGCCCCGGCGCGCTTACCCGGCGGAAGCCCGACGCAGGCGATCAGGAGCGCGACGCCGATCACGACGTCGGGGACGAACAGCGACCGCCAGCCGACGGCGGCGGCCAGCCAGCCGCCGCCCGCCTGCATGAGCAGGCAGCCCAGCCCGGAGGCCGAGCTCCACAGCGCGATCGCGCCGCGCCGCTGCGACTCCGGCAGCTCACCGAGGAGCAGCCCGAGGCTGGCGGGGATCATCGCCGCGGCGCCCGCGCCCTGGACGGCCCGCGCCGCCAGGACGTACGACCAGGAGTCCACCAGGACGGTGGCGATCCCACCCAGCACGAACACCACGAGGCCGACGACGAGCACCCGTCGCCGACCGGCCAGGTCCGCCCAGCGGCCCGCGGTGGCCAGCAGCGCCGCGATCGGGATGAACGCCGCGCTGGTCAGCCAGACCAGGTCGCCCAGCGGCATGCCGGCGCCGGCGGATGTGTACCGCAGCACTCCGACTGCCAGGGTGGTGGCCGTGGTGTCGGCCATCACCGTCAACATGACACCCGCGCCGACCAGCCGCAGCATCACGGCGTGACGGCGGTCTACGGTGCTCGTCCCCCGCGCTGGTGACGAACGCACGTGGTCACCTCCAAGCTATGTATGGTCTCCGCCGACCGGCACTCTCCGGCTGTGCGACCGGCGGAGCACAACAGGTCAGTCAGGCGCCGTAACGGCCGGGCGAGAGCAGGCCGTCCGGGTCGAGAGCGGTCTTGAGCCGGTGCAGCATGCCGAGGCCGGCGGTGCTGGTCTCCGACCACACGTCGGCCGCGGCGTGGTCGATGTCGGAGCGGTAGATGGCGCATCCGTTGCCGCGCAGCAGGCAGTTGCCGTCGTTGCGGAGCTGGTGGGCGCGGTAGGGGGCGTCCGGCGCGGTCCGGTCGAAGAAGATCTGGATGACGCCGTTGGCCATGTGCTTGCTGACGAGGTTCCACTCGACCATGAGGGCGGTGCTGTGCGCGTCGACGGCCGTCTGGAGCGCGGCCATGAGGTGGTCGGTCCTTCGCGCGTGCATGGGCATGAGCGGCAGCAGCGCCAGGAAGCCCATGTCGCCGTCGTCGATCTGGTCGCAGGAGGTGACGCCGAGCGCGTTGCGCACGCCCTGGCAGGTGGGGATGCCCTGCGCCATGAGCGCCCTCGGGTAGAGCGGGTCGTCGAGGTCCACCTCGGCCGCGTTGACCACGCGCAGCGCCTCGGCGCCCTCGACCTCGACGAGCGCCTTGCGGAGCAGTTCCTCGGCCAGCTCCACGGTGGCGGCGCTGCCCATGAGCGGCCCCATGATGGTGAACAGGCTCGGGTCGACCCCCTTGGGCAGCGTCCAGTCGCCGCCGGCGGGCGTGAGCGACAGCTCGCGCACACGCATGAGCCCGTCGGCGGGGTTGCCGCGGCGCAGGAAGCCGGTCATCGCGCCGACCGCCGTCCCGGCCTGGTCGCGGTGGAAGCGGCCGTGCACGAAGGCGATGGTCTGCGGGCGCGGCACCAGGGCGACGGCCATGGCGGTGACGATGCCCAGGTTGTGCTGGACGAACGCGGGCGTCAGGTCGGGCCCGGCGACCCGGCCGTGGTAGCGCCCGGCCGGGTCGAGCCCGCCGGTGGTGACCACGCTGCCGTCGGCGAGCACGGCCTCGATCCCGGCCGTGTCGTGGACGCGCGAGCGGATGCAGCCGTCGCCGCGGTCGAGCGCGTTACCGACGACGGAGGTGTCGGCGCAGGAGGCGGTGACGTTCAGCATCCACGGCGTGTCGCGCAGCACCTCGGCGAGCTGCGCCTGCGTGACGCCCGGCTCGATGACCGCGTAGCCGGCCTCAAGGTCGAGGCTGCGGATGCGGTTCATGCCGCTCAGGTCGACGACCACGTTGTCGTCGGTGACCGGCACGGCCGAGCCCATGCCCCAGTTCCTGCCGGTGCTGATCGGGTAGAGGCGGCTCCCGGACGCTGCGGCCTGCCGTACGAGCGCGCGTACCTCGTCGAGGCTGCGCGGCGTCTCGATGCCCGCCACCGCCCGCGGGTGGTGTCCCCCGACGTCGTGCGACCTCAGCTCCAGTCGCTCTAATTCCTGCATGACTCTCCTCTTTCGGCTCACGCGGTGTGCTGGAGCAGGTCGTCGATGGAACCGATGGCCTGGTTGGACATCTCCCTGATGCCGAGCAGCCGCTGCTCGACGAAAACGTCGGGCACGTCGGGCACGTCGGGGCCCGGGGCGGCGTCGGGAAGATCGAGGGTTCCGCGCGGCGCCGCCTGCACGGGGACCTCGTGCAGGCCGTAGGGGTGCCGTCGGGCTCTGACAGTGTCGGTGTCTCGGGTGTCACGCCTGGTTCTTGCGGGCAGGTGCGGGGGGGTTCGCATGGCGGGGGCTCTCCTACCGGACTCGGACGGGGTTTTCCGGGCGATCGCTCGCCGTTGAGCGGATCTGGTTCAGCGCGCGCCCTCCGTGTGGTCGAGGTGCTCGACCAGCGGATCAACGGCCGCGGGGGTGGCCCGCGGCACGCCGTGGTTGATGACGCTCGCGGCGATGCGGCGCTCCGCCAGCCCCATGTGGGGACGGCCGGCGGTGCCACCGGAGCTCGGCCGGGCGCCGGCCGAGCCACGGATCATGGAGCTGGCATGCACCCATCGGCGCGACTCTGCCAGCACGTCCCGCTGCGCGCGGGACAGGTCTGAGTGCCGGGCGTACTGCTCGCACACGGCCCGCGCCAGCACCCGTGCCATGACGAGGTGCTCCTCGCAGGCGGCCGCGAGCTTCGACTCCAGGCCGATGACCTGGGCGAGGAGCAGCTGCAGGTGGGCCAGGCCCGAGCTGCGCTCGAACCCGTCGAGCTCGGCCAGCCGCTCGGGCCAGCGCAGCCGCCGCTCGATCGAGGCGCACACGGCCGCCACGACCTGCGTGGCGGGCTGGTCCGGGGACTGGCCGTCGAGCTGCACGGCCCGCTGCGCGGTCGTCTCGAAGTCGGTCAGCCTGCGCAGCCCGCTCTGGAGCAGGCGTACGCGGTTGTGCAGGCAGGCGGCGCTCCATCCGAGGACCAGCAGGCGGTCCGCGTCGGCCTCGCAGTGCCAGCCGACCAGGGCCACCTCGCGGGCCATGCGGTGGTGGAGCACCCAGGACTCCTGCGCGCCCACCGGCACCGGCGTGTCGATCCACACCTGCAGGCCGCCCGGGGGCACCTCGTCGACGCCGACGTCCACGCCGTCGGGCGCCACCCTGGCGCAGATCCGCTGCACCACCCGCTGCTGGGCGGCTGTCTCCGGCGCCAGGGGCACCGGGCCCGGCAGCACTCGCTCGGGGGCCACTCTCGCCCTGGGCTCGATGCTCATCTGGGGCCACCTCCTGACCCGCGGCCTTCGGCGGGCCTACGTAAATTGACACTTAATAGTGCCGTCCCGATAGTCGTCACAGGGCGCTTTTCTGTCAACTGGTACTTAACCAAGACGGCATGGGTCCCCGGGCGGCCCCTGGCAGCGCCCGGTGGACCGGCGACTTCCCGCCGATGAATACCGAGTTACGGAGCGTCGATCATCTAGAGTCCCGTTAGCGCGGCAAGACGGGGAGGAACGGGACCGTGCCAGTGGCAAGATCCATGGTCGTGGCCCTGTCGATGGCCGCGACGACGCCCACGTGGTCGGGCGTGGCGCGGACCGAGGCCGATTACTGCCGGCTACCGGATCACTCCGCCACGAGCGGGGCTAACCCGATCGATACTGCTTCCTCACTCGGCTGGATTCACCCCCTCCCTCCGCCCGCCGACCGGGAGCCGACGGAGTCCGAACGGCTCGACTTCGCGGGCTTCCCCAACGTGTCGGCAGTTGACGTCGTGGGGCCCGACGGCGCTCCCCGCCAGAAGGTGATCACGACCTTCACCACGAACGTGGACGAGGTCGTCACCCTCACCAACGCGGCGGCGCTCTCCGGCGACGGCGGCCTGACGTTCGGCCCCGCGAGCCGGACGCCGCTGCGCGAGGCGCCCGTCGAGCTGCTCGACGGGCGCTCCTTCGCCACCGAGTACTACCTGCGGCGGACCGGCCCGCACACGGCCCGGCTGGGCGTGCTCACCTCCAGGTCGCCGGACGACCAGGAGAGCTGGGAGCGCTCGGAGTCGACGCTGTTCACGCCCGGCGACCTGCTGCCGGGCGGGGCCGCGCACGGGGTGCCGATCCAGCTCGCCGACGGCACGATCCTGATCACGGTGTACGCCCGGTACCGCGACACGGGGACGTACCAGGCCGAGCTGTACGCCAGCCGGGACGGCGCGCGCACCTTCGAGCGGCGCGGGGTGATCGCGGGGCCTTCGGACGGGTTCGTCTACAACGAGGCGGCCGTCGAGCAGACGATGGACGGCAGCCTGCTGGCGGTGCTGCGCCGGGACGGGGGCCCGTACTCCACGCTGCACCAGAGCCGGTCCACCGACGGCGGCCGCACCTGGTCGCCGGCCGGCGAGCTGCGCTTCAGCGGGCAGGACTGCGTGGTGCGCGGCGTGGCCCCGCGGCTGCTGCTCACCCCCGGCGGCGTCCTGGTGCTCAGCGCCGGGCGCCCGGACAACTGGCTGGCCGTCTCCCCCGACGGGCTCGGCGACGAATGGCTCTGGCCGCAGGTGACGTACCACAACCGCGACGGGATCTGGGACAAGCACGGCTCGTCCGGCTACACCGGGATCGCGGCACTGGGCCCGCACAAGCTGATCCAGGTGTTCGACAACTGCAAGCTGCCCGGAGCGCGGCCCGACGGGCCGCTGAACGAGACGGCCTGCCCGGCGCACGGGCGGTTCGAGAACGGCGGCTGGTACGCGATCAAGCGCAGGCTGTTCACGATCGCGGGGCCCGCCCCGGGCCTGCTGGACCTGGCCGCCATGCGCCGGCGCGGGGCGCTCGGCGTCGAGACCACCATGCGCTGGACCGGCCGCCCCAGGTCGCGCCCCGGCGCGGCCTTCGACGGCGGCACCGGCTACTGGTCGAGCGCCGTCGCCCCCGGCCGCGGCCGGTACGTGCTGCACCTGGACCGGGAGTACCGGCTCACCCGCATCGGCCTCAGCCTGCGTCCGGGGCACGCGGCCGGCGCCCGCGTGTACGTCTCCAGGGACGGCCGCTCATGGGGCCGCCCGATCGTCACGATCAGCGACAGGACGGACTACGCGCTCCGCTACTCGGAGATCGCCGCGACCGGCCGCCACGTCAAGATCGTCACCGACCCGACCTCCGGCTGCGAGCCGGAGATCGGCCGGTCGTGCAGCATGCTCAACGAGGTCGAGCTCTACTCGTGACCCGTGGGCGTCATCGGCGACACGGGCGTCTCCGTCCCGGGGGACGGAGACAGCGACGGTGACGGCGACGCGCCGCCGCCCTCGGCCTGCCGCAGCACGGCCAGGTGCTTCTCCAGCGTCGGCAGGGCGGTCCTGGCCAGCGCCACCACGGCCGGCGACGACCCGCGGGCGATCTCCGTCTGGGTGGCGGCGATCGCCTGCGTGTGCGCGTTGGTCATGATGGCGAGGAACTCCTGGTCGAAGCCCTTGCGCGTGGCCTCACGCAGCCGCACCACGTCGGCACGCTGATCGGCGGTCGGGGACTCGGGCAGTTTGATGCCCAGCTGCGTGGCCGCCTTGGTGACCTTGGTGTCGAACTCGGTGTGGTCCTTGACGATCAGCTTGCCGATCGCCCTGATCTGCTTCGTGCCGCCCTTGCCCGCGCCGAGCTGCCCCAGCTGCATCTCGGCCAGGTTGCCCTCGTGGATGCCCCGCATCCAGGCCCTGTCCTGCTCGGAGGGCTGCGAGGGTGAGGGTGAGGGTGAGGGTGAGGAGTCGGTATGCGGCGCCAGGCCCGCGGTGTCCGTCGGCGCGCCGGAGCACCCTCCGAGGGCGGCGACGGCCACGGCTGCCAGCAACAGAGTGCGCATGAGCTTTTCCTATGACATAGCGATACGATTATGTCACAGAGCGTAATCACCGTCATGGCCGGCCCGCGGCATTCCGGTTATCCTGGCGCGTCAGGCGTCCGTGAAGCTCAGCACCAGCGTGGTGTGCCGCTTGCGGATGACCGTCCCGCCGCCCGCCCTCCCGGCGTGGCCCGGGTACGCCGCCACGCGGAGATCGCGCATGTCCGGGCGGCCGGCCTCGTCCCACGCCCGGACGTGCCCGGCCAGCTCGGCCGCCAGCCCGGCGCCACCGGGCCCGTGCCCCTGCGCCGCCACCCCGTCGCCGGTGGCCGCCCGGCCGCGGGCCACGTGCGAGCCCTCGGCGGCGAGCAGGGCGATGCCGTCGCCCTCGACGAGGCCGACGCTCATGCCGTAGCCATGGCCCAGCTTCCCGCTGAGCGCGCACCACCGGGGCTCGTGCAACGCCAGCCAGAGCGAGAAGCTCGCGATGTGGGCCGGTCCCACCTCCGGCACGGCGATCTCGGCGGGCGGCGCCTCCAGCGCGGCCTGCACGTCGCCGACGTCGCGCCGCTCGGGCAGCGCCAGCAGCAGGTCGGGATCACGGCGCAGCACCACGACCGCCTCCGGTCCGGCGAACGGCCCGCGCATCCGCATGAACCCGCAGGGCGCGACGGACCGGCCGGCCCAGTGGTCGCCGGAGCGCTCGAAGGCCACGGACGCCTGCACGCCGCGCAGGTCGAGCGGCGCCACCAGCCGCCCGCCGGCGCCCAGCTGCTCCAGCCAGGCCGGCGCCAGGTCCCACACGCCGACCGTGGCGATCAGGCGGTCGTACGGGGCCGCCGCGGCGTGCCCCTGGGCGCCGTCGGCGCACACCGCCTCCACCCGCGACGCCCCGGCGGCGGCCAGGTTCAGCCTGGCCTGGGCGACGACGTCCGCGTCGAGGTCCACGCTCACCACGTGCCCGTCCGGCCCCACGAGGTGGGCGAGCAGCGCCGCGTTGTAGCCGGTGCCCGTGCCGATCTCCAGCACCCGCTGCCCTGGCTCGACGCCGAGCTGGTCGAGCATCGTGGCCATGATCGCGGGCTGGGAGGACGAGCTGGTCGGCAGGCCCGCGTCGTCGCGCTTGGTGACGATGGCCTCGTCGCGGTAGGCGTCCTCGGGGGCGACGCCCGGCAGGAAGAGGTGACGCGGCACCGCCAGCAGCGCGCCGGCCACGCGCCCGCTGATCTCCTGGCGCTCCCGCAGCCGCTCCACCAGGGCCCGCCGCTGCTCCGAGAAGTCCATGGCCCTCATTGTCCACGCGGCTCGCGCGGAATTCTTGGTAAAGAACAAGTCAAGAAGGGTTGGGTGCGGGATCAGGGGGAAGGGCAGGCAATTCCTGAACGTCGACTCAGAGGAGGAGCCGTAGTGCTCACCCTGACAGCCAACGCAGCCCAGGCGATTCGCGACCTGACCGCGGCCACGCCCGAGCCCTCCCAGAGCGGGATCCGCATCTCGTCTCAGGGGGAGGGCGCGAGCGCGCTCACCCTGACGCTGGCCACCGCGCCGGAGCCGGCGGACGCGGTGGTCGAGACCGAGGGGGCGCGGGTCTATCTCGACCCGGTCGCGGCCAGCGTGCTGGACGACAAGTCTCTTGACGCCGGAGCCGATGACCAGGGGAGCGTGTCGTTCCTGGTCAAGGAGCAGTCGGCTTGAGCCGGGCGCCCGCCGTGCCGGCGCGCGGCACGGCGGGCGTACCCGTCAGTCCTCGCCGAGCAGCTTGTGCAGGTAGCGCAGCTGCTCCTCGGACTGGTACCCACCGCCGCCCTCGTGGCCGTTCCACGGCCACACGGTGATCTCCTTCGGGCCCTGCCAGTGGTTGTACGCGGCGAACACCGTGGAGGGCGGGCAGATGTCGTCCATCAGCGCCACGGAGTAGAGCGCGGGCACCTGGCCGCGCGCGGCGAAGTTGACGCCGTCGAAGTACGACAGCGTGCGGAACACCTGCTCGGCGCTGTCTCTGCGGGTGGACAGGAACCGGACCAGCTCCTGGTACGGGTCCTTGCCGGTGATCTCGACGGCCCGGCGGAAGTGGGTCAGGAACGGCACGTCGATGAGCGCCGCCTTGACCGACGGGTGCAGCGCGGCCGTCGCCTGGGCGATGCCGCCACCCTGGCTGCCGCCCGAGACGACGACGCGGCTCGCGTCGACCGACGGATGCTCGAGCGCGGCGTCCACGGCCCTGACGGCGTCGGTGAAGACCCGCCGGTAGTAGTAGTCGTCCGGGTCGAGGATGCCCCGGGTCATCATGCCCGGCGCCTGCGGCGTCGCGCCGCCGTGCGGGTCTCCCGTCATGCCAGGGGCGCCGGGGTTCACGCCGCCGTGGCCGCGCGTCTCCATCACGAACACCGCGTACCCCGCGGCCGGCCAGAACAGGTGGTCCTTGGGGAACCCGCGCCCGCCGCTGTAGCCGATGTAGTGCATCACGCACGGCACCGGAGCCTGCACGCCACGCGGCACCAGGAACCACCCGTTGATCCGGTGCCCGCCCCAGCCCGCGTAGGAGACGTCGAACACGTCCACGGAGGCGAAGGGCAGGTCGTACGGGACGTACTCCGCGTCCAGGTCGAGCTCCCTGGCCTCGCTCAAGGTGCGTGACCAGAACGCGTCGAAGTCGGCAGGCTCGTCGCGATCGGGCAGGTAGCCGCGGAGTTGCTCAAGCGGCAGGTCGAACAGTGGCACGGAATCTCCAGCCTGTAGAGGGATGCTGATACTTCACCACATCGTGCCTGGAAAGCGCTATCCCAAGCTCTGAGGGCGTCTCGGCGGGGTAGGGAGATCAAGGTGAGCATCTACGTCATCGAGGTCCCCGACTCCCACCTCCGTCCCGGCCTGTGGCTCGAGCTCCCCGCGGGCACCGACGACTTCCTGGTGCAGTTCAGCGCCGACACCGAGTCCCGCGCCCGATTGCTGCTCGACGACACGGGCCGGCCGGTGCTCAGGATGGGCGGCTACATGACGGCCACCGGCGCGGTCGTCGACGAGGCCGTGTGGACCGTGAGCGAGAGCATTCGCGACGGCGACCGCGTCCGCCTGCGCATCGGCCACACGCTGTAGGAGCGGAGTCCACTAACGTCCCCTTATGGCTTATTTCGCCAGGCTGGCCGGGCGGGCGGTCGCGGGTGCCGGAGTGCTGGCGCTCTCGCCCGTCCTGGGGCTGGCCGCGCTGGCGGGGATGGCGATGGTGGGCGCGGAGCCGGCGGCGTTCGCGGTGACGGGGCTGGCGGCGTTCGCGTCCGTCTTCTTCCTGGGGCTGCTGCTGTGCGTGCCGAGGCCGAGGGCGGCGTGGGGGCGGTGGCTGCGGGCCGCGCTGATCCTCGGCGTGGAGACGGTGGTGGTGTGGCACGTGAGCGTGGCCACCTTGCGCCCGCCCGCCGCCCCCGCTCCCCTGGCGCCGGTGGCCGGGCAGCGGGAGTGGCGGCTGCCGACCGGCTCGGAGCTGGCGTACGTACGGCTCGCGCCCAAGCACGTCACCCGGCCGGACCCCGTGATCTTCCTGCACGGCGGCCCCGGGGTGGCGGACCTGGCGGCGTCCGCCGCGTTCTTCCGGAAGCTGACGGCGGACGGCTACCAGGTGTACGTCTACGACCAGCTCGGCGCCGGGCGCTCGGCGCGGCTGCCGGACCCGCGCGGGTACGGGCTGACCCGCGACGTGGCGGACCTCGAGGCCATCCGCGAGGCCGTGGGCGCCAGGCGGCTGAACCTGATCGCCCAGGACTACGGAGCCCGGCTCGCGTCCGCCTACCTGACCGCCCACCCGGACCGCGTGGCCAGGGCGGTCCTCGCCTCGCCCGCGTGGGAGGAGCGCAAGCGGCGGCCGGGCGGCACGGTCGAGGAGGCGGCGGTGTTCGCCCGGGACGGCACGCCCGACCCGCGCCTGCTCGCCGTCTCCACGCTGCTGCGGGTGGAGCCCCTGGCGGCGCACGCGTTCGCGGGCGATCGGGAGCTGGACGGCTACCTCGGCCTCGTCCGCCGGGGCGCCGCGCATCCGTGCCCCGCCGCCGCGACGGGCGGCACCGGAGGTTACGTCGGCCTGGCCGCGCCGTCCGCGCCCGGCGCGCAGCGGCCGAGCCTGACCGAGGTGACCGCGCCCGTGCTGATCGTCAAGGCGGCCTGCGACGAGCAGAGCTGGGCCTCGGCCACGGAGTACCGGCGGGCGCTGCCCTCTTCCACCTTCGCCTACCTCGGCGGCGGCACGTACCGGGGCGAGGAGTATCTCGGGCTGCTGCGCGCGTTCCTGGCCGGCCGCGAGATGCGCGCGTACGAGGGCGACGCCCCGCCCGCGGACTACCGCGGCCCCCGCTGAGGGGCGGGGGCGCGGTCAGCGGGACTCGGGGCCGCGGCCGGGGCAGGCGCCGGCCTTGGCGCCCGCGACCTTCCACTCCGCCCCGGGGAACGGGCTCATGAAGTGGGTCAGCAGGTCCACCGCGTAGTCGGGCACCTGGCCCCCGGGATCCAGCAGCGACACCATCTGGGGCCCGTCCGCGCCGCGCAGCGTGATGGAGTCGCCGTCTCCCCCGGCGGCGAAGCCCGGCTTGGCGTCCACCGTCACGCACGCCAGGCTGACCCCCGCCGCCTTGATCTCCTGCCTGGCCCCGATCCGCCGCATCCGCTGGTCGTAGCGGCGCAGCGCGAGCGTGCCGGTGGGCGCCAGCCGTACCGCGTCGTGGAAGACGTCGCTGCCGACGTCCCTGCTCAGCCGGACGTCCAGGGACACGTCGGGCCGCAGGTCCACGCCCTTGGCGGCGATCTTCGCCTGGCCGTAGTTGCCCTCGAAGCCGGGCGCGACGTACCCCAGCGCCGGGGCGGCCTTCAGGCCGAACGGGATCTTCCCGGGGCGGATGCGGAGCCACGACACCCGCTGCAGCTCCAGCGACAGGTCCTTGACCGAGCTCGCCCCGAGCCCGAACTTCCCCCCGAGGTGGTAGGTGAGGAAGCCCGTCGTGTACGGGACCTCCTTGCTCACGGCGATCCGCTGCGGCGCGACCGCGTCGACGCGGAGCCCCACGTGCACCGTGATACGGCCCGTGGGGGCGGGTCGCGAGACCAGGTCGAGCGACTGGTCGGGGTTGAGCCGGATCGTGGTGTCGGCGGCCAGGTCCTTCACCGAGAACGACACGTCCCCGAGCCGCCCCTGCGGGTCCACGAGGCCGCCCTCGACGCCGAGGTGGCCGTCGAGGGTGCTGACGTTCGACTTGTACGTGAGCGCCGGCACGCTCAGCCCGGCGGCGGAGGCGTCGGCGTCCACCCCGAACACGGCCGGCACGTCCGAGAACCGCAGCTCCCCGCTGCCCTTGCCGGCCAGGGTGACCTGGGCCTCGAGGCGCTTGACGGCCGCGGAGTTGTTGACGCGGATGCGGGTCCTGGCGCCGTACGTGCCCTGGACGGACACCGAGGCGGGCACGGGGTCGATCGCCACGTGGCCGCGCAGGTCCCCCGACTCGGCCCGCACGTCGAGCGCGCCGAGCGTGGCGGGCGGCTCGATGCGGTACGCGGCCTGCACGACGTTGCCCTGGGCCGGTTGACCGGCGACGCCGAACGGCCCCACCGACATGCTGGTGATCGTGGCGGGCAGCCCGGTCAGGGTGGCTCTGACCTTGACCGGCACGGGCGACAGGACGCTGCTGGCCAGGTAGACGCCGAGGCTCTTGCGCCGCGGGCTGAAGCCGGAGAACGCGAACGTCCTGCCCGTCATGTCCACCGTCACCTGGTCGGGCAGCCCGGTCACGTCCAGGTAGCCCTGCAGGCCGAAGCAGCCGCGATCCGGCGTGCAGAACGGGCCCTGCGCGCAGCCCGGCGATCCGGCCGCGCAGCCGCCGTCCACCAGGGACACCCCGCCGGGCACGGCGGGGGCGGCACGCATGCGGTCGAGCGCCGCCGCCTTGCCGAGCCAGGCGCGGGCGCGCACGTCCAGCCGGGAGCCGGCGTACGTGAGCTTGCCGCCGTCGGCGGTGACGGCCAGGCGGCCGGGCACGGGCCCGAGCGTGCCGATCAGCCCGAAGCGCGTGTCGCCCTGCGTGACGTCCGTGTCCACGGCGAGCGTCTGCCTGGCCGAGCGGAAGTCGGCGGTGAAGCCCTTCTCCGCCGGGCCGAACGCGACCTGCTTCAGCCCCTTCACCAGCACGCTGGCGTCCAGGTTGCCGGTGGCCTGGCTGTAGTGCGCGGAAAGGTGCGGCCCCGTGGGCGACGTGGCGCCGTCGTGGTTGGTGAAGGCCAGCTCCGCCGATCCGACCGGTCCAGACAGGCCGCGGAAGCGGTACGAGGCCGGGTCCCACGAGGCGTCGAAGCGGGCCGGGACGCCGCTCACCTCGGCGGCGGCCCTGACGTACCGGTCGCCGACCTTCGCCCTGGCCAGGGCGGAGACCTTGCCGACCGGGTGGTCCGCGGTCCAGGTGAGCGTCCTGGCGTTCGTGTCGGCGACCAGCTCGACGTCCCCGCGCACGCCCTGGACGGCCGCCTCCAGATCCTCCCCGGAGGGGGACGTCACGTACGCCTTGCTCGCGTAGAACCGGACCTCATCGATCGTGGAGGGCGTCGCCACCTTCACGGTCGAGCGCCCGCCCAGCTCCCATGACGCCTTGACGTCGTCGTGCACGCCCATGACGGTTCCGTCGATCGTCGGGCCCGACTTCCGGTCGGCGTAGGCGGCGCGGAGCTTCCTGATCACGCCGCTGGCCTGGTAGACGGCCTTCCTGCGGGCGGGGTCGAGGGTGACGTCCACGGTGGCGGGCGTGTTGGAGATCTCCAGCCGGGCCAGCCGGGTGCCGTCGATGCTGGCCGCGCCCAGGAACGACCGCCCGCTGGAGCCCACCTCCAGGCGGGCGTGCGGCACGGCCCCGTACGTGATGTCGAACCCGGACAGCTTCGACAGCAGCCCGGACACCCCCAGCGCGGAACCCTTCTTGATCATGGTGACGTGGCCGCCGCGCGGGCTGGAGATGGCACCCTCGTTCCGCTGCAGCACCACGGCGAACCTGCCGATGGGCGAGCTGGTCGTGTGCGTGACGCGGTGCTCGGCCAGGTCGTTGACCAGGCGGACCTTGGCCGGCAGGTGGCTCAGCTCGGCCTTCACGACGGTCTTGTCCGCGGCGCGGTCGTAGTAGAGCAGCGTGCCGCCCCCGGCCCGGCCCTTGCGGGAGTCGACGGTCAGGGTCTGCTTGCCGTCCGCGGCGCCGTACTCGGCGGTCAGGGACGGCGGCACCCTCGTGAGCTCGGCGCTCAGCACCCTGGCGAGCTTGCCGTCGCGGTAGGTGTAGCTGTGCACCTGGGCGCGGGCGATCGAGGACGGGCCGGTGAAGCCGATCCGGCCGTCCGTCAGCCGCACCTCGGCGCGGGAGGGCATCCGGTCGAGCACCGCCTCCGTGAACTGGCGGCCGGTCACCGCCACCGCCTCCAGCCTGGCGGGGCCGGAGGCGTCGACGTCCAGGGAGGGCGGGTCGAGCGCGGCGGTCACGGCGAGCTTCGCGGTGGCGGGCGTCTGCCGCAGGCTCACCGCGCTGCGGCCGGTCAGCCCCGCGATCATCGTCGCGGACCGACCCGGCTCGGTGCGCTTGAGGCTGGCCTTGACCTGCTTGCCCGCCAGGTCCACGGTGAAGTTGCCCCAGTCGAAGGCCGACAGCGACGAGCCGCGCCGCAGGCCGTCGAATCCGACCGACACCTTGCCGTCGTACTCCGCCCAGACCTGCGCCTTGAGGCTGCTCCGCGACAGCCGCTTGACCGCGAAGCCCAGCCCGACGGAGCCCTCGGTCGGGTCCGCGGTGGGCAGCAGGTCGGCCGCCAGGTCGGGCCTGCCGTCGCCGGTGACGTCGGCGGCCACCGGCGTGGCTACGGGCTGCGAGACGGTGCAGGAGACCGGCACCGCCTCGCTCTCGACGCAGAGCCGGTACGTCAGCCCCGGCAGGACCTTGCCCAGCCCGTCGAACGCCTTGACCACGGCCGCCAGCGGCTTGATCAGCGTCAGCGTCTCGGCGTGCGAGGTGTCGGGCAGCACGTTGCGCACGGCGGGCGCCTGCCTGCCGAGGCCCCGCTTCTCCTGGATGGAGGCGGCCTCGTCGGTGATCTCGTCGATCAGTTGCGGCCCCGCCGGCGTGGTGACCTCGGGCTCGGCCGGCCCCACCCGCCCGCTCCCCGCCCCGTTGCCCGCCCCGTTGCCCGCCCCGTTGCCCGCCGGCCGGAGCGCCGGCGAGGGCCGCGTGGGGACGCTGACCGCGGCGGCCGGCGGCTCCTCCACGGCGGGCACGGGCTGGATCCCCGTCAGGGGCTGCGGCTGGGTCTGAGCTCGGGCGCTCGGTGGCACGGCCACCAGGAGCGTGACGGTCGCCATGGACGCTGCGATGAACACGGAAGCGAGCACGCGCGGGAGGGCGTGCGGCATGAAACGTTCTCCCCCGGATCGGTGAACTTCACCCCATCAGAAACATAGGTCACGATGCGACCACATTCCCTCACTGGTAGTCAAACCTGCCTCGACATGGGACCCCAATTTTCAGGACTTATCCGGATGCGGTGGACTCTCCACTTAGGGGAGGCAGGAAGGTGAGGGCATGGCGCACTACTCGATCGGCGAGCTGGCCCGGCGTACCGGGCTGACCGTCAAGACCATCCGGTTCTACTCCGATCAGGGGATCGTGCCGCCTGCCGACCGCAGCCCCGCCGGCTACCGCCGCTACGACGCCGACGCCGTCGCACGCCTGGAGCTCGTACGGACACTGCGCGACCTCGGGATCGACCTGCCCACGATCCGGCGGGTCGTGGAGCGGGAGGCCTCGCTCCCCGAGGTCGCCGCGGCCCACGCCGAGGCGCTGGCCGTACAGATCCGCACGCTCGGCCTGCGGCGCGCGGTGCTCGCGGCGGTGGCCAGGCGCGGCTCCAGCCCTGAGGAGATGGATCTCATGCACAGACTGGCCCGGCTCTCCGCGGACGAGCGCCGCCGCCTCGTCGCCGACTTCCTGGACGCCGCCTTCGACGGCCTGGACTCCGTCCCGGGGTTCGCCGGGATCATGCGCTCGATGACGCCCGAGCTGCCCGACGACCCTTCACCGGAGCAGCTGGAGGCGTGGGTGGAGCTGGCGGAGCTGGCGCAGGACCCGGCCTTCCGCGCCCGCCTCCGCCGCACGGCCGAACACCACGCCACCGAACACCACGCCACCGGACACCCCATCGCCGGGCACCCCACCGCTGGACACCCCACCGCTGGACACCCCACCGCTGGACACCCCGCAGCCCCGCCACGGCCTGACGCCGCCGCGCTGGCCCGCGACCACGCCCGTCCCGCCCTGGCGGCGGGCATCGACCCGGCCTCGCCCGAGGCCGATCGGGTGGTGGCGGCGGTCGCGACCCGGTACGCCCGCGACCGCGGCCTGCCCGACTCCCCCGAGCACCGGCGACGGCTGCTGACCCGGCTGGAGAGCGCGAACGACCCGCGCAGGGAGCGCTACCTCGAGCTCCTGGCGGTGGTCAACGGCTGGCCCGCGCCCGAGAGCCTGTCCCCCGCCCTCGACTGGTTCACCGCGGCCCTGCGCACCCGGCTCCCGAGCGCGTGCTGACGACCGTCCCGCGGCCAAATCGTAAGGCGGCTTGCGGAATTTTTGT
Organism: Nonomuraea sp. NPDC050786; assembly: GCF_040654115.1. Lineage (NCBI taxonomy): Bacteria > Bacillati > Actinomycetota > Actinomycetes > Streptosporangiales > Streptosporangiaceae > Nonomuraea > Nonomuraea sp. NPDC050786. The sequence goes on from NZ_JBFAHJ010000028.1 coordinate 165,352, forward strand.
AAGACGCCTTACGATCTTCGGATGATCCACCCCGACCGCCCCCCGTACGACGAGCTGGAGTCCCGCTACGGCGCCCCGCTCGGTGTCGAGGACGCCCGCGCCCAATGGGGCGCCCTCGTGCGCGGCGCCAGGAGCGGACACACCACCCTCATCACCCGCGAGCGCTGGGAGTGGGCCGCGCTGGTCCCGCTGTCGGAGGTGCCGGGGATGCTGAGCGGCCTGCCCGTGGTGTCGCTGTCGACGGCGCGCGGCAAGCTCGGGGAGCTCGTACGGCAGGTCGCCCAGCCGTACGACGAGATGCCCGTGCTGCTGTCCCGCCATCGCACCCCGGTCGCCGCCCTGGTCGCCGCCCGCCGGCTGCTCGACAGGCCGGCCCCGCGACGCCGCGCGGACCCCGACGAGCTCCTGCGCGCCGGCCACACGATCACCCTGGCCCTCGATCCCTGGGACCGGATCACCGCCACCGCCCGCGACGCGAACGGCAACGAGATCGCCACCGGCTCGGCCGCCGGCGCGGCCGGGGCGCTCAGGTCGCTCGACTTTCAGGGCCCGGCCGGCTGCACCACCGCGTCGGGTCCCGGATAGACGAGCTCCTCGTGCCCGTCGTCGAACCGGACGAAGAACGGCGGCGCCCCGTTATCGCCCCGGACCTCGATGATCTGGCCCTTCCTGTCCCCCTGGCCGACGACGTGACCATGGACGATCAGGGTGTCACCGACGCTCGCGTGCATGATGGGTTCCTCTCGGTTGGACTGCGGCAACGTTGAGGTTCCTTCCCACCTTGCACCAGGCAGGCCGCCCGGGAAAGACATGCCTTTCCCATATGCCCTAGCGTTGCCGCCATGCGTGCCTTCGTCATCACAGGTCCGGGACGCGCGGAGGTCCAGGAGGTCGAGCCTCCCGCACCGCTCGAGGGCGAGGTGGTGGTCGAGGTCGAGCGGGCCGGGGTGTGCGGCACGGACATGGAGTTCTACTCGGGCGCGATGACGTACCTGCACACGGGCGAGGCGCGCTATCCCGTACGGATCGGCCACGAATGGGCGGGGATCGTGCGCGAGGTCGGCGACGGCGTGGATCCCGCCTGGCTGGGCCGCCGCGTCACCGGCGACACGATGCTCGGGTGCGGGCGGTGCGCGCGCTGCGGGGCGGGCAGGCAGCATCTGTGCGCCGACCGGTACGAGATCGGCATCCGCCATGGCCGCCCCGGCGCGCTGGCCGAACGCCTCCCGGTGCCGGCCTGGGCGCTCCAGCCCTTGCCCGACACGGTGGATCCCACGCTGGGCGCGCTGGTGGAGCCGGGCGGGAACGCGCTGCGGGCCGTACGCGCCGGCGCACTGGAGCCCGGCGAACGCCTGCTGGTCATCGGCCCTGGCACGATCGGCCTGCTGGCGGCCCTGATCGCGGCGGCGCAGGGCGTGGAGGTCCACCTCCTGGGCCTCACGGAGCACTCGCTGGACTTCGCCCGTTCGCTGGGCTTCCCCCACACCTGGACGGCCCCTCCCCCGGGACCGTTCGACGCGGTGATCGACGCGTCGAACGGCCCCGGCTCGCCCGCGCTCGCCGTGGAGCTCGTCGAGCCGGGACGGCACGTGGTCTTCATCGGGCTGTCGGCGGACCCCAGCCCGGCCGACACGCGGCGACTCGTGCTCAAGGACGTCACGGCGGTCGGGGTCCTCAGCGCGTCCGGCGGCCTCGCGGGGACCACCGAGCTGTACGCGTCCGGCCAGGTCGATCCCCGGCCTTTGGTCGCGGCCACCGTCTCGCTGGACGAGGCGGCCATGGTCCTGGCCGGGAAACGGCGCCCGGAATGGGGCACCGCCCCGAAGATCCACATCGATCCCCGCCTCCGCCGGTAGCCTCGGCCGGTCGCAGCCGTCCGCGCTACGGCCGGTCCAGAGCGGCCAGGTCGTCCGGGGTGAGGTCGATGGCGGCCGCGTCCAGGTTCTCCTCCAGGTGGGCGAGCGCGCCCGTGCCCGGCGTGGGCAGGATGACCGGCGAATGGTGCAGCAGCCACGCCAGCGCCACCTGACCGGCGGTGGCCCCGTGCCGCCGCGCCACCTCCGGCAGGTCGGCACGGGCCAGCGCCCCGTTGCCCAACGGGAACCACGGCAGGAACGCCAGCCCTCGCTCCTCGCACGCCCGCAGCACCGGCGCGGACTCGCGATCCAGCAGGTTGAAGCGGTTCTGCACCGAGGCGATCTCCGTGATCTCCAGCGCCCGCTCCAGCTCCTCCAGGGTGACCGTGTCGAGGCCGATGTGCCGGATCTTGCCCTCCTGGCGCAGCTCGGCCAGCGTGCCGAGCTGGTCGGCCAGCGGCACGGCGGGGTCGATGCGGTGGAGCTGGTAGAGGTGGATGGTCTCCGCCTTGAGCCGGCGCAGGCTGGCCTCGCACATGGCCCGCAGCCGCTCGGGCCGACCATCGACGTGCCAGACGTCGGGCCCGGTACGCACGACGCCGCCCTTGGTCGCCACCACCAGGTCGTCCGGGTACGGGTGCAGCGCCCGCGCCACCAGCTCCTCGGCGATGTCCGGCCCGTAGTTGTCGGCCGTGTCGATGAGCGTCACCCCGCGCTCTACGGCGCGGCGCAGCACGGCCACGGCCTCATCGGGCTCGAGGCGCGGCCCCCAGTAGCCGGGCCCGGTGAGCATGCCGGTCCCGTACCCGAGCCGCTGGACCCGCAGCTCGCCCGCGATGGTGAAACTCTGGCTGATCAATGCCGCCCCTTCAGTAGCTGTGGCTCGCCGTGACTTCGGCTGAGGCCGAGACCGCCCGGTCGGCCGCGCCGCCGCGCAGCGCGAGCACGATCATGGAGAGCGTGTCGACGATCGTGAGGTGGGCGAGGCGGCTGGCGACCGCCTCCATCCCGAAGACGAGGTCCTGCCCGCCGCCGACCAGCACCCACGTGCTCTCCTCGGTCAGCGGCGAGCTGGCGTAGCTGGTGACGGCCACGACCCGCGCCCCGGCGGCGCGGGCCCGCCGGGCGGTCTCGACGGTGGAGCGGGTGGCGCCGCTGTGGCTGATCGCCAGGCAGACGGCCTGGTCCGGCAGCAGCTCGGCGGCCAGGTGCGCGGTGAGCGGGTCGGGCGGCAGGTCCACGGGCAGGCCGAGGGCCCGTAGCCGGTAGGCGGCGTCGGTGGCGGTCGCCCCGGACAGGCCGGTGGCGGCGAGCAGCACCCGGGAGGCCCCGCTGAGCGCTTCGGCCGCGGCCCTCAGATCGGCGCGTGACAGCGTGGCGCTCAGCCCGCCGAGCGCCTCCCGCGCCGCGCGGACGGTCGCGGCCAGCGGGTCGAGGTCGTCCGGGGGCTCGGCGCCGACGGGGGCCTCGCGGGCGGCGGCGATCTTGAGCTCCTGGTAACCGCCGAACCCGAGCCGCCGGCACGAGCGCACCACGGTGGACGCCGACGTGCCCGCGAGCGCCGCCACGTCGCTCACGCTCAGATGGACGAGCCGGACGCCCTGGTCGAGCACCACCCGCGCGACCCGCGCCTCGGCGTCGTGCAACGCCGAGAGCCTGGCCCGCACGGTGGCGGTCACGGAATTCTGTTCCACGGCGCTAGAGTAACAGAGAACGAAATTCCGTACTGCCGGAAAAACCTGTCGAGCCGCCGCCACGGGATGTCTAGCGTTTCGAGGGTGGACATCTTCCTGGAGACCGAGCGGCTGATCCTGCGCCGCTTCACCGAGTCGGACGCCGACGACCTCTTCGCGCTCGACAACGACCCCGAGGTCATGGAGTTCATCAACGGCGGCAGGCCCACGCCGCGCGAGGAGATCGTCGAGGAGACGCTGCCCTGGTTCATCACGCACGACTTCTTCGCCGTCGTCGAGAAGCCGTCGGGAGCGTTCCTCGGCTGGTTCCACCTGCGGCCGCGCAAGGAAGAGCCGGACGACGAGCCGGAGCTGGGCTACCGGCTGCACAAGTCCGCCTGGGGCAAGGGGTACGCGACCGAGGGCTCGCTCGCGCTGATCGACAAGGCGTTCCGCGAGCGCGGCGCGCGCCGCGTGTACGCCCAGACGATGGCCGTGAACGTACGGTCCCGGCGGGTCATGGAGAAGTGCGGGCTGCGGCACACCCGGACGTTCCACCCGGAGTGGGACGACCCCCTGCCGGGCGCCGAGGAGGGCGAGGTGGAGTACGAGCTGACGCGCGCCGACTGGGAGAGCCGCTGACCTAACCTGGTGCACTGGTCGGACCAGTCGCTAGGGTTCCTCCATGGGATATGACGCACTGTTCCGCCTGGACGGGCGGAAGGCCGTGGTGATCGGGGCAGGCAGCGGGATCGGCAGGGAGGCGGCGCTGGCGCTGGCCGCCCACGGGGCCTCGGTGGTGTGCGCCGACCGCGACCTGCCCTCGGCCGAGGCGACCGCGGCCGCGTGCGGCGGGGCCGCCCGGCTGCTCGACGTGCTGGACGCCGCGGAGGTGCGCAGGGCGGCCGAGGAGGAGCCCGCCGACGTGCTGGTTTTCACGGCCGCCACGAACGTCCGCAAGCGGCTGCTCGACTACTCCGGCGAGGAGTTCGACCGGGTGGTGGGCCTGAACCTGCGGGCCTCCTTCGACGTGGTACGGGCGTTCGGGGCGGGCATGGTCGAGCGGGGGCGCGGCTCGATCATCGGGTTCGCGTCGATCCGCGCGTCCGTGACCGAGCCCGGTCAAAGCGTCTACTCGGCCACCAAGGCGGGCCTCGTGCAGCTGCTGCGCACGGCCGCTGCCGAGTTCGGCCCGCACGGGGTGCGGGTCAACGCCATCGCGCCCGGCGTCGTGGAGACGCCGCTGACCAGGCAGATCAAGGAGAACCCCGGCTGGTACGACGCGTACGCCGCCAAGAGCGCGCTCGGCCGGTGGGCAACGGCGGAGGAGATGGCCGGGGCGGTGGTCTACCTGGCGGGTGACGCGGCGAGCTTCGTGACCGGCTCCGTCCTGTACGTGGACGGCGGCTGGACCGCCGTGGACGGCCGCTTCGACCCGCCCAACTGATCCGCCGCCGCCATTCCCCAGAGCAGGGCGGACGAGCCCGGACCGGCGAGGGGCCAGGCCCTCGTCAGACCCGGGACGATTCCACGTGCCTCTTCAACGCCTCGTTCAGACGCGCGAAGTTCCGCTCGGTGCCGGCGATCATCTTGCCGAGGAAGGGCACGAGGATGCCTTTGAAGGTCTCACTCTGGACCAGGCGCGTTCCGCCGTTCGTCGCGGTCAGGACGAACTCATGGGTGCCGTCGAAGAGGCCGGGCACGATGAAATGCCCGATCCAGCGGAGCCGGCTGCCTGCCTCGGCCGCCAGCACCTTGGGACGGAACGTCATCGGCTTCCCGTCCTCCGGATGCATGCGCAGGGTCAGGGTGCTGCCCACCGTGGCCTGTCCTGAGCCCTCCTGGATGAAGGGGTTCCACGTCTTGTATCCGGCGAAGTCGACGAGCACGTCCCAGACCTGGTCAGGTGTCGCGTGGATCTCGATTGACGTGCTGATGTGCCGCATGCGGGGCTCCCGTTCTATAGCAATGCCACGCAAACTCTACTTATAAGGATCAAGCGGGCCCTTCAGGGTTTTCTGGGCACAACTGCGCCGTCAGGACCAGAGGCCGCAGTGGTGGGCGACTTTCATGTTGACTGGGCGTACCGCATCCGGAGCGAGGTTGAGCGCACTGTCGGCGGCGTTGAGCCGGGGCCAGGCCGGGTCGCCCGCCCCGTTGGGGTCGCCGGTGCGCACGAACGGCGTCCAGTAGCCGACGAGCTGGTCGGCCAGGCGCCGCTGGTCGGCGGTGAGTTTCGGAGCGTCGGGGAAGTCGAACAGGTAGAAGGTCTCGGCTCCGTGCGCGGTGGCGGGGCGGACGTGGGCGGGAAGGGGCTGTCCGCTGGGGGTGGGCGCGGACGGGTCGGTGAAGACGTAGGCGTAGGTGGGCGCCTTTCTGGCGTGCTCGCGGCCGGCCTTCCACGAGGGGCAGATCCAGCCGCTGTCGCTGACCTCAGCTATTCAGCCGGGGCGGTAGCTGTGCTCTAGAACATGAAAAAGGTGCCCCTGAACTGCAAGGATTCGGGCGTCGAAGCCATATTCGCTGCAGAAGCAGGTGCACCTTTCCGGTGAGTGAGCGTATCGGGTGGGACCGCCGGTTGTCTGTCACCGCCGACGGAAAAGGGCTGGTCGGTCACGCCGGCGCGGTCCTGCTGCCTCCACCTGGAAGGGCTGAACACCGCCCGCCGCACGGGCGCTACCTGGTCGGCTGGATGATCACCGACCTCGACGAACAGGCCATCGCCCGGCTGCCCGCCAGCACCTGGCAAGAGTCCATCACCCAAAACGGCGACCTGCAGCCCGGCTACCACGTGGCCGAACTCACCGGCCTCAACCAGCGCCACGGCTGGCCCGCGGGGATGCGACTGGTGCGCCGGGTCCGCCCCTCGGCCTGGCACCGCAAGAACCTCACCGCGCTCGAACTGCGGACCGGCCCGAAGTCACTCGATCATCGCCACCAACATCGGCCGTATGTGGGACATCGCCGGCTCCCACCACCCGCAATGGCTGGACGCCCCGGCCCGCGCCCACGCCGTGGTCGAAGACCGGGTCCGCGCCGAACCCGACACCATGCGCTACCGGCTCTACCACCTGCCCGCCCGCCTGACCACCCACGCCCGCCGCCACCTGCGCATCGACCGCACCTGGCCCCGGGCCCAAGCATTCGCCCTGGCCTGGCAGCGCCTCACCGACCTGCCCGCTCTCGCCTGAGAGCCGGACCCCACCGCGACGATTCAGTGAGCATTTTTCATCCTGAGTAGCGGCCTTCTTCCACGAACTGCAGCACAAGGATCGCCTGTACGAGCGCGGTCGCTCGATGCGGGCAACAGCGC
>NZ_JBFAHJ010000029.1:0-163904 GCF_040654115.1 Nonomuraea sp. NPDC050786
AAAACCCACACCACCTACAACCAAGCAACCGCATGGTCGCACCGGCAACACGACTTCGCCGCTTGACATTCCAGGTCCAGGGATGTCTGACCCGCCGTCCCCTGCTCCTGTCCGGCCCGGCTGGATTTGAGCAGGGGGATACTCAAGACCGTCGCGGATCACGTGCTTAGCGTCGTGAGCATGAAGACCAGGACGGTTGCGACGGTGCTCGCCATGTGCCTCACCATCGGGGCGTGCAAGAGTGGGACCTTCGAAGGGCCGGACGCGGGGGATCGGCCCGACGGCGCCTCGACCCGCGCGGGGCAGCAGGACCCTCCGGCGGGGAAGCAGCGGACCAAATACGGCTTCACCCTCCCCGTCGGCAACACTGCGGTGGACGTTCACGAGGGGGCGGTGTACGACGAGCTGACGGACGGGGACTGCTCGGGTGCTCAGACGGCCCTCGACGAGAACAAGGAGAATTTCTCGAACCCGGAGGCCAACGTGCCGCTCTTCCAGGCCGGGGTTTATCTGTGTCGGAAGGATGTGGCCGCGGCCAAGTCCGAGTACGCCAAGGTGGTGTGGACGGAGTCGGAGATCTGGTTCATCTGCGAGATGCATCGGGCGGTGGGGACCGTCGTCAAGCAGAAGCCGAAGTCGGCCTTCGGCGGGTGCCCGCCGGTCCTGCCGCTGACTCCGGGCCCGGAGGACAGTCCGGATCCTGCCGAGTCTCCTGACCCGGCCAGTACACCTGATCCGGAGAGCACCCCTGATACGGAGAGCACGCCTGATCCGGGACAGACCCCCGACTCGGGCGAGACTCCGGACGCGGGCTCCGGCACGGACACGGGATCGGGATCGGGATCGGGATCGTGACGAGCGAACCCACCGTCGAGAAGCCCAAGGAGCCGCCCGAGCCCAGGCCCGAGCCCGAGCCCGCGCCCAAGCCCGAGTCCGCGCCCAAGCCCGAGCCGAAGCGCGCGCTCGAGTCCGCGCCTGCGCCGAAGCGCGCGCCCGAGGCCGATCCTTCGCGTGACGACCCCGTCGAGGCGGCCGAGTCCTCGTCCGACGACCTCATGGAGGCGGCCGAGCCCGCCGCCTCCGCCGGGCATCCAGTGCTCCGGTGGGCGCTGGCCGTGCTGGCCAACGTCACCGTCATGACCGCGCTGCTGGTGTACTTCGGCTGGCAGCGCAGCGCCGTGCAGGCGTTCGAGCTCGGCATCGACGAGAGCATCCTCGACATGTCGACCAAGGACTACGTGCTGCGGAGCGTAGGCCCGGTGCTCTACCCGCTGATGATCATTGGCGTGGCCGGGCTGCTCTGGCTGCAGGTGGACCACGCGCTCGCTCCCCGCGCGAAGAAGCACGGCACCCAGGACCGCCTGGTCAGACAGACCCTCCGCGCCCTGTCCCTCGCCTGGCTGGTGCTGCCGCTCACGATGTGGGCGCTGGGCTTCGTCCTGCGGACGGCCTCGTTCCTGGCCTTCCCGTTCAGCATCGGCGCCGGCGTCCTGCTCACCTTGTACGGAACGCACCTCCGCACCCTGCTGCCCGGCGCCTCCCCGCGCGACGGCATGCCGCTGCTGTACACGTTCACCTCGATCATCGTGTGCGTGTCGCTCTTCTACGGCGCCACCAACCTGGCCATCTACCAGGGTGTCTCCTTGGCGCAGAACCTCGTCGTCAGCGATCTCACGAGGGTGACCGTCTACAGCACCGAGCGCCTGTACCTGGGAGCGGGCAAGGAGTCCGCGCTGCCCGCCTCGACCGGCAAGGCCGCCTACAAGTACCGCTACGGCAACCTCCGCCTGTTCGCCCACACCGGCGGCCGCTACTTCCTCATCGCCGACGACTGGCGGCGCGACCATGGCGTGGTCGTCATGCTCGCGGAGTCGAGCACGATCCGCCTGGAGCTGGGAGGCCCTTGACCGGATCTGGAAGGTCCTTGATCGGAAGTGGGGCTCACACCGCGTCTCTGCCGCGGTCCTCCGCCGGCGGGCCGAGCGAGTCGGGGGCCGGGTTGCCGAGCGCCGCGAGTACGGCCTGCTCCACCGTGGCGTGCACGTGCAGGACGGCACGCGCCTGCGTGATCTCCATGATCCTCGCGAGCTTCGGAGGGGGCGCGGCCAGACGGAGGCTGCCGCCGTGCTGGCGGGCGTAGGCATGGGTGTTGAGCAGGACGCGCAGGCCCGAACTCCCCATGAACTGCGCCTCGCTGAGATCGATCACCACGTGCTCGCCCGGCACCCGGCGGCTGCGCCGGATGTAGCGATCGAGCTGCCCGGCGGTGGCGGCGTCGACCTCGCCGGCCACCGAGATCACGCTCACGCCCGGCAACCTCTGAGTGACGAACGACAGATCCGGCATGCGACGCCTACCGATCGCGAATTCTGTGGCTTGTCCGTATCGCACCATATCCGGGCGTCCGCCTTTCGCCTAGACACCGCCGCGCACTTCTTCCCCGGAGATCGTCCGGCGCCCGGACCGCAGGTGAGCAGGGGATTCAAGGAATCCTCACGAACCCTGCAAGGCCGCCTCGGCACACTGCAGTCTCCGGTACGAGTGATTGCGGGAGTCGGCATATTCAGCACGCGACAACGGACGGAAATTCGAATAACCTCGGCGCCGCGAGTTTCGATGGTGCTCTCGCCGAGTGTGACCGTCCTCGCCATGATCACGGACGCGCTCGCGGGCCGTCACCGCGGCCTGCCCCAAGCGTGGAGGAGCGCGGTCCAGTCGGGGGCGAGCCGCCGGTCGCACGAGATCGTACGGCCGCTGGGCGCCCCGGGCTGCTCCGTGGCGCCCGACAGCGTCGTGCCGCGCGCGCCGGTTCGCGACGACTCCGTGCAGGAGCAGATCGACCTCCTGCACGACCTGCCGCCCGACACCCTGCTCAAGGACCTCGAGCAGGCGTTCGGGCGGTTGCCCGCGCACTGGCGGACGGCCGCCGAGCGACCCGGCTCCTGGCTGCACGGGTACGCCGGCGCGTTCGCCGACGTCTGGGCCACGGCCGAGCCTCTGTGGAGCCGGGCCAGTCCGCTGCTCGACAGGGAGATCGCGCGCGTGGGCGTGGCGAGTGTGCGGGGCGGCTTCGACGAGCTGCTCGGCTCGGTCGCCGAGCGGCTCGTGCGTGACGAGAACGGCCTGGTCGTCGAGGGCGCCGGGGCCGGCGTGCACGAGCTCGGCGACCGGTCGCTGGTGCTGGTGCCGATGCTGGCGGGCAAGGACGCGCTGTTCGTGGGGCTGGACGACCCGGGGGCCGTGTGGATCGCGTATCCCGTTCCCGCGATGGAGAGGTTGTGGCGGACGGACTCCGACGAGCTGTCGGAGCTGCTGGGGCCGGTGCGGGCGGCGGTGCTCCGCACGCTCGACCGGCCCATGACCATGACCATGCTGGCCGGCGGGATGAACATCGCGCCGAGCAGCCTCACGTTCCACTGCGACCGGCTGGTCGCGGCGCGGCTCATCGCCCGCGAGCGCAGGGGCCGCGAGGTGTGGATCGACCGCACGCCCCGGGCGGGGGAACTGCTCGAGCTCTGCCTCCGCCAGGCCTGACCGCCGGGATTCTGGATGGGCCCGGCCCCTAGCGGCTGAGCTGCTCGTTCATGATGAGGAACGCCCCCAGTCCGTGGAAGTCGTTGACCGGCCGGGCCCGCCCGAAGTAGAAGCTGAGCGAGTCGCTGGCGTTGGTGCCCTCGCTGACGCCCACGAGGTTGGTCCGCCCGTCGGAGCCGAGTGACACCTGGGCCAGCACGCCCTGGTAGCCGCGCTCCGCGTTCACGCGGTAGGAGGCGTCCACGTACCCGCGCTCGACCGCCCGCGAGATCGTGTACGTGTACATCGCCGAGCACGACGTCTCCGTCCAGTTCGACGGGTTGGACGGCTCGGTGACCACCTGCCACCAGCGGCCCGTGGCCGGGTCCTGCCAGCGGGCGTACGCGGGCACGAGCTCGCGCAGGATGTCGATCAGCGCGGCCCGGCGCGGATGGTCGGCCGGGATCAGCTCGAGGATGTCGGTCACGGCCATCCCGAACCAGCCCATCGCCCGGCACCACGAGATCCCGTTCGTGTTGCCCAGTGAGGGTTTGACCCAGGACGCGGTGGGGCCGCCCGGCTCGTCGTAGGCGTGGTACAGCAGCCCGGCGGCCTGGCCCGAGGTGCGGCGCAGGTGGCTCCAGTAGATCTCGAGCTGCTTGGCGGGCTCGGCGCCGGTGAAGGAGTCGGCCGCCACCCAGGCGCCGTACCGGGCGAGGAACGGGTCCACCATGTAGACGCCGTCGCCCCAGAGCTGGCCCTCGCGCGAGCTGGACGTGGAGTGCCACCAGCCGCCGTCGGAGGTGCGCGGGTACGTGTTCAGCCGGGTCCTGATCTTGGCCGCGGCCGTGCGGTAACGGGCCTGGCCGGTCTCCCGGTAGAGGGCGAGCAGGACGTTGCCGGCCTGCATGCTGTCGAGGTTGTTGAAGCTCTGGGAGATGCCGCCGGAGGAGTCCACGAACCGGTCGGCCCAGTCCTTGATGTACTGCAGGTAGCGGGGCTCTCCCGTGCGCCGGTACACGAGGTACTGCCCCCAGAGGTAGAGGCCCTGCGGGTAGCTCCAGCCGCCGAGAGAGCTGGGGGAGAAGCGGGCCATCGTCGAGTCGACCATCGCCCTGGACCAGTCGGTGCCCGTCGAGGAGTCCACGCTCAGCGAGTCGAGGTTCGGGCCGCCGTTGGCGGTGGTGGCCGCGGCCCTGACCGCGTTCGCGCCGGCCGCCAGCTCGGCCCGGACCGTCACCGTCCGCCAGGTGGTCCAGGAGCCGGTGCCGGGGAAGGAGAGCGTCGCGGTCGTGCCGCCGGCCGTGATGCTCATCGGCCGGTCGGCGCCCGTGCCGTTGGCGTAGCGGAAGGCGAGCGTGACGGTTCCCGGCCCGTTCACCGTCCACTCGACGGACGAACCCGCCACGTTGTCGAAGTTGACGAAGCCGGAGCCGGTGAAGCCGGCGTGGTTCGACTCGACGACGCCCTGCGAGATCGTTCCGTTCTCGGCCTCGTAGAGGGTGGCAGCCGCGGCCGGAGCGGCGGCAACCGGTTGCAGAAACAAGAGCGCGCCGAGTGCGGCGGCGCTGGTCGCGCGAAGACGTCCCATGTATCACTCCGGGTCTGACGAGCGGTGATGCCGTGCTGCCGGTTTCAGATGTACGCATCCATCGGCGTATGGCTCCGATCTCCTGAGGCGCATTTCAGGCATACATCCCGACCTCGCCCCTGTCTACCGGTCACTTTCATCCGATGTATCGAAAACAAAGAGTTAGGAAAGTTTCCTAAAATATGGACCGTTCCAAGTATTGACGCCCACCGCGGTTTGTGACAATCGTTTGGAAAGCTCCCTCCCCTTACTCGAGGCATCACTCTCAGCCAGGAGCGCCCGATGAACTTCAGCAAGTCCCGGGCCTGCGTCATCGCCTGCTTGCTCGCCCTGGGAATGACAGCTGTCCCGGCCGACGCGGCGTCCACCCGGTACGAAGCCGAGAACGCGACGATCTCCCAGGGCGTCGTCGAGTCCAACCACGCCGGCTACTCCGGCTCCGGCTTCGTCAACGGGGACAACGTCGCCGGCTCGTACACCGAATGGACCGTCAACGCGCCCGCCGCGGGCACCGCCACGCTGGCCTTCCGCTACGCCAACGGCACGGGCGCCGACCGGCCGAGCGACATCGCCGTCAACGGCACGACCGTCGCCGCCGCCCGGTCGTTCCCCGCCACCGGCGCCTGGACCACCTGGACCACGGTCACGCTGACCGCCCAGCTCACGGCGGGTGCGAACAAGATCAGGGCCACCGCCACGAGCGCGGGCGGCAACCCGAACTGGGACTACCTCGACGCCGAGGTCCAGTCGTCGGCCTTCACCGACTACCAGGCGGAGTCCGCGACGATCGCGCAGGGCGTCGTCGAGTCGAACCACGCCGGCTTCACCGGCTCCGGCTTCGTCAACTACGACAACATCACCGGCTCGTACGTCGAGTTCGCCGTCAGCGCGGCCGGCGCGGGCACCCAGAGCCTGACCTTCCGCTTCGCCAACGGCACCACCACCGACCGGCCGATGACCATCACCGTCAACGGCACCGCCGTGGCCACCGCCCGCTCCTTCCCCGGCACCGGCGCCTGGACCACCTGGCAGGAGATCACCGTCGACGCGCCGCTCAACGCGGGCGGCAACACGGTCAGAGCCACCGCCACCACCGACAACGGCGGGCCCAACCTCGACCGGCTGCGGGTCAGCGGCCCGGGTGACACCGAGAAGCCGACCTCGCCGGGGCAGCCGACGTGCTCCGACATCTCCTACAACGCCCTGACACTGGACTGGCCGCCGTCCACCGACAACATCGGCGTCGTCGCGTACGACATCTACCACCAGGGCCAGCAGATCGCGACCGCGACCGTGGCTCCGTACCGGCTGACCGGGCTCAACCCGAACTTCTCCTACCAGCTGTCGGTGTTCGCCCGAGACGCCTCCGGCAACGTCTCGCTGAGCAGCCCCGAGGCGAACTGCCAGACGCTGCCCGCGCCCGCCGACAACCCGCCGTCGCGGCCGGGGCAGCCCACCGTCAGCGGCGTGCAGGCCACCTCGGCGACCGTGACCTGGGGCGCCTCCACGGACGACAACGGGGTGCGCGCCTACCTGGTGCGGGACAACGCCACCAACGCCGTGCTCGCCACGGTCACCGGGACCCCGCCCGCCACCACGGCCAGTGTGCCGCTCGAGTGCGCGCACACGTACCAGGTGCACGTCGTCGCGCGTGACACGGCCAACCAGCTCTCCACGCCGAGCGCGCCGTCCGCGTCGTTCACCACGGGTGGCTGCGGCACCGTGCCGCAGACGCCGACCAGCGTCGCCGGCGGCTGGGACGTGCCGTGGGACATCTCCTGGGCGCCGGACGGCTCGTACGCGCTGGTGACGGAGCGCGACACGTTCAAGGTGTTCAAGGTGACGCCGTCGGGCACCAAGACGCAGGTCGGCACCGTGCCCAACGTGCAGACCACCGGCGGCGAGGGCGGCCTCATGGGCCTGGACTTCTCGCCCACCTGGAACGGCACGACCGACCAGGAGGTGTTCTTCATGCACACCGCCTCCGAGGGCAACCGGGTCGCGAAGATGAACTTCAACGGCACCGCGCTCAGCGGGTACGCGAGCATCCTGCAGGGCATCGACAAGAACCGGTACCACAACGGCGGCCGGATCAGGTTCGGCCCCGACGGCTACCTGTACGTCACCACCGGCGACGCGCAGTCCTCGAGCAACGCGCCCGACCTCGACTCGCTCAACGGCAAGATCCTGCGCATCACCAAGACCGGCGCCGCCGCACCCGGCAACCCGTTCGGCACCCGCGTCTACAGCTACGGCCACCGCAACCCGCAGGGCCTGGCCTGGGACTCGGCCGGCCGCCTGTGGTCGTCGGAGCTGGGCAACTCCTCGCGTGACGAGCTCAACCTCATCCAGCCGGGCAAGAACTACGGCTGGCCCACCTGCGAGGGCACCTGCAGCACCTCCGGCATGACGAACCCGAAGTACACCTGGAGCGTCTCGGAGGCCTCGCCGAGCGGCATCGCCATCGTCAACAACACGGTCTTCATGGCGGCGCTGCGCGGCCAGCGGCTCTGGCGCATCGTGCTGAACGGCGAGAACGTCTCGACCGTCAACTCGTACTTCAACGGCACGTACGGCCGGCTCCGCGCGGTCGAGAAGGTGCCCGGGGCCAACGCCATCTGGTTCGGCTCCACCAACTCCGACAACAACGGCGACGGCTCGGCCGACACGATCCGGCGCTCCGCCATCCAGTAGTCACCCCTCGACGCCGGCGGTCGCGCAGCAGCGCGGCCGCCGGATCCAGCACCCCCCCGGAGCCTCCCCATGCATCCCTCCAGAAGGGCCGTGCTCAAAGGAGCGCTGCTCGCCCCCGTGCAGGCGGGCGCCGTGCTGCCGCCGGCGCCCGCCACGGCCACCGCTTTGAACTCGGTACTCGACTCCCCGTGGGATCAAGTGCCGGCGATCCTGGCCAGGATCGTGCCGCCGGCCTTCCCCGACCGCACGTTCCCGATCACCGACTACGGCGCCAAGCCGGACAACTCCACCGACTGCACGCCCGCCTTCCGCTCCGCCATCGCCGCCTGCAACGCGGCCGGCGGCGGCACCGTGCTCGTCCCCGGCACCGGCAAGTTCCGCACCGGCCAGATCCACCTGCTGTCCGGCGTGCGGCTGCACGTCGAGGCCGGCGGCACGATCCGGTTCAGGTCGGACGCGGGCTCGTACCTGCCGAACGTCTACACCCGCTGGCAGGGGATCGAGTGCTACAACTACTCGCCCTTCATCTACGCCCGGAACCAGAGCGACATCGCCCTGACCGGGACCGGCACGATCGACGGGAACGCGGCGGCCGGGCCGTGGTCCGGCTTCGACGACCGGCGCGGCCCCGACTGGGACCGGTTGCAGCAGCTGGCGGTGGACGGCGTGCCGGTCGAGCAGCGGCAGTTCGGCGACGGCCACTATCTCAAGCCGAGCATGATCCAGTTCTACGGCTGCCGGAACATCCTCGTCGAGGACTTGGACATCCGGAACCCTGCGATGTGGACCATCCACCCCGTCTTATCCCGAAATATCATGATAAGGCGGGTCAAAATCTACAGCCGGGGCGCGATGGTGGACGGCGTCGACCCCGAGTGCTCGTCCGACGTGCTCATCGAGGGCTGCACGTTCGACACCGGCGACGACGGCACGGTCATCAAGTCGGGCCGCGACACCGACGGCCGCCGCGTGGGCGTGCCGTCCACCGACATCGTCATCCGCGGCAACACCTACTACGGCCGCTGGGGCGCGATCACGGTCGGCAGCGAGATGTCCGGCGGCGTCCGCAACGTCTTCGCGGAGAACAACCGCATCCTCGCGGGCTCCTCGTACCACTCGTTCTACGCGCTCTACCTGAAGACCAACAACCGGCGCGGCGGGACGGTGGACGGCGTGCACGTCCGCGACCTGACGGGCGGCCCGTGCGACCGGGGCGGCTTCTTCGTCGACATGAACTACAGCCTGACCGGCCCCGGGCAGGGCCCGATCGTCAACCCGGTCATCCAGAACATCACCGTGGACGGCCTGGACATCGCCGGCTCGCCGTTCGCGATCAAGCTGTCGGGCTCGTCCGCCGGCCACATCCGCAACGTGACGATCGCCAACAGCACCTTCACCCAGATCGACACGCCCGCGCCGCAGCTCTCCAACGCGGACGGCGTCGTGCTGCGAAACGTCCGCATCAACGGCGTCCTGTACGGGCCGTCCCCCGGCAACCGGTACGAGGCGGAGAACGCCACGATCTCGCAGGGCGTCGTCGAGTCCAACCACGCCGGGTTCTCCGGCACCGGGTTCGTCAACTCCGACAACGTCGCGGGCGCCTACGTGGAGTGGCGGCACGACGCCGCCGCGGCCGGCCCCGTCACGCTCGCCGTCCGCTACGCCAACGGCACGAGCGCGAACCGCCCCGCGGACCTGGCCGTCAACGGCCGGGTGGTGGCCTCCGGCCTGTCCTTCCCCAGCACCGGCGCCTGGACCTCGTGGACCTCCCGGAGCGTGGTCGCCGACCTCGCCGCCGGCGCCAACACCATCCGCCTCACCGCCACCACGGCGGGCGGGTGCCCCAATCTCGACTACCTGGAGGTGCTCCAATGACGATCTCCCGTCGCGACCTCCTCAAGGCCGGAGGCGTGGCGGGCGGCGCCCTGCTCGCGTCCTCCGCCATGGCCCGCGCGGCGAGCGGGGCCACGCATGCCGGTCGGGTCGCCGCGCACGCTGGATCAGTCGCCGCCGGCGGGCTCACGGACGCCGGGCCCGTCGCCGCGGGCGCGGCGGGCTCGGCCGCCTCGCCCTGGGACCGTGTGCCCGAGATCCTGTCGCGGATCGTCCCGCCGTCCTTTCCCGACCGCGCCTTCCCGATCACCTCGTACGGCGCCGTCGGCGACGGCAGCACCGACTGCACGGCCGCGTTCCGCGACGCCGTCGCCGCGTGCAACGCGGCGGGCGGCGGCCGGGTGGTGGTGCCGTCCGGGACGTTCCGCACCGGCAAGATCCACCTGCTGTCGAACGTCAACCTCCAGGTGAACGGCACCATCAGGTTCCGCACGGACCCCGGCTCGTACCTGCCGGCCGTCTTCACCCGCTGGGAGGGGATCGAGTGCTACAACTACTCGCCCTTCATCTACGCCAACGGCCGGACCAACATCGCGATCACCGGAACCGGCACCATCGACGGCAACGCGCCCGCCGGTGACTGGTCGTCGTGGGGGAGCGGCGGCGCCGACCGCGACCAGCTCCGCGAGTGGGGCGCGAACGACCATCCGGTGGCGCAGCGCCAGTTCGGCGACGGCCACAAGCTGCGGCCCAACCTGATCGGCCTCTACAACTGCACCGCGGTGCTCGTCGAAGGCGTCAACCTGCGCAACCCCGCGATGTGGACGCTCCACCCGGTCTACTGCACGAACGTCACCGTCAGGAACGTCACCTTCTACTCGACCAACTCCCAGGGCGACGGCTGCGACCCCGACTCGTGCACCGACGTGCTGATCACCGGCTGCCGGTTCAACACCAACGACGACTGCGTGCCCGTCAAGTCGGGCCGCGACCGCGACGGTCGCCGGGTCGGCCGCCCCTCGCAGAACATCGTGGTCCAGAACTGCAAGTTCAGCGGCCGGTGGGGCGGCGTGACCATCGGCAGCGAGATGTCCGGCGGCGTGCGGGACGTGTTCGCCGAGGACTGCGAGTGCAACGCGCCGGACTTCCCCGGCCGCTACCCGGTCAAGTACGCCCTCTACGTCAAGACCAGCTTCAATCGAGGCGGCTACGTGGACGGCGTCCACCTGCGCCGCATCACCGGCCACGACCTGGAGCGCAGCGCCCTCTACGTGACGCTCGACTACGAGACCTCGGGCTCCCTGCCACCCGTCGTCCAGAACTTCACCGCGGACAGGCTCACCATCGACGGCGCGGCGCAGGCGTACGACCTGGACGGCCGCTCGACGGACCACATCAAGAACGTCACGATCTCCAACAGCACGTTCACCGGCATCTCGACGGCCACGCCCACCGCGTCGAACGTCGACAACCTGGTGCTGTCCGGCGTCTTCGTCAACGGCAAGGACATCTCCACCACCCGGCCGCCGGCCGGGACGCGCTACGAGGCCGAGGACGCCGTGATCTCGCAGGGCGCCGTCGAGTCGAACCACGCCGGCTACTCCGGCACCGGGTTCGTCAACACCGACAACGTGGCCGGGGCCTACGTCGAGTTCGCGGTGAGCGCGGCGGCGGCCGGCAGCAGGCCTCTCACCATCAGGTACGCCAACGGCACGAGCACCGCCCGGCCCTTCGCGGTCACGGTCAACGGGAGCGCGGTCGGCTCCGCCGTCAACGCTCCCGGCACCGGCGCCTGGACGACCTGGACCTCCGCCTCCGTCACCGTGCCCCTCGTCTCCGGCGCCAACACCGTCCGGCTCACCGCCACCACGGCCGGCGGCCTGCCCAACCTCGACTACGTGGAGCTGCAGCCATGACCGCTCTCCGCCGAGCCCTGCCGGTGTGCGCCGCGGCCCTGCTCGTCCTGTCACCCCAGCCCGCGAGCGCGACTCCCGAGCCCAGCCTGTCATCCCAGCTCGCGAGCGCCGCGAGCGCGACTCCTGGACTCGGCCGGTCGCCCCGACCCGTGAGTGCGGCGTCCCAGGCCGCGGGCGTGCTCGCGGAGTTCAACGTGCGCGACTACGGCGCCACGGGCAGCGGCTCGACCAATGACGACGACGCCATCGACCGCGCCATCAACGCCGCGAGCGCCGCCCCGGGCGGCACCGTGGTCTTCCCGTCCGGCCGCTACCGGTCCCGCACGATCCACCTGAAGTCGCACGTCACGCTCAGGCTCGACGCCGGCGCCACCCTCCTGGCCGCGGGCAGCGGCATGGACGCGCCCGAGTCCAACCCGAACGACGACTACCAGGACTACGGCCACAGCCACTTCCACAACTCGCTCATGTGGGGCAGCGGCATCACCGACTTCCACATCACGGGCACCGGCACGATCGACGGCGACGGCAACCTGATCACCGGCAACCCGGACTCCGGCGAGGCCGACAAGGCGCTCACGCTCACCGAGTGCTCCGACATCAGCCTGACCGGGGTCACGTTCCGGCGCGGCGGCCACTTCGGCGCCCTGATCAACGGCTGCCACGACATCACGATCGACAACCTGAAGACGGTCTACGCGAGCAGCGGCGTGCGCGACGGCATCAACCTGATCAACAGCTGGAACGTCACCGTCACCGACAGCCGCATCGAGGCGAGCGACGACGCCCTGGTGTTCAAGAGCGACTACGCCCTCGGCCACACCTACACCAGCCAGAACGTCCGCGTGCGCGGCACCACCGTCTACTCGCACGAGAACAACGCGCTGCAGTTCGGCTCGGAGACCTGCGGCAGCTTCCGCGACTTCCGGTTCGAGAACATCACCGTGCTGGGCGCGGGCAAGGCCGGCATCGGCATCGTCTCCATGGACGGCGCGATCATCGAGGACGTCCACTACGACAACGTGACGCTCACCAAGACCACGTCGCCCTTCTTCTTCAAGATCGGTGAGCGGAAGCGCTGCCCCGGCTCGCCGCCCGCCGGACGGATCCGGAACATCACGATCTCGAACGTCACCGGGACCGACCTGACCGCGCCCGTGGTCACCGGCACGGTCGGCGCGTCCGACTACACCAGCACGCTGACCGGCACGCCGTCCGTGGACCTCGGCCCCGGCATCACGTTCCAGAACGTCGACCTCACGGTCCCCGGCGGGCACCCCGCCTCGGAGGCGAGCAGGGTGCCGGGCGAGTACCTCACCACGTACCCGCCGCGCGACTACGGCGCGCGCCCCTCGTACGGCTACTGGATCAGGCACGCCACCGGCATCACGCTCAACGGCGAGACCCGGTTCCAGGAGAACGACAACCGGCCGTACGCCATCGCCGACGACGCCTCCAACGTGCAACTGAACGGCGTCGTCGCGCAGCGCGGCAGTGGCAGCGCGTACGACGTCGGGTTCAGCGGCGTCAACGGCTACGCCGTGCGCGACAGCGCCGACACCGCGGGCGGCGCGCTGCGGGTGCGGGCCACCGGCTCCACGCCCATCGGGGAGGACCCGGTCACCCGCTACGCCGAGGCGGAGTCCGGCACGATCACCGCACCCATGCAGACGGCGGCCGACACCGCCGCGTCCGGCGGCTCGTACGTGACGGTGGCCGCGGGCAACAACAGCAAGTCCAGCGCGCCCGCCACCGGCTGGGCCACGCTCGCGTTCGACCTCCCGCGCGGCGGCACCTTCGCCGTCTGGGCCAGGGTGATCGCCGCCAACGACGGAGACGACTCGTTCTGGGTGCGCTCCGGCACGGGAACGTGGAGCAACTGGAACAACATCCCGATCGGCACCTCCTGGCACTGGGCCAAGCTGCCCGTCACGTACGACCTGGCGGCCGGAGCGCGCACGATCACCTTCGCCTACCGCGAGGACGGCGCCCGGCTGGATCGGGTGGCCCTCTCCAGCGACCCCGCGTTCACCCCAGCGTCCTAAGGAGGCGCATCCATGAAACGCACGGCGACGCTCGCCGTCTTGGCACTCCTGCTCGGCCTGCTCACCGCCGCTCCGGCGCGGGCCGACCTGCAGCATCCGCGCCAGGCTTTCCTGCGCAACTCGATCGCCGGGCTCTTCCTCCACTGGGGCGAGCGGACCTCGCCGCAGCACACCAGCTGCAGCGCGTGGGAGGCCGACGTCACCAACGGCGGCTGGAGCGCCTCCTACTGGGTGAACGAGGCCAAGAAGCTGCACGCCCAGTACATCGTGCTGGCCACCTTCCACAGCAGGCTCGGGTACGCCCGCCCGTACCCGAGCGAGATCCCCGGCTCCTGCCGCACCACGCGGGACTTCCTCGGCGAGTTGATCGACGCCGCGGACGCGCAGGGACTGAAGGTCATCAACTACATGACCGACGACCCGCAGTGGCACAACGAGGGGCTCAGCTCCGGCGACTGGCTCAACTCCTCGGCCTTCTCCGGCTACGTCGGCCACAGCGTGGACCTGACCACCCGCGACGGGTTCGGCGAGTTCAGCTACCTGCAGTTCTTCGAGCAGATGAAGCGCTATCCGAAGCTGGCCGGGTTCTGGATCGACAACGACAACGCCTACTGGGAGCGCAACGACCTCTACGCCAAGATCTACCAGCAGCGCCCCGACATGACGATCTCGAACAACAACGAAGACACGCCGATCATGGACATGATCAGCAACGAGCAGAAGACCGGCATGACGCCGTCGTACGACTACCCGCAGGCGGTCTACACGGCGCTGCCGCGGCTGATCGAGGCCGACTTCAAGCTGCCCACCGGCGGGCCCTGGTGGTACGGCGGCTCCGACCAGGCCGTGGACCGCAAGCTCACGCTCGGCCGGCTCATCACGAACGCCGGCTCGTCGGTCAAGGCGCTCATGGCCGAGACCGCCATGGTCAACGGCCGCTTCCCCGCCCAGCAGGCCGACTTCAACAACTTCGCGAACACCTACCTCTCGGCCATCTGGGAGTCGCTCGGCGGCACCGAGGGCGGCGGCTACATGTTCGGCGGGCTCAAGCCGGGCTTCTGGAACAACGGCGCGCACGGCGTGACCACGATCGCCAAGAACGACCCCGACCGGCACTACGTCCACGTGCTCACGCCGCCGTCCGGCAGCACGCTGTCGCTGCGGGACAACGGCTACCGGATCACCTCGGTGACGAACCTGCGCACCGGCGCGCCCGTCGCGTTCACGCAGTCGGGCGGGACGCTGACGCTGAGCGGGATCAGCAGCTGGGACACGTACGACACGGTCTTCAAGGTGATCTCGAGCGGCCGCCAGGGGATCCACACCGGCGTCACGCTCTCGGCGAGCTCGTCCACCAGCGGCCACGGCGCGGCGGCGGCGGGCGACGGCGACTATCTGACCTACTGGGACAGCAACGCCGCCGAGCCCGCGCGGCTCACCTTCGACCTGGGCTCTGCCAAGCGCATCCAGTACCTCGCCTTCAACCAGCGGGAGGACTCCACCGTCTACCCGTCGTCCGGCTCCGCGCGGATCTCCGGCTACCAGGTGCACGTCAGCGACGACGGCTCGAACTGGGGGAGCGCGGTCAAGACCGGGACCGTGCCGAACGCGCGCGGCGTGCAGTTCATCGACCTGAACGCGGTCACCGCCCGCTATGTCCGGCTCACCAAGACTGGGCACCACGGCGTCGCCCGCTGGCGGGTGGACGAGGCGTGGGTCGGCGGCCAGTACGCGGGCGGCAGCGCCCCGTCCGGCACGCGCTACGAGGCCGAGAACGCGACGATCTCGCAGGGCGTCGCCGAGTCCAACCACGCGGGGTACTCGGGGACGGGCTTCGTCAACGGCGACAACGTGGCGGGCTCGTACGTGGAGTTCTCCGTGAACGCGCCCGCGGCCGGAACTGCCACGATCGCGCTGCGTTACGCCAACGGGACGTCGACCAACCGGCCGGCGGCCATCACCGTGAACGGCGGCGCCGCCCAGACCCGCGACTATGCCGGCACCGGCGCCTGGACCACCTGGACGACCGACACGTTCACCGTCCCGCTCAATGCCGGGGCCAACACGCTGCGGGTGAGCGCCACGACGGACGGCGGCAACCCGAACCTCGACTACATCGACGTCACCACGGGAGGTGCCTCATGAAAGGCGCGCTCGCGGGCCTGGCGCTCGTCGCCGCGTGCCTGGCCGTCCCCGCCGGCGCCGCTCCGGCCGCCGCCTCGGACAACGGGCTGTCGATCAGGCCGGCGATGGGCTGGAGCAGCTGGAGCTTCGTCCGCCGCTGGCCCGACGAGACCAAGATGAAGGCGCAGGCGGACGCGCTGGTCAGCAGTGGCCTCGCCGACAAGGGCTACGTCTACGTCAACCTCGACGACTTCTACCAGAAGTGCGACTCCAACGGCTTCGTCGTCGACAATTACGGCCGATGGGCGGTCGACAGCACCAAGTTCCCGTCGGGGATCAAGGCGCTGGCCGACTACGTGCACGCCAGAGGGCTGAAGTTCGGCTTCTACGTCACCCCCGGCATCGCGAAGAACGCCGTCACCGCCAACAAGCCGATCGAGGGCACGTCGTACCACGCGCAGGACATCGCGGACACGACGCAGACGCACAAGAACTACAACTGCAAGAACATGTACCGGCTCAAGCACTCCCACCCGGGCGCGCAGGCGTTCATCAACTCGTGGGCCGACCAGATGGCCTCGTGGGGCGTGGACTATCTCAAGATCGACGGCGTGGACGCGACCACGGTCGCCGACGTGGAGGCGTGGGACAAGGCGCTGCGCCAGACCGGCCGGCCGATCAACTTCGCGCTCTCCAACAACCTGCCGATCGCCCAGGCCACCACCTGGAAGCGGCTGGCCAACAGCTGGCGCACCCAGGGCGACGTCGAGTGCTACTGCGGCTCGGGGCCGAACGGCAGCGGCTACCCGCTGACCGACTGGTCGCACGTCGTGAGCCGGTTCAACTCGGCCGCCTCCTGGCAGCAGTACGCCGGCCCCGGCGGGTGGAACGACTACGACTCGCTGCAGATCGGCAACGGCGACCAGGTCGGGCTCACCGCCGACCAGCGCCGCGCGCACATGACGCACTGGGCGATGGCCGCGAGCCCGCTGCTGCTCGGCACCGACCTGACCGCGCTCACCTCGGTCGACCTGGCGATGTTGAAGAACGACCGGCTGATCGCGGTCGACCAGGACGGCGTCGCCGCGCAGCGCGTCGTCAACAGCGGCGTCAACCAGGTGTGGCGCAAGCGGGAGTCGAACGGCGACTACATCGTCGCGCTCTACAACACCGGAACGTCGGGCAACTCCACGGTGAGCGTCACCTGGTCGCAAGTGGGCTTCACCGGACCGGCCGCGGTCACGAACCTGTGGTCCGGCGCGTCGGAGGGCACCGTGAGCTCCTCCTTCAGCGCCACGTTACGGCCCGGCGAGACCCGCCTCATCCGGGCACGGCCGGCCGCGGGACAGCGGTACGAGGCCGAGAACGCGACGATCTCGCAGGGCGCCGCCGAGTCCAACCACGCGGGCTACTCGGGGACGGGCTTCGTCAACGGCGACAACGTGGCGGGCTCGTACGTGGAGTTCACGGTGAACGCCGCCGCGGCCGGTCCCGCCACACTCACCCTGCGTTACGCCAACGGAACGTCGACCAACCGCCCGATGACCATCGACGTCAACGGCACCACCATGACGCGGGACTTCCCCGGCACCGGCGACTGGGACACCTGGGCGGACGCCACGTTCGCCGTGTCCCTGCAGGCCGGCGCCAACACCGTCCGAGCCACCGCCACCACCGCCAACGGCGGCCCCAACGTCGACTACCTCGACGTCTCCTGACCGGAAGGAGCGCCCCATGCACCCCCCACGCCTGTGCTTACCCCGTTTCGCGCCCTTACGCCCCCTGATCGTCCTGGCCGCCGCCTGCCTCGCCGTCACCGCGCTGGTCGCGCTCCCCGCCCGGGCGGCGATCGCCCGCTACGAGGCCGAGAACGCGACGATCTCGCAGGGCGTCGTCGAGTCGAACCACGCCGGGTTCTCCGGCACGGGCTTCGTCAACAGCGACAACGCCTCCGGCCCGTACACGGAATGGACGGTCAACGCGCCCGTGGCGGGCACCGCCACGCTGGCCATCCGCTACGCCAACGGCACGACCAGCGCCCGCACCGCGGACGTCTCGGTGAACGGCACGGTCGTCTCGGCCGGCCGCTCGTTCGCTCCCACCGGGGCCTGGACCACGTGGGCCACCTCGACCCTCACCGCGACGCTCAACGCGGGCGACAACACCATCCGTCTGACGGCCGTGAACTCGGGCGGCAACCCCAACCTCGACTATCTCGAGGTCACCGTGGCCGACGCGCCCGCGACCGAGTACCAGGCGGAGGCCGCCACGCTGTCACAGGCCGCGGTGGCGACCAACCACACCGGCTACACCGGCTCCGGCTTCGTCGACTACGTCAACACGACCGGCGGCTACATCGAGTGGACCGTCAACGTGGCCGACTCCGGCTCGCACACGCTCACCATCCGCTACGCCAACGGGACGTCGACCAACCGCCCGATGAGCATCAGCGCCAACGGCACGGCCACCACGCGGGACTTCCCCGCCACCGCCAACTGGGACACCTGGGCGGACGCCCAGATCACCGCCACGCTGAACGCCGGCGTCAACACCGTCCGCGCGACCGCCACCACCGCCAACGGCGGCCCCAACGTGGACCGGCTCTCGGTCAGCGGCCCCGGCGGTCCCGACGGGCAGGCGCCGACCGTGCCCGCGAGCGTCCGCGTCACCGGAACCTCGGCCTCCAGCATCTCGCTGGCCTGGACCGACTCCAGCGACAACGTGGCCGTCACCGGCTACCGCGTCTACGAGGGGACGACCGTGGTCACCACGACGCCGACCGCGGGCGCCACGATCGGCGGGCTCGCCGCCGGGTCCACGCACACGTACACGGTCACCGCGTTCGACGCGGCCGGCAACGAGTCGGGGCACAGCACCGCGGTCAGCGGCACGACCGGCGGTGGCGGCGGCACCGGCCCGACGGCCGACCAGCTCCTGGCGAAGGTGACGTCGTGCAGCCAGATCTCCAACGGCAAGTACAAGACGGACTCCGACGTGAGCTCGGCGACGGTCGCGGTGTGCCAGAAGACCGGCGCGGTGTTCTGGAAGGGCGACATGGACATCGACTGCGACGGAGTCCGCACGTCGCAGTGCAACGAGAACACCGACTGCTGCTTCCAGGCCGACACGTTCTGCCACACCAGCGGCGACTCGCCGCTCAACGCGGCGCAGCTCGCGTACATGGTGGTGCCGAGCTCCAGCTCCATCTGGGACTACCGGACCAAGGGCATCGGCTGCGGCACCGTGGTGGCGATCGTCTACAACGGGCAGGTGGAGTACGCGGTGATGGGCGACACGGGGCCGAGCGGCATCATCGGCGAGGCCTCCTACCGGACGGCCGCCGACCTCGGCATCAACCCCGACCCGAGCAACGGCGGCACCGACAGCGGCGTCACCTACATCGTCTTCACCGGCTCCGACACCAAGGTCCAGACCATCGAGAACCACTCCCAGGCGGTGACCCTGGGCCGCACGCTGGCCCAGCGCTTCCTCGACCAGAACTGACGCTCTCGTCCCGTGCGGCCCGCTGCTCTCGCCTGGCGGGCCGCACGCACCGATCTCCTCATGAGCCGGGATCGGCCGTGCGGGCGGTGAGCAGCGTGACCATGTAGTCCTGCAGGTCGTCGGCCCACGACAGCAGGCCGGCGACCCTGCCCTCGCGTACCTCGGCCTCGACGAACGCCGTGACCCCGTACACGATCAGCCGCACGGTCGTGGCGGGCAGCGGCGGCAGCGCGGGCTCCGCCTTCCTGGCCCTGGCGGCCATGGCGGCGACCATGTCGATGAACGGGCGGTAGGCGCGGTCGCGCTGGGCCACCGCGCGCTCGCCCGCGCGTGGCACCTCCACGAAGTACGCCTGCGCGTACGCCGGGCGCTCCTGCCACCAGCGCAGATACGCCCGCAGCCCGCGCAGGTTGGCGGCCCGCCAGTCCTCCGGCGAGGCGGCGGCGGTGCGGATCTCCTCGATCAGCTCAGGAAGGTCGCGTTCGCACAGGGCGAGGAAGCAGGCCTCCTTGTCGGCGAACTGCTGGTAGAAGGCGTTGCGTGAGACCCGGGCCGCCGCGATCACGTCGGGCACGGTCGTGGCGGCGTAGCCGCGCCGCGCCACGAGCTGCAGCATCGCCTCGATCAGCCGCTCCCGCTGCGAGCTCCGCACGGTCTCCGGCGAGAGCCCGTGCCGCCCCCGGGGAAGCGGCTCAGCGATCGGAACTTCGTTCTGTTGATCCCTTGACATCGCTCACCGATCGTACTTCCCTTCGGTTAGGAGACGTTCATGTCTCCAAATCCTTCCCCGCGAGGTGACCATGGAACACATCAGTCGGCGGCGCGCGCTTCGAACGGGCATCGCGGGCCTCCTGGCGGCGGGCGTCCTGGCCCGTACGACGTCCGCTGAGGCGGAGAGCGCCGTCGAGTCGCACTTCGCGGCCCGTGGCCCGCATGCGGTCGCCACCGGCACCTCCGGCGGCCACCGGCTCTACTACCCGGCCGACCTGGGCGCGGGCGGGTTCGCGCACCCGATCGTCACCTGGGGCAACGGCACCAACGCCACCCCCGACAACTACCCCGGCGTGCTCAACCAGCTCGCCTCCTGGGGCTTCGCCGTCGTCGCCTCGACCGACACGACCACGGGCACCGGAGCCGAGATCCTGGCCGCCGCCCAGCACCTCGCCGGGCTCAACTCCGACTCCGGCAGCGTCTTCGCCGGCAAGCTCGACGTGACCAGGGTCGCGGCGGTGGGCCACTCCCAGGGCGCGGGCGGTTCGGTCAACGCCACCAACCACTCGGCCGGGCTGATCACGACGGTGGTGCCGATCGCGCTGCCGGCCCAGGTCTGGGTCGGCGCGGGGGACGAGTTCTCCGTCGCGGCGCTGACCTGCCCCGTGCTCTTCCTCAGCGGCGCGAACGACTGGCTCATCTCCTCGGCCGCCGCCGTCCAGGGCTACTACGACCAGGTGCCGGGCGCGGCGGGCAAGGCCCTGCTCAAGGGCGCCGGCCACAATGACATCCAGAACGGCGGCGGCGGCTTCCTCGGCTACCTGACCGCCTGGCTCATGTACCGGTTACGCGACGACGCGCTCGCCCGCGGCGCCTTCGCGGGCTCCGCACCCGAACTGCCCACCAACACCGCCTGGCAGAACCAGGCCCTCAAGAACCTGGGCTAGGAGGAGGCGCAGGT
This sequence comes from Nonomuraea sp. NPDC050786, assembly GCF_040654115.1. Taxonomy (NCBI): domain Bacteria; kingdom Bacillati; phylum Actinomycetota; class Actinomycetes; order Streptosporangiales; family Streptosporangiaceae; genus Nonomuraea; species Nonomuraea sp. NPDC050786. Next base: position 20,893 of record NZ_JBFAHJ010000029.1, read on the forward strand.
GGAGCGGGCCATGGAAGGCGGGGCGATGATTCCGAGTGCGGCTGAGATGGTGGCGTGGATCGAGGCCATCACCGAGCGGGGCATCAGGCGCCCCGGCTATCCGGCCGACGACTGGGCCGCCGCGTGGGCCGCCGCGCGTCTCGAGGAATTCGGGCTGGAGGGTGTGCGGCTGGCGCCGGTCGAGCTGCCGTACTGGAAGCCGGTCAGGGCCACCCTCGCGGTGGAGGGCGGGCCCGAGTTCGAGGCGTTCGCGCTGCCGTACACGAAGGCGAAGGCCCAGGTGCGGGCGCCGCTGAGCAGGGAGGTCGCGCCGGGGGCCATCCTGGTGGCCGAGACGGCGTTCACGGAGCTGCCGCAGTCCTACGTCAGGGACCTGGCGACCGCCTGGCACGACCCGGAAGGCGTGTTCGACTCGCTCACACAGGTGCTGCCGTTCCAGCTCGACTACCTGGACGTGCTGCACGGCGCGATGCGGGACGGCGCGGCGGGGTTCGCGGGCGGGCTGACCGGGGTGCCGTGGGAGACCCGCGACTACTACGCCCCCTACGACGCCGAGCCCAGGGACATCCCGGCCGTGTGGCTGTCAGGTCGCGACGCCCGGCAGGTGCTCGCGCTGATGGACGAGGGGCCGCGCACCGGCGTGCTCACCGTCGAGGCGGAGACCGGCCCCGCCGTCTCGCACAACGTCATCGGGACCCTGCCGGGCGCGTCGGATCAGTGGGTGATCGTCGGCTCGCACCACGACGCGCCCTGGGCCTCGGCCGTGGAGGACGCCACCGGCGTCGCGCTCGTGCTGGCCGCCGCCCGCCACTGGGCCTCCGTGCCCGCCCGCGAGCGCCCGCACAACCTGATCTTCCTGCTCACCGCCGGTCACATGGCGCTGGCCGCCGGGACGAGGGCGTTCATCGAGGAGCACCGGGCCCTGCTCCCGGACGTCGTGCTCCAGCTCCACCTGGAGCACGCCGCACTCCGATGCGTCGGCGTGGACGGCGAGCTGGTGCCGACCGGCGATCCGGAGCCGCGCTGGTGGTTCACCTCCAGGCGGCCGCGGCTGGAGAGGCTCGTCCACGAGGCGCTGGTCGCCGAGGACCTGCGGCGCTCGTTCGTGCTCCCGCCCGATGTGTTCTCCCCGATGCCGCCGACCGACGGCGCCTACTTCCACCCGGAGGGCGTGCCGCTGGTGCACTTCCTGTCCGCGCCGATGTACCTGTTCGACTCGGCCGACACCCTCGACAAGGTGGACGTGGCGGGGCTGGAGCCGCTGGCCCGCGCCGCCGTCAGGATCGTCGAGGGCACCGCGGGCTGGACCGCCCGCGAGCCGTCCTGAGCCGGAGCCGCCGCCAGCCGGCGATCAAGGTGGTTCAGTTGCCCTGCTGGTGGGTGCTCCAGTACTCGTCGGCGGCGGCCTGGATGTCCGTGAGGACCTTCTGATAGGTGTCCGGCTTGACGACGAAGGCGCCGAAGCCGTCCAGGGCGGCGGTGAGCACGGGCGGCGGCGTGGCCTCGAAATAGCGGTTGACCAGGCGATACTCCCCGCTCCCCGCCGCCTTGCTGACCTCGGCGATGGCCTGGTCGGCGATGGCCACCTTCGGGTTGGCCGACACGTCGCCCCTGGCGGTGGCCCACTTCTCCTGCGCGGCCGAGCCGACCCACCACTTCAGGTACTTCGTGCTGGCGTCGGGGTCGGGCGCCTTGGCCAGCGAGCAGAGCGGGCCGCTCTCGAAGATCATCGAGGTCTTGGGCAGGGCCGCGTTGACGTTCGGGATGACGAAGAAGCCGTAGTCGGTGCCCGCCTTGAGGTCGCGCTGCGTCATGCTCGTGTTGAACCACGTGCCGAACGACACCATCGCCGCCTTGCCGGTCTTGAGCACGTCGCCGGGGTCGGTCTTGTCACCCGGGTTGTTGAAGTAACCGGCGTCGATCATCCACTTCCACCGCTTCATCACGTCCACCACGCCGGGATCGGTGTACTTCGCCTGGCCGGTCGCGAGACGGTCGTAGAGGTCGGGGTCGGTGCCGGCGAGGAGCTGCTCGAACCAGACGAAGGAGAAGAGCACTGACGTGTGGTAGAACGCGGTCACCCCGTTCTTCTTCAGCGTGTCGGCGACCTTGATCAGCTCGTCCCACGTGGCCGGAGGCTTGAGCTGGTACTTGTCGAAGATCGACTTGTTGTAGAACATGCCCCAGTACGCCGCGTTCAGCGGCACGCAGTACTGCTTGCCGCCCACCGTGTAGTACTTGGCCAGATCCGCCGAGAGGTCGCCGTTCCTGATCGCCTCCTGCCAGATCGGCGTCGTCTCCGACACCTGCTTCTGGGCGACGATCTCCGCCAGCCGGCCGCCCGTCGTCCAGGTGAACAGGTCGGGCTTCACGTCCGTGCGGAAGGACGCCTTGATGAACGCCTGGTACGTCGGCTCGTCGGTGTAGCCCACGGGCTTCATCGACAGGCCGATCTGCTGCTTGGACAGAGTGCCCATCTCGTCGAAGTACTTGCTCCAGGCGCCCTTGTCGTTGTAGAGCTTCAGCTCCGTCTTGCCTGCGGCCTGCTTCGGGGTGGACCCGCCGGAGGAGCAGGCGGTGAGAGCGAGGCAGACGGCGGCGGCGATACCAAGTGACCGGATCATGCCCGGCCTCCTCTTCGATCTTTCGGGGGGTTGAGTCATCTAATCACTTGATATCTTGGCTGTCCATAGGGACGACCGCCCGCCGCGTAACCTCCCGGTAACGTCTGGGCGCCATACCGTAGCGCTCCTGGAAGAGCCGGCCGAAGTACGACTGGCCGGAGAAGCCGCAGCGCTGGGCGATCCGGCCGATGCCCTCCGTGGTCGTGGCCAGCAGCAGGGCGGCGTGCTCCAGCCGGCGCCCGGCCACGAAGGCGATCGGCGTGCACCCGTAGTGCCGGCGCATCGAGCGGGCCAGATGGCCGGAGCTGACCGCGGCCATCGCCAGCAGCCTGGGCAGGCCCTCGCGCAGGTTCTCCTCAAGGCTCATCGCGGCGCAGGCCGACACCAGCCAGCCGGGCCGCGGGTCCACGGCCGTGCCGTCGGCGCGTTCCAGCAGGGGGACGACCGCCGTCCAGAGCCCGACCAGGTCGAGAACGCGGGGCACGCCCGGATAGGCGGCCAGCACGCGGCCGAACTCCGCCGCCACCGGCCCGTCGAGCTCGGCGCGCGCCGACGGCGGGAACTCCCGGCGATCCCAGTCCGCCGGCCCCGCCAGCCCGGCCAGGTCGGCGAAGGCGCGCCAGCGCTCGCTCGGGAAGGCGATGTTGACGAAGCGCATGCCGTCGTTCGAGGAGAACTCGTGGCGGTCGTGCGGGCGTACCAGCACCACGTCGCCCGCGCGCAGCGGCAGCTCCACCTCGCCGACCCGCTGCGCGCCCGTCCCCGCGGTCACGAGGACCAGCTCGTGGAAGTCCGCGTGACTGTGCGGTTCCGGCCGGTCCCTGCGGCTGCCCCGCACCGGCACCAGGGCCGCGTGGTACGGCAGGCCGGCCGCGAACTCGGCCCAGCGCAGGACGGTCGGCATGTCAGGAAATTAATACTTGTGGAGCGGCGAGTACTAGTAACTCGCGGCCCGAAGACCGAAGAATCCGGATCGACGCCCACCTCGCACAAGGAGCACATGGTGATCACGGAAGTCGACCGGACCCTCCAGGACTACGACCGCGACGGCTACACGATCTTCCGCGACGTCCTCGACCCCGGCCTGATCGCCGAGGCGAGCGAGCACGTCGCCTGGCTCCAGGCCAAGCACCCGGACCGGCTCGGCGAGGACCTGGCCACCGAGCTGGTCGCCGGCGACCCCTTCTGGGTGCGGCTGGTCAGCGACGACCGGCTGCTCGACCTCGCCGAGCTCTTCGTCGGCCCGGACATCGCGCTGTTCGCCTCGCACTACATCAGCAAGCCGGCCTTCTCCGGCAAGCCGGTCCTGTGGCACCAGGACGGCGCGTACTGGCCGCTGGAGCCGATGCGCGTCGTCACGCTCTGGCTGGCCGTGGACGAGGCCACACCGGAGAACGGCTGCCTGCGCGTGATCCCCGGCTCCCACCGGCAGGACCTGCACGAGCTGCGGCAGCGCGACGACATCGACAACGTGCTCGGCTCGGAGAGCGCGGTGACCGTGGACGAGTCGCAGGCCGTGGACCTCGTCCTCGCGCCCGGCGACGTGGAGGTGCACCACCCCAACATCCTGCACGCCTCCAACGCCAACACCTCGCCGCGCCGCCGCTGCGGCCTGACCATCCGCTACATCCCGACCTCGACCCGGATCACGAGCGAGCAGCAGCCGTTCGTCTCCGCCCTGCTGCTGCGCGGGCGGCCGGGCGTCAACGTGTACCAGCCGTTCCCGGCGTACGTGGCCGGCGAGCACATGCCGTTCGCCGACTCCGCGAAGTGGGTCTGACGGCTCAGCCAAGCGCCGCCCGGGAGCCGAGCGGCGCTCAGCGGTTCCCTAGTAGCGCTCGGCCACGCCCGAGTTGATCTCGGTGAGGGCCAGCGTGGTGTCGGTGTAGCGGACGAGGTTGCCCAGGCCGGGCGGCTGGGCCAGGGTCGCCTGGGCGTACCGGACGGCGTCGCCGGTCGTGTTCAGGCCCAGCCGGTGGATGGTGATCGTGTCCACCGCGGTGCCCGCGTTGATCCGGCGGGTGGCCAGGTTGAACGCCGTGGCCAGCAGCTCCGCCTGGAGCGTGCGCGGCTGCGTCACCGGCAGCGCCAGCACCGCCGACGCCTCCTGCTGGGACAGCGCGCCGTCGGGCGTGGAGCCGTCGGCGCCGTCGAAGCGGGTGTCGGTGGCCTGGACGCGGGCCAGCACCTCCGCGGTGCGCAGGTCCTGCCGGAGCGCCCACACCGTGGAGAGCAGCGGCGTCCTGCTGGGCGCGACCACCGTCACCGAGGTCGCCGCCGCGGCCGTGACCGGTGCGAACCCGCAGGCCCCGCCGGCGTTCCGGTACGTCACGGAGACCTTGCCGGTGTACGTGGCGCCCGCGGTGGCCAGCAGCGTCGGCCGCGCCGTGAAGACGATCCTCTTCTCGCCGGAGGCGGCGGCCAGGGTGCCTGCCTTCCAGACCAGCGTCCTGGTGCCGTCGGCGTTGAGCGTCACCGAGTCCGGCTTCGGCCCGGCGCCCTGGTCGAGCGCCTGGCTGTAGTAGACGCCGGCCGGCAGCGTGCCGGTGACGGTGACGTTCGAGGCCGCGCCGCCGCCTGTGTTGGCGTACGTGACGGTGTAGGTGATCGCCTCGCCGGCGTTCACCGCGGCCGTCGCCGCCATGCCGGCCGTCAGCACGGGCGCGCGGACGGTGGTCGTGGCCTGCGCGGCGTTGTCCCTGGTGTACGGGTCGGGCACGCCGTCGGTGTCCTTGCCGGCGACGGTGACGCGGTCGGTGAGCACCGTGCCGTCGGCCGTGTCGCACGGCACCTGGTACGTGAACTTGGGCGCGACGGTGTGGACGGCGCCGTTGGCCAGGTCGGGCAGCGAGCGCTGCTGCGTGGTGCCGTCGGGCAGCGTGTCGGTCACCGAGACGGCGGTCGCCGTGCCGGGGCCGAGGTCGGTCACCTCCACCGTGTAGCTCACGGTGTCGCCGCCGGCGGCCTCGGTCTGGTCGGCCGCGTTCGTGACCCGCAGGTCGGCCCGCTGCGTCATGGCCAGGATCGTCTGCTCCGTCAGCTCGTCCGAGATGTTGGGTCGCGCGCCGTCCGCGAAGTCCTTGGTGTTGAGCCGCGGGTTGTACTGGATGTTGGCCCAGTCGTCGAACCCGACCAGGGGCTCCCCGGGGCTCGCGGCGTCGCAGTTCTTGATCGAGTCGATCAGGTTGATGTCAGCCGGGATGCCGCTCTCCTTGTCGCCGTTCTCGCCGTTCCAGTCGACGCGGCCGTCGTTGGCGGGCCAGACCTTGGGCTTGCCCTTGAGGCCGTACACGATGTTGCGGCTGGGGTTGGCGGGTGTCCCGTACACGCCCCTGTTCTCGTCGAGGCCGCTCTCTTTGAGCGGCGTGGTGAGAGCGGTGCCCCTGACCGCGCTGGAGTAGTCCAGCGGACGCGAGGAGTCCATGTTGGCGAACTGCAGGGTGTAGTTCATCACGCTGAGGTAGTTCGGCTTGCAGTTGATGGAGTCGCCGCCGCCGTGGCCCAGGCTCAGCGTGTGGCCGAGCTCGTGCATGAAGGTCGCGGCCTCGGCGTTGCGCCGGCCGCCTGCTCTGTTGATGGTCGTGGAGCTGAGCGCGCCCATCGTGACGATGAAGTCGTTGCCGCCTATGCGGGCCGCTGTGTCGAACTCGGAGGTGCCGGAGGACTCGGTGTTCTCTTTGAAGGTGTCACCGAAGATCATGTAGCGGAACACCTGCCGCTTGGCGTTCAGGATGTTCGCGCAGTTCGGGCTCTTGCGGTCGTCGGGGGTGCCGAAGAAGCCCGGGCACTCACCGGGCACCTGGTGGCGTCCCTTGAGGTCGTTGAAGTCGTCCTGCGTGCCACCGCCGTCGGACTTGAACAGGATGTCGTGCACCAGCGGCACCTCTTCGCCCTTCATCGCGTGAAGCGTGACTCCGCGGAATCCGCCCGGCGAATCGGGATCAGGATCGACCGGCGCGGCGGCGAACGCCTTGACGACGTCGTCCAGCGCCCCGTTCTGCGGCTCGAATCCCTTCATGTAGTCCGCCTCGACGAACAGGTCCTTGCGGTACGGCAGAGCGTTGTACGGCGCTCTGCCCAGGGGCAGGTCCATCAGCGCGTCGCCGTTGACGTCGAGACCGCCCGCGGGCGTCTCCCAGCCGTTCATGATGCCGTCGCCGTCGGTGTCGGTCTCGTTGAGCACGTCCTTGCAGTGCGGGGTGCTGATGGTGAAGTACGCCCGGGCCGAGTCGTCACCGGTGCCCTCGCTCTCCCCGGCGAGCGTCGGCAGGTTCGCGCCCTGCTGCGTGGTCAGGCCGCTGCCCGTGAACACGCACGTGAACAGGTCGAACTCGAGATCGAGGTAGTCCCTGCCCTTGACCCAGTGGATGACGTCGTCCGCGGTCAGGTCGTCCTGGTCCCACAGCTCCAGGTGGATGGCGATCCGGTTGTGCGACTCGTCCACGGTGGCCTGGTGGACCCAGTTGGTGGTGAAGTCCGTCCCGTGGGCGCAGCAGTAGTCGTCTCTGCCGTCGAACAGGCCCTGGTTGTCGATGTTGAACTTCGGATAATAGTCGTTCCCGCAGGACTCGCCGTCACCCTCGTTGCAGGACAGCTCGACCACCCTGTAGAGGCTCACGGTGACCTTGTGGGTATCCGCCTGGGCGGGAGCGACGCCGACGAGCGCCACTCCCGCCAGCACCAGGAGCGTCACCGCCAGCGACTCCGCGCAGAGCCGCATTCTGCGTAAACTGCTCACACTTGCACCTCCCCGTCACACGACTCGATTGCCTCAGAGTCGCCGGGGTGGCGCGAATCGCGCCTGAGTAAGGGGCTACTCAACCAGCACGGGCGCGCAGAGCGGGTTTCGGTGTCAGGCCGGGCCGGCGGTCTGCTGCCGCTGCAGGTAGTCGGCGGCCTCTTCCTGGCCGAACCACTGGGCCCAGCCGAGCGGGGTGACCTGGTACATCGCATCGGTGACCGTCAGATCGGCGCCGTGCCCGACCAGTAGCCGCAGAATCTCGACGTGGCCGGTGGCAGCGGCGTAGTGGGCCGGGACACGGCCGGACGCGGAGCGGGCGTCGACGTCGAAGCCCAGCTCGACGAGCACTTCCACCGCGCCCCAGCGCTGCAGCGCGGCCGCCTCGACCAGCAGGGCGGGGCGCTCTGCACGCGTGCGCTCGAGCAGCGCGGGGTCCTTCTCGAGCAGGGCGTCGATCTCCGCCCGGTCGCCGCGCAGACAGGTGAGCACGAAGGGGTCCTGCGGGCCCAGCTGACGGTAAAGGTCGCGCACGACGCCGATCTCGGCCCCGTGGTGAATGAGCTCGTCGAGGATGTGCAGGGCGAAGGCGGTGCCGTCCCGCTCGGCGTACGGCCCCGCGATCGGACCCATGGGCCGGCTCAGATCGTCCTCGCTCAGGCCGGCCAACCGCCGCCGCCACACGGCGTAGGCGTGCTCCAGTGCCCGCAGCGCGTCGGCGGCGGTGCCCGGCACTCCGGGCAGCCCGTCCTGTGGTGACGGCCGGTGCCCGAACCAGGTCGCCGTCCGCTCGGCCTGCAGCACGTCGATCAGGTGCGTGACGCGCCAGGCCACCGTGGTGAACGGCGGCGGCTCGGGCGGCAGCCGCACCCCGTCGGCCTCGTACGAGCCGCCTGTGCTGGGACGGACCGTCCAGCACTCGGGCACCGGCTCCCAGAGGTATTCCTCGTTGGTCAGGCCTGCCAGCCGGTTGCGCAGGCGCTGCCAGGCGAAGTCGGAGAGGTCCACCAGATTGTCCAGAAGCGTCGCCATGGACGGCACGCTACGCGCCACCACCGACAGAACACCGCGCCGCTCGGCCCGCGACTCCGGCCGGTGGCTGCCGCCGGCCGACCCGGCCGACCCGCCCCGACCCGGCCGACCTTCGCCGCGCCGTCGGCGAACTACGGAAAGCCGTGGCAGACGAGAGCGGCGTCGGCCTTGACGTACGAAATGAACCGACTTTAAATTCCCTCCATGGGCCGCATAGCGGGCGTCACCGCAGCTGAGACGCGTGAACGGTTGCTGCAGGCGGCCGCCGAGGTGTTCGCCGAGCGCGGCTATGACGGCACGCGCGTCGCCGACATCGCCGCGGCGGCCGGCGTCAGCAACGGCGCGCTGTACGCGCACTTCAGCTCCAAGGCCGACCTGCTCGTGTCCGCGCTGAAGGCGCACGGGCCGCTGATGCTGGCCAAGCTGCTCGCCGCCGCCCCCGACCGGTCGGTCGCGGAGCTGCTCCTCATCGTCGGCCGCTGGCTGCCGCGCCGCGAGGGGTCTCCTGGCCACCTGATCGTCGAGGCGCTGGTCGCGGCCCGCCGCGACCAGGACGTCGCCCGCCCGATGCGCGACTACCTGGGCGAGCGGGCCGACTGGCTCGCCGACCTGGTGCGCGCCGGCCAGGCCGGCGGCGAGCTGGATCCCGCGCTGTCCCCGGACGCGCTGGCCCATTTCTGCCTGCTGCTCTCCATGGGCAGCGCGCTCATCACGCCCAACCTGCACGCGGTGGACGACGAGGAGTGGTCGGCGGTGCTCACCCGCGTCGTGGCCGCCCTCGCCCCACCGGCGGCACCGCACACGGAAGCGGAGCACCCGCGTTGAACGTACGCATCGATCCCGAGCGCTGCCAGGGACACGGCCGCTGCTACGACCTGGCTCCCGGCCTGTTCGCCGAGGACGACGAGGGCTACGGGCAGGTGATCGGCGAGGGCGTCGTGCCGCCGGAGGAGGAGAAGGCGGCGCGCCTGGCCGTCGCCAACTGCCCGGAACGGGCGATCGACATCGTCGAGGAACCGTGAGACGACCGCCCGGCCGTTACCCGAACGAGTCTTGATCATCTTCGGGGCGGCTCGCTAGGGTTGGGCGCCTTTGCCCGATCCGAGTCGTCCCCGAGGATGTCCCGTGCGTCGCTACCGTTTCGGCAGGATCGCCGCACTGCTCGCCGCAGCCTATGTGGCCGTGGTCATCGCGGTCGGCGTCGTCGCGCTCGCCACCCGTAACCCCAAGCTGCTGACGCTCGTGGCGGGGGAGTGGGGCTTCTTCGGGACCCATGTGTGGTGGCTCCATCTCGTCAGGGTGGCGATCGGCACGGTGCAGGGCTGGGCCCTGTGGCAGGTGCTGCGTGGGCGCGCCATCGGAGAGCCGGCCGGTGGGGGCAGGCGGGTGGCGCTGCTGAGGGCGGCCCTGTACGCGAGCGTCGCCTGCTCGCTGCTTCTCCGGCTCCCGATCCCGTATGCGTGGTGGCAGAGCCTGTTCGGCTCCGCCATCCAGCTGGTCATCGTGTGGCTGTACTTCCCCGTCCTCGCCGGGGTCCTGTCCCACTGGTGGCGGCTCCTCGCGCTGGCGGCGGGCACGCTCAGCGCCGTGGCGGGGATCGTCGGCAGCGTGGGCTACGGGCTCGAGCTGCCCTTCCTCGAAAAGATCGGCGATGCCGCCGGGCTGGACGGCACGGCCTGGATGCTGTGGCTCGTGCTGACCCTGGTGGGCCAGGCCAGAGATGCCCGCTGGAGCAGGAGCACCGTGTGGATCGGCGCCCTGTCGGCGGCGCTCTGCTTCCTGACGCCCTCCGGCAGCATCTCCATCGAGATGTACGGCGATATCAACTACAGCGTGCTGTTCAACACGTTCCTGAGCTTGATAAGCGTCTTCGGGATCGTGTGGGAGGCCCGTTCCGCCCACGAGCTCGCCAACTCCGTCCCGGCGGGAGCCTCGGTCCGGGTGGCGTCCGAGCGGGCGCCGGCGCGCTCCTGGACGCTCGCCGCCGTGGCCGTCGCGCTCCCGCTGATCCCGGCGGTGGTCAACCTCGCGCAGCGGATGCCGCTGTGGATCGGCCCGAGGGGCGCGGTGGAGAGCTTCGTCCGGGAGCGGACGAGCGATCCGGCGATCGTGGCCTGGGTAGCCCTCGACGTGCTCGTCGGAGTGGGCGCTCCGGCCGTGCTGGTCCTGGTGGCGGTCGTGCGCAGGACCCGGCGCCTGCTGCGCCTCACCATGACGGCCCTGAGCCTGGCCGCCGTAGCCGGTGCCGTCTCCGCTCTCACGTATACGCCCGGCACGGACCGCGTGTACGACCCGGACTTCGTGACCTTCGGCGCGCACATCCATCCGGAGTGGCTGCTCACCGAGGGCGAGGACGGCCGGCTCCTCTTCGGCATCTCACCCCTGTGGTACAGCTTCGGGCTCGCCGGGTCCGCCCTCGTCCTGTTCCTCCTGTACGCCGCCGCCCCCGCCCGCCGCCGCCCCCACTACCTGTTCGCGGTGGCCGTGGCGTTGTGCTTCATCCCGGCGGCCGACCTGGCCCGCGGCCCGGTCACCACGGCGGAGGAGTGCCCCCGGTACGGCCGGAACGAGCAGCCCGCGGGCCGGCGGGCGTACGTGTGCGCGGTCCGCACGAGCCGGCTGCTCGGGTTCGCCGCCACCACTCCCGACCAGGTGCTGCTCGCCCACGGACGCCGCCTGTGCGCCGTCTACACCCGCAACGACCCGGAGGAGCTGGCCCGCCTTGGCTTGGACGCCCGCGGCCTGGCCTGGACGCTCGCGGGCATCTGCCCGAGCGCCGACGCGGCGGTCAAGGTCATGCGCGCCGCGCAGGCACGCGAATTCGCGGAGGAGCAGGCGGAGGAGCTGCAGAAATGCGACACGGCCCCCCACCACCGCCCCCTCATCAAGCCCGCCAGGTCGACCGTGCTCGAGGAGCCGGAGTGGCCCGAGATCGGGTGGGAGCTGTACGACGAGAGCGGCGCGGACCCCGCCGAAGACGGGGCCTTCGACAGGAGCCTGGCCGACGGCCTGGTCGCGGCCGACCCCGGCCACCTGGTCGTGATGCCGGACCCCGACTATTCCGTGTGCGTCGCTCTGGAGACCTACCCGCGCCGCCCTCCCGTCGAGACCAAGGGCTGGGAGCACGTGGTCGAGGTCGGGTACGAGAGCGCGACCGGCCAGCTGGTGCTCTCGGACGGCCTGGGCGGCAGCCGGCTGCCCGACCTGTCGCTGCACGGCCGCAAGGGGCACTACCGCCTCCGCGTGCACTACGCCTGGTTCCCGCGGAAGGGTGAGGAGGAAGGCATCCAGCGGCTGCTGATCATGGCCTATCCGGCGCCCGGCGACAAGGCCATCACCTACCGCAAGCCGGCCAAGCGTCCCTGATCGCGCCCGGCCCGCCGGACAGACTCGGCGGGCCGGGAGAGCGGATCACATCGTCGTGGTGAACGTGTGGGTGCCGGAGCTCACCTCCTGGAGGGCCGCCCCCGGAAGGTCCACCTCGGCCACCGTGCCCGGCGGCACGGACGCGGTGACCGTGAGCGTCCCGCCGTCCCTGGTCCAGGAGACCGACGCCCGGCCGTACGGGGTGTCGAGGTCGGCCGAGGCGTGGGTCAGGTCCCCGCCCGGCCGGGGAGCGATGCGCAGGCGGCGGTAGCCGGGGGCGGCCGGGGCGAGGCCGGCCACGGTGCGGTGCAGCCAGTCGGCCACCGCCCCGAGCGCGTAGTGGTTGAAGGAGGTCATCTCGCCGGGGTTCACCGAGCCGTCGGGCAGCAGGCTGTCCCACCGCTCCCAGATGGTGGTGGCGCCCATCGTCACGGGGTACAGCCAGGACGGGCAGTTGCGCTGGAGCAGCAGCGCGTACGCCGTGTCGTACGCGCCGACCGAGCAGAGCGCGTCGCAGATGAGGGGGGTGCCGACGAAGCCGGTGCCGATGCGGTGGTCGTCGCCCGCGACCAGCTCGACCAGGCGCCGCCCGGCCCGCTCGCGCTGCGCGGGCCCGTCGAGCAGGTCGCACGTCAGAGCCAGGGCGTAGGCGGTCTGGGTGTCGCAGGCCAGCCGCCCCGACGGCGTGACGAACTCGCGGCGGAACGCCTCGCGCACCGACTCCGCCAGCGCGGCATAGTGGCCGGCGTCGGCGGAGTGCCCCAGCAGGGCCGCCGTCTCGGCCAGGATGCCGGCGGTCCATGCGTGGTAGGCGGTGGCGACGAGCGCGTGGTCGGTACGGGCCTTGCCGGGGTCGTCCGGCGGCGCCGCCGGGTCCAGCCAGTCGCCGAACTGGAAGCCCTCGTCCCACAGATGGTCGTCGCCGGTCAGCCCGGCGATCTCGTCCACCCACGCCTTCATGCTCGGGTACTGCTGCCGCAGCAGCCCGAGGTCGCCGAAGCGCTGGTAGAGCGTCCACGGCACGATCACCGCGGCATCGCCCCAGGCCGCGGTGGGGGAGGTGCCGAACATCACCTCCACCCACGGCACGTAGTGCGGCACCGTGCCCTGCTCGGCCTGCTCGGCGGAGAGGTCGGCCAGCCAGGACGACAGCGGGCCCGCGCAGTCGTACAGGAACGCGGCGGCCGGGGCGAAGACCTGGATGTCGCCGGTCCAGCCGAGCCGCTCGTCACGCTGGGGACAGTCGGTGGGCAGGTCCACGTAGTTGCCGCGCATGCTCCACCGGACGTTGTCGTGCAGGCGGTTCAGCAGCGGCTCCGAGCAGCGGAAATCGCCGGTCGGCCGCATGTCGGTGTGGCAGACCACGGCCTGGACGTCGGCCGGGTCCAGCTCGCCCGGCCAGTTGTCCACCTGCGCGTAGCGGAAGCCGTGCACGGTGAAGCGCGGCTCCCACTCCTCGGGCGTGCCGTCGCCGCGCAGCGTGTACTCGTCGAGCGCGGCCGCGTGACGCAGTGGCCGCAGAGAGAGCGCGCCGTTCTCGAGGACCTCGGCGTGCCGGAGCGTGACGGTGTGCCCGGCCGGGCCCTGGACGCGGATGCGGAGCCGGCCGGCGATGTTCTGGCCGAAGTCGAGGATCGTCTCCCCGTCCGGCCCGGTCAGCACCTCCGCCGGGGACAGCGTCTCCACCCGGCGGACCGGCGGGCCGACCGGCGCGACGAGCAGGGCCGGGTCGTGCGGCAGCGCGTCGGCGGGCAGCCACGAGGCGTCGTCGAAGCCGGGCTCCGACCAGCCGGACGGCAGCAGCCGGGCGTCATGCTTCTCGCCGTCGTACAGGCTGGCCGCCGTGACAGGGCCGCTCGCGCAGCGCCAGCTCCCGTCCGTGACGACCACGTCGGTCGTGCCGTCCGCGTAGGTGATCTCGAGCTGGGCGATGAGCGCGGTACGGTCGCCGTAGACGGCGGTCTTGCCGCCCGCGAAGCCGATCCGCCCCCGGTACCAGCCGTCGGAGAGCGTGGCGCCGATCGCGTTGGCGCCCTCGGCCAGGAGCTCGGTGACGTCGTGCGTGCGGTAGCGCAGCCGGTGGCCGTAGCTGGTCCAGCCGGGGGCCAGCACGTCGTCGCCGACGACCCGGCCGTTGATCTCCGTCTCGTGGATGCCGTGCGCGGTGACGTACAGACGGGCCTGCCGGATCGGGCCGCGCGCGGTGAAGTCGCGGCGCAGCAGCAGCGCGGGGCCGTCGGGCACGCCCAGCAGCTCCAGCGGCGGCGCGGCCGTGCCCGCCTGCCAGTCGGACGGGTCCAGCAGGCCGGCCTCCACCCACGACCAGGGGCTCCAGTCGCTGGCCGAGCCGTCGCGGCCGTGCACGCGCACCCGGGCGCCCCGGCGCTCGCGCGAGCTCAGCTCGCCCCCCGGCCAGGGGACGAGCACCGACTCCGCCGACTCGACCCGGCCGGTGGCCGTGCCGTCGCTGAGCTCGATCTCGTACGCCTCCTGCTGCCAGCCGGGGAGGTCGGTCGTGACGGTCCAGGACAGGCGGGGAGCGCTTTCGCCGATGCCGAGGGGGTCACGATGGTGTTCGAAGGCGGGCGCTTCTACATGCACGAGGGTCACGGGTCTCCTAGCCCTTGATGGCGCCGGCGGTCATCCCGGCGACGATCTTGCGATTGAAGAAGATGAAGAGCAGCAACGGTGGGATCGTGATGAGCACGATGTCCATGAAGAGCAGGTTCCACTGGGTGTTGTACTGGCTCTGGAAGTTGTAGAGGGTGACCTGCACGGTGGCGTTCTCGTCGCCCGGGGTGAAGTAGAGCGGGTTGACGAAGTCGTTGAAGATGGCCACCGACGTGGTCAGGATCACGGTGATGGTGACCGGCCGGAGCAAGGGGAAGATCACCCGGAAGAACAGCGTGAGCCCGGTGCAGCCGTCGATCATGGCGGCCTCGTCCAGCTCGCGCGGGATGGCCGCGATGAACGCCCGAAAGAGCAGCACCGCGTACGCCAGGTTGAAGGCCACCTCGATCAGGATCAGCCCGGGGAGGGTCTTGAACAGGCCGAGCGCCTGCAGCAGCCAGATCGTGGGCACGATCGCGGGCGGGATGATCAGCCCGGACAGCACCAGGAAGCCCGCCACCGAGCCGAGCCGGCCCGCGCGGCGCTGCAGCACGAACGCGGCCATCGCGGCGAAGACGACGATCAGCGCCACCGACGCCACGGTCAGGATCGTGCTGTTGACATACGCGCGCAGGAGCACGAAGTCGCGGGCCTCGATCACCTCGGTCAGGTTCTGGACGACGGGCCAGTTCGCCGGCCAGGCGAAGTCGAGGTCGGTGGCCTGGGTCTGGTCCTTGACCGCGGTGAGCAGCATGAGGGCGAACGGGACGAGGAAGATCACGGCCGCCAGGGCCAGCGCGACGGCCTCGGCGCCGAGCCTGCGCAGGACTGTCATGCGGCCACCTGCCTTCTGCCGAGGAAGTAGTTGAGCGGGACGACGATGGCGGTGACCACGACGAACAGCAGCACGTTGCCCGCCGTGGACAGGCCGAAGAAGCCGGCCTGGTACTGCTTGTAGATGATCGAGGCGATGGTGTCGCTGGTGAAGCCGGGCCCGCCGCGCGTCATCGTCCAGATGAGGTCGAACGAGCGCAGCCCTCCGATGAACGACAGGATGATCACCGAGTACGTGGCGGGCCAGGACAGCGGCAGCGTGACGTGGCGGAAGCGGTGCCAGGCGCCGCCGCCGTCCACCGCCACCGCCTGGTAGTAGTCGCGGGGGATGGACAGGATGCCGGCGATGTAGATGACGGTGGCGATGCCGACGCCCTTCCACACGTCGACGAGGGCGACCGAGAGCAGGGCGGTGCTCGCGTCGCCGAGCCAGTCGGGCCCGTCGATCCCGACCAGGGCCAGGGCCTTGTTGACCAGGCCGGTGTCGGGCCGCAGCAGCGCGCTGAAGGTGATGCCGACCGCGACCGTGGAGACGAGGACGGGGAAGAACACCACCGAGCGCAGGAAGCCGCGCAGCCGCAGTCTCGAGGTGAGCAGCACGCCGAGCAGCAGCCCGAGGACGACCTTCAGGCCGCTGGTGACGACCGCGTAGAAGAGGGTGTTGACGAAGCCGATGCGCAGGTTCTGCTCGGCCAGGAAGTCGCGGAAGTTGTCCAGGCCGACGAAGGTGCTGTCGAACAGGGTCCAGCGGGTGAGCGCGAAGTAGAAGGCCATGACCGTCGGCACCAGGAAGATGACGAGGTACACGACGGCGGCCGGCAGGTAGAGCGCGTACGGGTAGGCGGACTTGCGCCTGGCCGGGCGGGCGGCCCCCGGCTCGGGCGTGACGCGGGCTCCTTGCCGTGGCTTGGCCGCCTGCCTGGTCACCACCCCGCGAGCCCCAACTGCTTGGCCTGCTTCTCCACGTCCTTGTCGTACTGGGCGGCGCCCTCGGCGGGCGGTGTCAGCCCGGAGCCGACCGCGACCGTGATCTGCTCCAGCGACGGGCCCTTGACCGGGGAGACGAACTCCAGCGCCGGCGCCGTGGCGCCCTTGTCGATGTACGCCTGCAGGTCCTTGGCGGCCTGGATGGCGTTGTCGGGCAGCTTGGCGCCGGTGATCCGGTACGGCCCGGCCGGCTGCACGGCCTTGCTCACCGCGTCGGCCGCCGCCGGCGAGGCGACGAAGGCCAGGAACTTCTTGGCCGCGTCGAGGTTCTTGGTGGTCTTGGGGATGTAGACGGCGCCCGGCTCCCAGAGCGTCGCGCCGTTCTTGGCGGGGTCGGTGCCCGGGATCCCGAAGAAGCCGACGTCGGTGGCGGCCTGCGGCATCGAGGCCACCAGGGGCGGCAACTGGGCGCTGAGCATCGGATAGTGCGCGCCCTTCCCCTCCACCAGCATCTTCATGCCCTGGTCGGCGGTGGCCGAGCCGAAGCCCTCGTTGAGGTAGCCCTTGGCGTGCACGTCGGCGAGATGCTGGAACCCGGCCGTGGCGGCCGGCGTGGTGGCGAACTTGGCCTTGCCCGCGGTGTAGTCGGCGGCGAAGTTCGGCACGGCGGCCTGGACGTTGTAGAAGTCGCCCAGCACGAAGAGCTGGGAGGTCCAGGTGTCCTTGAACGTGGAGATCACCGGACTGACCCCCGCCGCCTTGATCTTCGCGTTGTTGGCCATGAACTCGTCCCAGGTCTTGGGCACCTGCAGGCCGAGCTTCTCGTAGACCTTGCGGTTGTAGAGGATGCCGCCGCCCATGGCGGAGCCGAAGGGCACGCCGAACGCGTGGTCGCCCTGGGTCACCACCGGCAGGAAGTCCTTCTGGACGTTCTGCAGCACCGGGTCGCCGGTGAGGTCGACCAGGGTCTGGGACGGGTTGAGTGCTTGGAGCAGCGACCCGGAGTTGTACAGGAACACATCGTCCATGTCGCCGGTCGAGAGCTTGGTCTTGACGATGTTGTCGCCCTCGCTGCCGGCCGGGCGCGTCTCGGTCTCGATCTTGATCTTGGGGTTGGCCTGCATGAACGCTTCCGTCATGGCCTTGGCCGAGTCGACGGCGCCCTGTCCGTTGTCGATGAGGAACTTCAGGGTCACCGTGCCGTCGGCGGCCGGCTCGGAGCCCGAGCCGCAGGAGGTCAGGGCAGTCATGGTGAGAACGGCCAGTGCCGCTCCCAGTGTGCGGTGAGAGGTCTTCACAACGCCCCTCCGGGTCCGTTGAATCGTTTTAACGCCCCCCGATGCCAGTTAACGTAGGCGTTACGTGGTACGGCGTCAAGGCTCGATTTGAGGAACGGTCCCCAATCGTGATCCACGTGGAGCCCCCGATCGACGGATCGTCCGACCTTTGGGATGGGTATCGTTATCCATCGCGGAAGCGGGCCTGAGCTCGTACAATCGGGTCGCGTCTAGTCGAACGAGGTGCGCCAGATGGTCACGCGTGACGGGCGGCGGCGGGTGACGATCAGCGATGTGGCCAGCCACGCCCAGGTCTCCACCACCGCGGTGTCGAAGGTGCTGCGCAACGCCTACGGCGTCAGCGAGGCGATGCGCGCCAAGGTGCAGGCGGCCATCGACGAGCTGGGCTACCGCCCGCACGCCGCGGCGCGGGCCATGCGGGGGCGCACGTTCACCATCGGCGTGGTGCTGCCGCACATCAGGAATCCGTTCTTCGCCGACATCCTCGACGGCCTCGACGAGCAGATCGCCGGCGCCGGCTACCAGGCCATCATCGTCCAGGGCGGCACCATGGACCCCGACTCCGAGGGCCGCGCGATCGACGCCCTGGTGGATCGGCAGGTGGACGGCATCTTCGTCGTCGCCCCGGTCCTCGCCAGGTCCCGGCTCGAGGAGACGGCCAGGAGCACGCCCACTGTCGTGCTCGGCCGCCACGACCGCTCGGCGGTCTACGACTCCGTGCTCGACGACGACGAGGTGGGCGCCGAGCTCGCCGTCGAGCACCTCATCGCGCTCGGCCACCGCCGCATCGCGCACACCTCGCAGAAGGACAGCGGCCCGTCCCGCTCCGTCGCGTGGCTGCACACCATCAGGGCCAGGACGTACGAGCGGGTGATGGCCGAGCACGGCCTGGCCGAGCACGTCGCCGTCGTCGCCACCTCCTACACCGAGGAGGGCGGCTACCAGGCCACGCGCGAGCTGCTGGCCCGTACCCCCCGTCCCACCGCGATCTTCGCCGGCTCCGACCAGGCCGCCTACGGCGCGCTCGCGGCCATCCACGAGGCCGGGCTCGCCGTGCCCGGCGACGTGTCGGTGGCCGGCTACGACAACGCCCGCGTGACCGCGCTCGCGCACATCTCGCTGACGAGCGTGGACCAGGACGGGGCCATCATGGGCAAGACGGCGGGGCGGCTGCTGCTCGAACGCATCATCGAGGGGCGCACGTCCGCGGTCCGCTTCTCGGTCACGCCCACCCTGGTCACCCGCCGCTCCACCGCTCCTCCTCCGGCATAACCGACCAAAAATTGGGGGATTTCCGTTGGCTTTGGGGCTAACGTGGCAGTTGACAGTGGAAGAGAAAGGGTCTGCTACGTGAGTCCGTCCCCCAAGCCCCTTCCGATCGCGGGGTTCATGTTCTCCGCCGTCGGTGTCGGCGCCGTGGTCATGCAGATGCTGGCCGTCGCCTACCCCGATGGCGACCCGGCCAAGGCACGCGAGGCCGCGGAGCTGCTGCGGCAGCTGGCCAGGCGGGTGGACGGCAGCCTGGAGGACGTGGAGGAGGTCGCGAGCCGGGTGTGGCGGCCGCCCAGCTCAGGCGCGGGCATCGACGCCTTCAGGACATACTTCAACGACGAGGTCGCGCCCTATCCGCCGCACGTGTCCGCGTACATCCGCGGGCTGGCCGACGCGGTCGAGGACTACGCGGACATGCTGGAGCAGACCCAGCACGCGCTCCGGACCATGGCCATGATCCAGTGGCTCGAGCTGCTGATGTTCTTCTGCTGGCCGGCGATCGACAAGAAGGTCCAGGTGATGATCAACTGGGCGATGCGCAAGTCGCAGGCTCGGCTGCTGATCAAGATGTTCGAACACGCGGTGGGGAAGCGGTTCATCTACGCCGTGGGGGGCAGCCTCGCTTACACGGCCCTCGACCAGGTGCTCATCGACGGCGTCAAGCTGGCGAGGGGCGAGGATCTGGGGTCGTGGGGCGACCGCGGCGAGTACATGGTGAAGAACTTCGCGGCGGCCATGGTCTTCTACCACGTGGACCCAGCCAATTTCGGCAAGGCCGCGAACCTGCTGCCGAAGAACGATGCGGCGCGGAACGCGCTCGTGTTCCTGACCGGGTCCACCATCTTCAGCACCACGGCCAATGCGCTCAACCGGCCCGGCGACGTGATCGACGATCCGGCCAGTCTGTTGCCCACCTGGGAGCAGATGCTCGCCAAGCTGGGTGTCGCCGCCGGTCAGGACCAGTTCAGGCGCTGGCGCGGGCTCTGACCGCCGGGGAGCGGGTGGCTCAGCCCTGGCTGAAACGTCTGACCTCGTCGGCGAACGGGGTCAGGCCGTCCGTCATCATCCTGGCCAGCTGCGTGGTCAGGTCCGCGGCGGCGGCGTTCGCGGCCGCGAGCACCGCCGCTGCCAGCGCGTCCGCGCCGAGCCGCATCGCCCTCGGGTCGATGCGCAGGCCGCCGAGCGCGCCGCTCGGCAGCACCTCGGCCGTCACCTGGCCGTTGGCCGCCTCACCTCGGCCGCGGACGGCGTTGAGGCCCTCCTGCAACTGTTCCAGCGGCCGGGTGTCGGCCTGGAACTCGGCGAGAAAGCGGCGCATCTCCTCGTCGAGGAAGGGCGCGCCGTCGTCCGGTGTGGTCATGTGGTCTCCAGAAGACGTCAGGATGTGAGCTTCCCGTCCGAGTACTCGGGTGGGTCGGACACTTTCGGCAGGGATTCGATGGTGGCCCAGTTCGCGACGTCGAAGCTGGTCTTCATGCCGGCCAGCCGTTCGGCGACGCCGGGATAGACGTCACGTAGCGCGTTGACGTACGTCTCGGTCTTCTTCAGCGCGGTGGAATAGCCCTGCCTGAACGTGGTCCCCGTCTCGTCCGTGCCGGCGAAATCGCCCAGTGCGGCGATGGCGTCGAGAATCCGGCCGGCGTCCCTCGCCAGCTCCTCGTGCTCGGTGACGAATCCGCCGGCCGCGCTCGTGAAGGTGCTCCCATGGACCTCTGTGGTCGGCATGCCCGGGCGTGGGAGACCAGGTGAGGCCGGCGAAGGGGTGGGAGCGGGATACGTGGGAGCCGGATACGTGGGGGCGGGATAGGTGGGAGCCGGATACGTGGGAGCCGGATACGTGGGAGTGGGATAGGCGGGAGCGGAAGGAGTCGGTGACGGCTGAGGCGGGCTGGTGGGCGTCGGGCTGGGGGAGGGCGTGGTGGGTGAAGGGCTTGGCGACGTCGGGCTCGGCGTGGGGCTCGGCGACGTCGGGGTCGGGCTGGGTGTGCCCGTGGGGGTAGGAGTGGGCGACGCCGTCGGTAAGGGGGGCGGAGTGGTTGGATCTGGTTCGGACATGACATTCTCCTCACGGTGCGCCTGAGGTTGCCTACTTTACCTACAGGGATAGTGGGTCGGCACTCCGTGAGACCCGGACGCTGGTGGAGACGGTCCTGAGATGAGGGGCGACCTCCTCGTCCGGCCGCATGTCGAGAACGGGACGCCCGTCGGCAGCCCAGTGCACCCGGCGGATCGCGGTGCTCCTGCCCTTCGCGGCCGGCGCGGTGAGGGCGTGGTAGACGACGAGCGGCAGGCCGTCCTCGTCGTGGCTGAACGTGTTGTGTCCCGGCCCCCACTCCCCGGTGCGGGGGTCGGTGGTGAGGACGGGGGCGTTGAGCTTGGTCCAGTTCGCCGGGTCGAGCAGGTCGCGGCCGGACGCGGCGGTGGCCAGGCCCATGACGTACGTGGGGCCGACGGCGGAGCCGGAGTAGGTCATGACGACCCGGTCGCCGTGCCGCACCACGAAGGGGCCCTCGGCCACGTTCCCGTCGTTGAGGTCCCAGCCGTACTCGGCGCTGATCAGCAGGACGGGATCGCTGGTCAGCCGCCAGGGGTCGGCGGGATCGACGGTGGCGATCCAGATCTCCGCGTCGCCCACGTGCTCCGTGATGTAGCGCTGGGACCAGGCGACGTAGCCGCGGCCGGCATCCTCGAAGTAGGTCATGTCGAGGGAGATGCCGGGGTGCTCCCGGTCCAGTTGGAGCGGGCCGCCGTCGGCCTTGAGGACCGGCCGGGGCGGCTCCCAGTCCGAGGCGAGCACGGGGTCGCCGTCCGCGCGCAGCCGCATGACATGGCTCTGCACGCGGTCCCAGCTCGCCGCGCCGACGCTGGGGGAGAAGAAGCAGTGCAGGCGGCCGTCGAGCACGTGGAGCTCCGGCGCCCAGAAGCAGCCGCCGATCCCCGCCTGCCCCACGGTGAGGATGGTGTGGTCCGCCGCGGTGGCCAGGTCCTGGATGGTGTCCGCGACCCGGATCAGCAGGCGCGTGGTGTTGACGCAGTCGCCGCCGGTGTCGTCGGTGGCGATGAAATAGTAGCGCCCCTGGTAGGGCAGCACGGTCGGGTCGGCGCGTTCGGGGATGAAGGGGAAGGCGTACTCCCGCTGCCGGACGCGGCCGGTGATCGGGTACTCCCCGGGCGTGTCCCAGTCCACGCCATCGGTGTCCCAGTCGACGGGCAGGTCGGCGGTCGAGCCGTCGGAGTACGACAGGCGCGCCGCGGGCGGATCCGTACGTTCGCCGGCGTTCACCCGCAGCTCGGGCACGACGACCGCCACGTTCCTGACCCGCTGGAACCGGCGGGCGAGCCGGTCGGCCGTCCTCTCGTCCACCGGCAGGCAGGAGGCGGCCCGGCGGCCTTCGCCGAGCGCGGGCGGTTCGGAGCCAGGCACGAGCGGGGCTCCGGGCCGGGCGGGCAGCGGTTCGGCGTCGAGCGTCTTCATGGTGGTGAACAGCCGCTCGCCGGCGCCGTCCGTCCACCACAGCACGTACTCGTCGCGGGCGCCGTCATAGACCGCCCGGGGCCGGGAGACGCCGCCGTCCGTGCCGGGATCCACCACGCCCAGCTCCTCGTAGTGGACGAGGTCGGGCGTCGTGAAGATCAGAACGTACGGCTCCGGGGTCCCGTCCGGCAGGCACGAGGTGGCCACGACGGCGTACCCGGCCGGCGTGTGGAAGAGGTGGGGATCGGCCAGCGTGCGGATGCGCCGCACGTCCAGGACGTCCGTCATGACGGCGCGCGGGAAGAGCACGCCGCGGTCGTCGTTGAGCGGCGCGGGCTCGCCGCCCGGTAGCGACCCCGCTGCTGACAGGGCGAGGTGCATGCTGAACGCGAGGGGCGCACTGTACACCGCCGGATCAGGGTCGGGTTCGCGCGTGTAGCTCACCACATGGGAGGCCGACGCCTCGGGGAGCACTGTCACCGCGAAGCTTTCGGCGCCCGCCACGGAGATCGTCGCCCGGACGGCGCCGGCCGACCGGCTCCTGATCACGCCCTCGCGCACCTCGAGGTCCGGATGGCCGGTGCTCAGCATCGCGTCCGGCCCGACGGACGTGCCCGAGACCAGGACCGGTGGCAGGACGACGCGGTCGTACGCCTGCAAGGAGCCGCGGGATGGCATCGGCGTCCTCTCCCTCTTGCAATTGTTAACGCTAACATTTCGTTCTCGAGGCTGACGGCGGCCGCGATTCGCGCCACGTTAGGCAGCTGGGAGAGGGCTGTCAACTCTCGATACGTACGGCAATAGTCCAGAAAGTTTCGGTCAGCCGGCAGGGGGCGCGGTGCTGCCCCGGATGATCAACTCGGCCCCGAGCTCCACCCGGCTCTGCGGCAGCGGCTCGCCCTGCGCGAGCTTCACGAGCATGCCGGTGGCCGCGGCGGCCATCTCGCAGAGCGGCTGGCGGACCGTGGTGAGCGGCGGGTTCATCCACTCGACCGAGGGCAGGTCGTCGAAGCCGACGACGCTCAGGTCGTGGGGGATGCGCAGGCCCAGCTCGTGGGCGGCGCGGTAGACGCCGGTGGCCTGCACGTCGTTGCAGGCGAAGATCGCGGTCGGCGGGTCGGGCAGGCGTAGCAGCCGGTGCGCCTGGGCGAGGCCGCTCTCGACGAGGAAGTCCCCAGAACCGATGAGCTCGGGGTCGGCGGGCACCCCGGCCAGGTCGAGCGCGGTGCGGTAGCCGTCGAGGCGGGCCCTGCTGGGCAGCGCCGAGTCGGGGCCGGTGATGACGGCGATGCGGCGATGGCCGAGGTCGAGCAGATGGCGGGTGGCCGACAGGCCGCCGCTCCAGTTGCCCGCGCCGACCGAGGGGTACCCCGGGCCGGGGTCGCCGGACGGGTCGAGCAGGACGATGGGGATGTCGCGGGTGACGAGCTGCTCGCGCTGGTCGTCGGTCAGCCCGTAGAACACCCCGATCACCCCGCTGGGGCGGCGGCTCAGCACGCCCTCGATCCAACCGCGACCCGGGGTTTCGCGGTCCGGTGCGTCGGAGATCACCACGGCCAGGTTGTGCTCGCGCGCGACCTGCCCGACCCCCTTGATGATCTCGACCGTGTAGTCGCCTCCCAGCGCGTGGAAGACCACCTCCACCAGGGCGGCGGGGCTGACGCGCCGCCGCTGCCTGCGGTAGCCGTGCCGGCGGATGAGCCCCTCGACGAGGGCGCGCGTCTCGGGGGCGACCTCGGAGCGGCCGTTGACCACTTTGGAGACGGTCGCGGTGGACACGCCGGCCAGCTCGGCCAGCTCGGTGATGGTCAGCGGCCGGGCGGGCGGGGTGTCGGCGTCGAACGGCTGCTCGGTCGCGGTCATGGGGCGCAGTCTAGCCCGATTGATTTCGGGGATCTTACGCCTGTGTTCTTGACGGGTTTCCTCATGCCTGCTTAGAGTCCCCGATTAACGATCGGGCCTGGAACCGAAAGTTTCAGGCAAGCTGCGGACCCTACCCAAGGAGCGCAGCGTGCACCCCGCCCGCCACCGCGCTCCGCTCCTGACCCCCACCCCGGAAGAGAACAGCCGTGAATTTCCGTATCGCAACCCCAGCCGCGCTCCTCGCGGCCATCGCCCTGACCGCCACCGCCTGCGGAGGCGGCTCCGGCAGCACGCCGTCGCAGCCGTCGGGTGACGGCAAGTCGTTCGAGTTCTGGTCCTTCTCCGGGATCAACCAGAAGGCCTCGGTCGACGAGTACCACAAGGTCAACCCGAACGTGCAGGTGAAGCTCACCGAGGTGGGCGGCTCGACCGAGACGGCGCAGGCGCTGACGACGGCGCTGGCCGGCGGCAAGGTGCCCGACCTGGTGCTCATCCAGGGCGACGACCTGCCCAAGTTCGTGCAGCAGCCGCAGAACTTCTACGATCTGCGGCAGCTCGGCGCGGACAAGATCAAGGGCGACTACCTCGACTGGGTCATGAGCCAGAGCACTGCCAAGGACGGCTCGATCATCGGCATCCCGACCGACGTGGGCGGCATGGCCATCGCGTACCGGACGGACCTGTTCAAGGAGGCCGGGCTGCCGACCGACCGGGAGGAGGTCGGCAAGCTCTGGCCCACGTGGGACGCGTTCATCGAGACCGGCAAGAAGTACGTCGAAAAGACCGGCAAGGCGTTCATCGACAACGCCGAGACCAGCGTGTTCTACCAGGCGGTCAACCAGGGTCCGCAGAAGTACTACGACCCCCAGGGCAACGTCGTCTACAGCACCAGCCCGCAGGTCAAGACGGCCTTCGACCTGTCGCTCAAGGCCGTGGCGGCCGGGATCAGCGCCAAGCAGACCTCGTTCACCGAGGGCTGGAGCGCGGGCATGGGCAAGGGGCAGTTCGCGGTGATCTCCGCGCCGTCGTGGCTCCTGGGCCAGATCCGCAGGAACGCCCCCGACACCAAGGGCAAGTGGGACATCGCCAAGATCCCCGGCGGAGCCGGCAACTGGGGCGGCAGCTACCTGGCCATCCCCAAGGGCGCCAAGAACGCCAAGGCCGCCTGGGACTACATCAGCAAGATGCAGTCGCCGCAGGGCCAGCTCACGCACTTCCTGGACTCCGGCTCGCTGCCCACGACCCCGTCGGTCTACCAGGACCCCAAGCTCATTGCGAAGAAGGACGAGTTCTTCTCCGACGCGCCGATCGGGAAGATCTACACCGAGTCGCTGCTCGGGCTCAAGCCGTTCTACATCGGCCCGGACAGCGCGGCCATCGGCCAGGAGTTCCTGAACGCCATCACCAGCGTCGAGCAGGGCAAGGGTGACCCCGCCAAGGCTTGGGACACGGCGCTGGCCAACATCAAGACGGCGATCGGCAAGTGACCGCGACTCTCGACAGGGTCGCGGACGCGCCCCCCATCACGACACGGGTCCGCCAGAGCGTCGGCGAGCGCATCGCCCCCTACGTCTACATCGCGCCGTTCTTCCTGATCTTCGCGGTGTTCGGGCTCGTCCCCCTGCTGTTCACGTTCTACGTGGCGCTGTTCGACTGGAACCCCATCGGCGAGCACGTCTTCGTCGGCTTCGACAACTTCACCCGCCTGTTCGGGGATGCCCGGTTCACGAACGCCCTGTGGAACACCCTCAGCATCTGGCTGCTGTCCACTCTCCCGCAGCTGGTGCTCGCGCTGGGCGTGGCGCACCTGCTCAACCACGCCCGGCTGCGGCTGGCGGTGTTCTTCCGGATGTCGATGCTGGTGCCGTACATCACCTCGGTGGCGGCCACCGCGATCGTCTTCGCCCAGATGTTCGACCGTGACTACGGCCTGCTCAACTGGCTGCTGGGCTTCGCGGGCATCGGGCCGATCGACTTCAAGCAGACGGTGTGGGGCAGCCACCTGATGATCGCCGTCATGGTGACGTGGCGCTGGTTCGGCTACACGACGCTGCTCTACCTGGCCTCGCTGCAGGCGATCCCGCGGGCGATCTACGAGGCGGCGGCGGTGGACGGCGCGGGCGGGTGGAAGCAGTTCCGCCACATCTCCCTCCCGTCGCTGCGCCCGGTCATCGTCTTCACGATCGTGACCTCGACGATCGGCGGCCTGCAGATCTTCACCGAGCCCCTGCTGATGTCCCGCTCCACGACCTGCGGGGCGATCCGGCAGTGCCAGACGCTCACGTTGTTCCTCTACGAGCAGGCGTTCGGCCAGTTCCAGTTCGGCTACGGCGCCGCCATCGGCGTGGCGCTGTTCGTCCTGATCATCCTGTTCGCCGCGCTCAACTACGTCCTGTCCACCCGCATGCGCCCGGGGAAGTCATGAACGATCGGATCCGCTGGTGGACCTACCTGCTGATCGGCCTGGCCACGCTCGTCTGCCTGTTCCCGCTGTACTGGATGTTCGTGGTGGCCACCACCGACTCGGCGACGGCCACCCAGCTGCCGCCCGAGATCGTGCCCGGCGGCAACTTCTTCGAGCTGGCGGGGCTGGTGTTCTCGACCGTGCCGTTCGTGCGCTCGATCATCAACAGCCTGATCGTGGCCGGGACGATCGGCGTCGGGCACGCGGTGCTCTGCACGCTGGCCGGCTTCGCCTTCGCCAAGCTGCGCTTCCCGGGCCGGAACGTGCTCTTCCTGATCGTGGTGCTGACCATGACCGTGCCGACGCAGCTCGCGGTCATCCCGCAGTACATGATCATCTCCTCGCTGAACTGGGTGGACACCCTGCAGGCGCTCATCGTCCCGGGTCTGGCCAGCGCGTTCGGCATCTTCTGGATGCGCCAGCACCTGTCCTCGACGATCAGTGACGAGATCCTGCAGGCCGCCCGCATCGACGGGGCGAACAGCTGGCAGATCTACTGGCGCATCGCGTTCCCGCTGGTGCGGCCGGCCGCCTTCGTGCTCGGGCTGCTCGGCTTCGTCTACTCGTGGAACGACTTCCTGTGGCCGTTCATCGTGCTGAAGTCGCCGGAGATGTACACCGCGCAGATCGCCATCAAGGCCCTGCAGAACAGCTTGGACATCGACCTCGGTCTGGCCATGTCGGGCTCGTTCCTGGCCACGCTGCCGCTGCTGGTGCTGTTCATCTTCGTCGGCCGCAGGATGGTGGCCGGCATCATGGACGGCGCCTTCAAGGGCTGACCTTTCGAAAAGGCTCAACGTGAACGTCTACGACAACCCGGTCGTGCCCGGGTTCCACCCGGACCCCAGCGTGTGCCGGGTCGGCGAGGACTACTACCTCGTCTGCTCCAGCTTCGAGTACGTCCCCGGCGTGCCGATCTTCCACAGCCGGGACCTCGTGCACTGGCGCCAGATCGGCAACGTGCTCGACCGGCCCTCGCAGCTGGAGCTGCCGGCGGACGTGGTCGCCTCGGACGGCGTCTTCGCGCCGACGATCCGCCATCACGACGGCCGCTTCTACATGATCACCACCAGTGTGAGCGCGGGCGGCCACTTCGTCGTCACCGCCGAACGCCCGGAAGGCCCCTGGTCCGACCCGGTCTGGATCGACCTGCCCGGCGTCGACCCCGACCTGGCCTGGGACGAGGACGGCTCGTGCTGGTGCACCACCTCGGGCAACCAGGTGGCGCGCATCGACCCGGCGACCGGCAAGATCCTGGAGGGGCCGTACCCGATCTGGTCGGGCACCGGCGGGAAATATCCGGAGGCGCCGCACCTCTATCAGGTGGACGGCTGGTGGTACCTGCTCATGTCCGAAGGCGGCACCGAGCGCGCCCACGCCGTGTCGATCGCCCGCGGCCGCTCGCCGCGCGGTCCCTTCGAGCCCGGGCCGGTCAACCCCATCCTGACGCACCGCGGCACGGACCGGCCGATCCAGAGCACCGGCCACGCCGACCTCGTCCAGGCCGCGGACGGCTCCTGGTGGATGGTGCTGCTCGGCGCCCGCCCGCGCGGCTACTCGCCCGAGTACCAGGTTCTCGGGCGGGAGACCTTCCTCACTCCCGTGCGATGGGAGGACGGCTGGCCCGTCGTGGGTCCCGTCGAGGAGCGCCACCCCGCGCCCGCCGCCTGGCATCCGCTGCCCGAAGAGCCGTACCGCGACGACTTCGACGCCGACGCGCTCGCGCCGTGCTGGATCTCGCCGCGCAGCCGCCCGGACGGGTCCTGGTCGCTGGGCGAGCGTCCCGGCTGGCTGACCCTGCGCGCCACCGGCCCGACCCTCGACCGGCCGGGCCACACCTTCGTGGGGCGCCGCCAGCAGCACCACGACTGCCGGGTCGCCGCCCGCCTCGATCCCGGCTCCGGCACGGCCGGGCTGTCCGTACGCATGGACGAGGCGCACCACTACGACCTGGAGGTGAGCGAGGGGCGGGCACGGGTGATCGCGCGCATCGGCCCGCTGCGTCAGTGCGTGGCCGAGCGGGCGGTGCCGCCCGGGCCGCTCACCCTCACCCTCGACATCCGCACCCGCGACGTCCTGCCGCCCTCGGTGATCGAGCCGGTCGCGGAGTCGACTACTGGGCCGACCGGCGTCGGTGCCAGGGGACCCGACACCATCGCCTTCTCCGCCGACGGCGCCCTGCTGGCCTCGCTGGACGGCCGGTACCTGTCCACGGAGGTGGCGACCGGTTTCACGGGACGGGTGATCGGCATGTACGTCACCGAAGGGAGCGCCGATTTCGACTGGTTCGACTACCGCGCCGGGCAGGTTTAAGGTCCTTGCCTTACTAAGGCGGCCTCCTTAGGGTTGGCGGTGACTTGTCAACTACATAGGGGGCGTCATGACCGAGACCATGCCCGATTACCCCTTCTCCCGGGCCAAGGCCCTGGAGCCGCCGCAGGAGTGGGCCGAGTTACAGGAGCGCTGTCCCGTGGCCCACATCCGGCTGCCGAGCGGCGACACGGCCCAGCTGCTGACCCGCTACGAGGACGTCCGTTCGGTGCTCGCGGACCCTCGCTTCCGGCGGGGCGGCGAGGGCGCGGCGCGGATCTCCACGACGGAGGACGGCGGCATCTTCGCCCGCAACAGCGACTCGAGGATGAGGGAGGGCGAGGGCCACCTGCGGTGGCGGCGGCTGCTCAACAAGTCCTTCACCATCCGGAAGATGGAGACCTGGCGGCCCCGGGTGCAGCAGATGGCCGACGAGCTGGTGGACGACCTGGTGAAGTCCGGCTCGCCGGCCAACCTGTCGGCCCAGCTGGGCCTGCCACTGCCGGTGCGGGTCATCTGCGCCCTGGTCGGCGCCCCCAGCCGGGACCAGGACAAGTTCGCGCACTGGTCGCAGGTCATGCTGACGCTGACGCGCTACACGCAGGAGGAGGTGCGGCAGACGTACGAGGAGTTCGGCGCGTACGTCTCGGCCCTGGTCGAGGAGAAGCGGGCGAACCCGGGCGACGACCTCCTCAGCGAGCTGACCCAGATCTCCGACAGCGAGGACGGCAGGCTCAGCCACGAAGAGCTCATCACCACCGTGATGGCGCTCCTGCTGGCCGGGCACGAGACCACCTCCAACATGATCGCCATCATGGCGGCGATGCTCCTGGCGGAGCCGGAGCGCTACCAGGCCGTCATCGACGACCCCGAGCTCATCCCGGGCACCGTCGAGGAGGTCCTGCGGCTCGACACCACGCTCAGCGTGATCGGCTTCCCCCGGGTCGCCACCGAGGACACCGAGCTCAGCGGCACCGTCGTGCCCGCGGGCGGCACCGTGATCCCGTGCCGGCCGGCGGCCAACCG
The DNA here is from genome assembly GCF_040654115.1 of Nonomuraea sp. NPDC050786. Classification (NCBI taxonomy): domain Bacteria; kingdom Bacillati; phylum Actinomycetota; class Actinomycetes; order Streptosporangiales; family Streptosporangiaceae; genus Nonomuraea; species Nonomuraea sp. NPDC050786. Next base: position 50,732 of record NZ_JBFAHJ010000029.1, read on the forward strand.
GGACCCGCGCAAGTTCGACGACCCCGAACGCTTCGACCCGCGCCGCGAGAACGCCGCCCAGCACCTGAGCTTCGGCGTCGGCGCGCACTACTGCCTCGGCCAGCCGCTGGCCCGCCTGGAGCTGCAGGTCGTGCTCGGCACGCTCACGCGCCGGCTGCCCACCCTGCGCCTGCGGGACAGCGCCGACGAGCTGCGCCTGCGCACCGGACTGCTGTCGGGCGGGCTCCAGGACGTCTGGGTCGCCTGGTGACGTCATGAGGCCGGTGCGGGCGTCCGCGCCGGCCTCACACCAGGGGCCGGCGGCGTCGGCCGGCGATCAAAGCGATGATCATGATCAGCCCGTAGACGAGGAACGGCCAGCCGTACGGCCGGCGCGGCCCCCAGCCGTCGGAGACCGTCGCCACCCCCACCACGATGACGGCCCCGGCCAGGAACCACCCCAAGACCCGCCCCGCCGTACGAGTGCGCCGCCATGCCGTCAGGAACGCCAGCAAGAGCGCCATGACGATCCCCGGCCACGCCATGAGGACGTAATCCCAGCCGGCGTCCACCCCGCCACCGCCGCCGAGGAGGGCGAGAGGGAAGGCCATGAGGATCATGCTCATTCCCCCGTACATCGCATCGCCGAGGTGACCCTCCTGGGTGAGCCACGTCAGCGTCAGCACCGCCGCCCCGTACGAGCAGGCGGCCAGTGCCGTCGGCAGGCCACGTACCTTCGCGATGGCTTGAATCATGAGAGACAGAGTGCCCGACCGTGACACGGCGGTGGCGTGGGACCCCCGTGCCCGGGGGCGATGACGCGGGGCACAGCCGGTGCCGGTATTTCTGCGCGGTGCCGTAGGACGGCCGGGAGCTACCTTCCTCGGGTGCACGTGAGCCGGCGCACGCCGCCTCGGCCGGCGACAGGCGTGCCACTCCCCGCGCAGTCCCGCGCGGGGAGCCGGATTCACACCTTGGAGATCCGTATGACCATGCCATCGACCACTCCGGTCCGCCGCCGCACGGGCCTGCGCCTGTCCGCGCTGGCCGCCGTGGCTACCATGGCGGCGGGCGCGCTGCTGGCGGGGAACGCCACGTCGGCCGAGGCGGTGCCGCCGGAGGTGATCAGCCGCTGGAACAACGAGCTGATCCACGCCAACTCCCTCAGCCCCGGCTTCAGCATGTTCCTGGCCTCGGGCGCGTACACGATCACCGCGAAGCTGACCGCGCAGAACACCGGCTCCGCCGCGATCGCCTACACGTGCCTGATCAGCGCGGCCGGCGGCGCCGACACCGACGTCGCCGAGGTCACCCTGCCGCCCAACGGCAAGCAGGGCGTCTTCGTCAACGTCGTGCACAACTTCACGAGCACGGGCCAGCTCACCTTCGCCTGCACCAAGCCCGCGGGCACGGCGCAGGTGCGGATGCAGCAGGTGAAGATCACCGCGGTCAAGGTCAACACGCTGGACAACCAGCCGTTCTGACCTCGACCCGGACCGCAGGCCGGAGGCGCTCCCACCCGCCTCCGGCCTCTCCTGCAGGCCCGACACACGTCGGAGGCATGGTCTGGCCTGAGCCCCGGATACGGGTGGATCATGGCATTGGTCACCGATCCGGGCCGCGCGCCCGGATGGGACCGCTGACCGGCCCACGACCACGCCAGGAGAGCGACGGTGGAGAGCGAAGCCTTCGGGGAGGAGACCGGGCCGGTGGCGGATGCGACCGGCCCGCGGCGCTCCCGGCCGCTGCGCGGCCTGCGGATCGTCGAGATCTCGACGTACGTGGCCACCCCGCTGAGCGGGATGACCCTGGCGCAGCTGGGCGCGGACGTGATCCGGATCGAGCCCGTCGGCGGCGCCCCCGACCGCACCCGGTGGCCGCTGGCCGAGAGCGGGACGAGCCTGTACTGGTCCGGGCTCAACAAGGGCAAGCGCGCCATCGAGGTGGACCTGTCGTCAGAGCGGGGCCGCCGGCTCGTCGCCGACCTGGTCGTCAGCGGAGGGCGGCGCGGCGGGATCGTGGTCACCAACTCCGCACGGCACCCTGAGCTGACCTTCGAGGCGCTGCGCGAGCGCCGCCCCGACGTGATCCACGTGCTGCTCACCGGCCGCAGGAACGGCGAAACCGCCGTGGACTACACCGTACAGGCGGCCACCGGATTCCCCCTGCTGACCGGCCCGGAGGAGGCGGCGCAGCCGGTGAACAGCGTGGTGCCCGCCTGGGACCTGGCCGCCGGCCTCTACGTGACGGTCGGCCTGCTGGCCGCCGAGCGGCACCGCCTGCTGACGGGCGAGGGACAGCAGGTGCGCGTCGCGCTGGAGGACGTCGCGCTGGCCACCGCCGGGAACCTCGGCTACCTCGCCGAGGCGCAGCTGAGCGGCACCCCGCGCGAGCGCTGCGGCAACTACGTCTACGGCACCTTCGGCCGCGACTTCGCCACCGCCGACGGCGGGCGGCTGATGGTCGTGGCGCTCACCGCCCGGCACTGGCAGGACCTCCTCGCCGCGACCGGCCTCACCGAGGTGGTCGCCGCGCTGGCCGCCGCGCTCGGGGTGGACTTCGCCGAGGAGTCGGTCCGCCACCGGCACCGCAAGCTGCTCGGGGACCTGCTCGCGGGCTGGTTCGGGACGCGTACGCGCGCCGAGGCCGAGTCGGCGCTGCGCGCCACCCGCGTGCTCTGGTCGGCGTACCGGAGCTTCGCCGAGCTGGCGGCCCTGCTGCCCGAGAGCCCGCTGATGGGGAAGGTCACGCAGCCCGGGGTCGGCGAGCACTGGGCGCCGGGATCGCCCGTGGTGCTGGACGGGGAGCAGGCGCTGCCCGAGATGTCACCGCGGGTCGGCGAGCACACCGGCGAGGTGCTCCGCGCCGAGCTCGGGCTCTCCGCCGCCGAGCTCGCGAAGCTGCGCGAGAACGGCGTCATCGGGGACCCAGACGGGCATCAACGGGATCGCGACCCACGAACGAGAGAAGCTGATCATCCATGACGCTACTCGCCGACAAGACCGCGGTCGTCACCGGCGGCGCCCAGGGCATCGGCCTGGCCATCGCGGAAGTCTTCGTCAAGGAAGGCGCGAAGGTCGTGCTCGGCGACCTGAACCTGGACGCCGCGCAGGCGGCGGCCAAGGAGCTCGGCGGTCCCGCGGTGGCCCGCGCGGTGCGGTGCGACGTCACGCACGCCTCCGACGTGGACGCCCTGATCGGGACCGCGCTGGAGGCCTTCGGCTCGCTGGACGTCATGGTCAACAACGCCGGGATCACCCGCGACGCGACGATGCGGACGATGACCGAGGAGCAGTTCGACCAGGTCATCGACGTACACCTCAAGGGCACCTGGAACGGCACGCGCAAGGCGGCCGCGATCATGCGCGAGCAGGGCAGCGGCGCGATCGTGAACATCTCCTCCCTGTCGGGCAAGGTCGGCCTGGTGGGCCAGACCAACTACTCCGCCGCCAAGGCCGGCATCGTCGGCCTGTCCAAGGCCGCCGCCAAGGAGCTGGCGCACCACGGCGTGCGGGTCAACGTCATCCAGCCGGGCCTGATCCGTACGGCCATGACCGAGGCGATGCCGCAGAAGGCGTGGGATCAGAAGATGGCCGAGATCCCGATGCGGCGCGCGGGCGAGACGCACGAGGTCGCCACCGTCGCGCTGTTCCTGGCCTCCAGCCTGTCCTCCTACATGACGGGCACCGTGCTGGAGGTCACCGGCGGGCGGTTCATGTGAGCTGGGCGCCGCACACCGTCGTCACGACCGAGACGCTCGACCCCCATCCCGTCGCGGCGCTGTCGGCCCTCTTCGACGACGGCACGCCCGCGCCCGGCCCGGGGGACGCCCTGCCGCCGCTGTGGCACTGGCTCGCGTCGGCCCGCTGGCCGCTCTCGTCCGCGCTCGGAGTGGACGGCCATCCGGCGCGCGGGTCGTTCCTGCCTCCGGTGGAGCTGCCGCGGCGGATGTTCGCGGGCGGCGAGGTCGTCTTCCACGCGCCGCTCACGGTGGGGAGCACGGTACGCCGCGAGTCGTCCGTGGAGTCGGTCACCGAGAAGTCGGGGCGCTCGGGCAAGCTGGTCGTCGTGGTGGTCGCCACCAGCCTGTACGACGAGAGCGGCCGGCTGGCGATCGAGGAGCGGCAGGACCTCGTCTACCGCGACGCCGGAGCCGTCGCCCCCGCCGCGGAGCCGGCTGTCCTGGACCCGGCCGGCGCGCCCCTCACCCGGGCCGGGGAGTGGGCCTGGGATCTCGCCACGGATCCCACGCTGTTGCTGCGGTTCAGCGCGGCGACGTGCAACCCGCACCGCATCCACTACGACTGGCCGTACGCCACCCGCGTGGAGGGCTACCCGGGCCTGGTGGTGCACGGCCCGCTGATGACGCTCGCCCTGGCGGAGGTGCTGCGCCTGGAGGGGTACGCCGGGCAGGTCCGGCGCATGCGCCACAGGCACCGCAAGCCGCTCTTCTGCGGTCGGCCCGCGCGGCTGCGACGGGTCGAGGACGCCGAACCCCTCACCCTCGGCGTGTTCGGCCCGGACCCCGAGCCCCACAGCACCTTGATGATCGACCGGGAGGGCACCGGCCATGGCTGACGCGGCCACCGGCGCGCGGGCCGTCGTCGACGTGCTGCGCTCCGTCGTCGCCGGGGCGGCGGCGCGCCTCAGCTCAGGGGACCAGGATCAGGCCGTGGCGTACGACGTGGCGTCGATCTCGTCGGCGGTCGCGGCGGCCGCCGAACTCCTGGAGCACGACGCGGACCTGGCGCTGCTGTACGCCGCCGACGTCGCCGCGGACCTCGCCGGCCGGATGAGCGGCCGGGAGTCCCAGTGGGGGGTGGACAGGACGGCGCTGGACGGCGTGCAGGCCCACCTCGCCGCCGGACGCGACCCCGCCTTCCTCGAACGCGTGGCCGAGCGGGTCATGGCCACCGGCGAGGCGGGGCCGCGGCACCTGCCCGACGAGCTGCGGCTGCTCCGCTCGGCCTGCCGCGCGTTCGCCGAGGACCGGGTGGTCCCGGTCGCGGACCGGATCCACCGCGACGACGAGGACATTCCTGCCGACATCATCGACGGGCTCGCGGACATGGGGTGCTTCGGGCTGTCCGTCCCGGCCGCGTACGGCGGCGCCGCCGAGGGCGGCGACCTGCTCGGCATGGTCGTGGTGACCGAGGAGCTCTCCCGCGCCTCGCTCGGCGCCGCCGGCTCGCTCATCACCCGTCCCGAGATCATCGCCACCGCGATCGTCCGGGGCGGCACCGAGGAGCAGAAGCGGCGCTGGCTGCCGCTGATCGCCTCGGGGGAGAGGCTCTGCGCGGTCGCGGTGACCGAGCCGGACCACGGCTCCGACGTCGCCGCGATCACCACCGCCGCGACCAGGGACGGCGACGAGTGGCTGCTGAGCGGCGTCAAGACCTGGTGCACCTTCGCCGGCCGCGCGCACTACCTCCTGGTCCTGGCCCGTACCGATCCGTCCGGACACCGCGGCCTGTCGCTCTTCGTGGTGGAGAAGCCGTCCTTCACCGGTCACGAATGGCGGCTCACCCAGGAGGGCGGCGGAGCCGTCGAGGGGCGCGCGATCCGTACCCTCGGCTACCGGGGCATGCACTCGTTCGAGGTCCGCTTCGACCGCTGGCGCGTCCCCGCCGCCGGCCTGATCGGCCTGGAGGAGGGCCTCGGGCGCGGGTTCTACCTGCAGATGCAGGCGTTCGCCAACGCGCGGCTGCAGACCGCGGCCCGGGCCGTGGGGGTCATGCAGGCGGCGCTCGAGCTCGCCGTCGGCTACGCGCGGCAGCGGCCGGTCTTCGGCCGCCCCCTCGCCGGCTACCAGCTGACCCGCGCCAAGATCGCCAGGATGGCCGCGTCGATCGCCGCCTGCCGCGCCTTCACGTACGCGGCGGCCCGCGCCGTGGCGGACGGCGACGGCCAGCTGGAGGCCGCGCAGGTGAAGCAGCTCGCCTGCCGGGCGGCCGAATGGGTCACCAGGGAGGCGCAGCAGCTGCACGGCGGCTACGGGTACGCGGAGGAGTACAGCGTCTCGCGGCTGTTCGTGGACGCCCGGGTGCTCTCCATCTTCGAAGGTGCCGACGAGGTGCTCGCCCTGCGCGTCATCGCCCGCCGCCTGACGACACCCGCCACCGGGCGGCCATAATCCCTGGATGTCCTCAGAACAGATCACCGCGGCGGCGTCGGGCTCCTGGCAACTGGGCGACCTGACGGTCAACCGCGTCGGCCTGGGCGCCATGCGGCTGGCCCAGCACGGCCAGGCGCTCACGGCCGACGCCGTCCCGATGGACCGCGCCCGTGCGATCGCCGTGCTGCGGCGTGCGGTGGAGCTGGGCGTCAACCACATCGACACCGCGGCGTTCTACTTCTCGCCGCTGCGCTCGGCCAACGAGCTCATCAACCACGCGCTCGCCCCGTACCCCGACAATCTGGTCATCGCCACCAAGGTCGGACCCGCCCGGGACTCCTCCGGCGAGTGGCTGCCGCCCGCCACCCCCGGACAGCTGCGCGGCCAGGTCGAGGAGAACCTCCGCCAGCTCGGCCGCGACCACCTCGACGTGGTCAACCTGCGCGTGACCGGTCCTGGCTCCATCGCCGAGCACTTCGGCGCGCTGGCCGAGCTCCGCGAGGCCGGGTTGATCCGCCACCTGGGCCTGTCCGCCGTCGGCCCGGATCAGCTCGCCGAGGCCCAGGCCATCGCCCCGGTGGTGTGCGTCCAGAACTCCTACGGCATCGGCGTCCGGCCCGGCCAGGACGACTTCGTGCGCGCCTGCGGCGAGCAGGGAGTGGCCTTCGTGCCGTTCTTCGCGATCGCCGCCGCCGGACGGGAGGCGGGTGCGAGCGGCGCCGACAGCGACGCGGTGCTGCACGTCGCCCGCGAGCTCGGGGTCAGCGCGGCGCAGGTACGGCTGGCGTGGACCTTGCACCGCGGGCCGCACGTGCTGGCGATCCCCGGCACCGGCGACCCCGACCACCTGGTCGCGAACGTGGCCGCGGGGGCGCTGCGCCTGCCGGCGGAGCATCTGGCGGCTCTGGACGCCGCGCACAAGGTGGCCTGACCGCCACTCCACACGGCGACCACGGAGCGGGAGGGTCCGCAGGCGGTGGCCCGGGCGCGTGCAGGAGGCGCACGTGTACGCGGCCGCCCCGTCACCGGCGGGGCGAGATCCTGAGAGGCCCGAGCATCGGCCGGAGGCGGAGCGCCCGCAGCGCCGGTGGGAGCGCTGTCAGGTGCTCAGGGCCACGGTCGGAGGGACGCGGGCCGCGCGGAGCGCCGGATAGATGCCCGCCAGCGCGCCGATCACCACCGTGATGCCCAGCCCGCCCCCCAGCGCCCACAGCGGCACCACCGTCGGCAGCCCGTTGAGCTGGGCATAGACGAACGTGGCCAGCGCCCCCAGCAGCACCCCGGCCCCGCCGCCGAAGGCCGACAGCAGCAGCGCCTCGACCAGGAACTGGTTGCGTACCTGAGCCCTCGTGGCCCCGAACGACCTGCGCAGGCCGATCTCCCTGCGCCGCTCCAGCACCGCGACCACCATGGTGTTGGCCACCCCCACCCCGCCGACGAACAGGGCGACCGCTCCAAGCCCGAGCATGAGCCCGGTGAACGCGCCCGCCGCGGCGGCCTTGGCCTTCAGCGCGTCCGACGGCCGGCTCACCTTGGCCTCGTTCGGGTTCTCCGGGCTGACCGTGCGGGCCAGCACCGCCCGCACGCTCTCCACCGCCTCGTCGGCCGAGCGCTCGTAGACGGTGGTGGGGTGGCCGTCATGATTGAGGTACTCCTTGGCCGCCGGGAAGCCCACCAGCGCCGACCGCTCGATCTCCTCGGCCAGCGGCGTCCTGTCCAGGATGCCGATGACCGTGAACCACCTGTTGTCGATCCAGACCTGGGCGTTCGGGGTGAGCAGGCCGAGCCGTTCGGCGGCCACCGCGCCCAGCACCACCACGGGCTGGCGTTCGGTGGCGGCGTTGAGCCAGGTGCCCTGGCGTACCCGGCCGTCGAGCGTGGTGAGCAGGTCGAGGCTGGTGGCCTGGACCGTGATGCCCAGCGAGATGCCGCTGGGGATGAGGTCGTTGCGGCGCACCGTGGTGCCGGTCTCGGCGGTCTGGCCGGCGCTGGTGACGCCGTCGATGCGCTTGACCATCTCGGCGGCATTCTTGGAGAGCTTGACCTTGTCGCCGAAGAGGCTGTCCCCCGGGGAGACCCTGAGCAGGTTGGTGCCGAGCTCGTCGAGCTGGCGCAGGAGCTTCTCCTGGCTGGAGGCCGAGATGCCGACCACCGTGACCATGGTGGCGATGCCGATCGCGATGCCCAGCGCGGCGAGGATCGCCCGGGCCGGCCTGGCGCGCAGGCCCGAGGTGCCGAGCCTGGCCATGTCCGTCGTCCGCAGCCGCGCCGGGCGCAGCGCCGTGCTCATGAATCCCCCCGCACTTCCGCCGTCATGAGACCTCGGATCTGACCAGGCCGTCGCGTACGCGGATGCGCCGCGGACAGGCCATGGCCACCTCGGTGTCATGCGTGATGATCGCGATCGTGATGCCCCGCGCATTCAACGTCCGGAACAGCGACAGCACCTCGGCGCCCGCCTCGGAGTCCAGGTTGCCGGTGGGCTCGTCGGCGAGCAGCAGCGGAGGCCGCCCCGCCACCGCGCGGGCGACCGCCACCCGCTGCATCTGCCCGCCGGACAGCTGGTTCGGCCGGTGCCCCAGGCGGTGGGAGAGCCCCACGAGCTGGAGCGCCGCCTCGGCCCGCTCCCGCCGCTGCCGCCTGGACAGGCCGGTGTAGAGCAGGCCGTCGGCGACGTTGTCCAGCGCGGACAGGCTGGGGGAGAGGTGGAACTGCTGGAAGACGAAGCCGATGAAGCGGGCGCGGAGCGCCGAGAGCTGGCTGTCGGACAGCGTGCTCACGTCGTAGCCGGCCACCCGTACGGTGCCCGAGGTCGGCCGGTCGAGGGTGCCCGCGATCTGCAGGAGCGTGGACTTGCCCGAGCCGGACGGGCCGACGATGGAGACCATCTCGCCCTTGCGGATGGTCAGGTCCACGTTGCGGAGCGCGTGCACCCGGCCGTACGTCTTGCTGACCCCGCGGATCTCCAGGACGTTCATCGGCCCGACACCGTCACCTTCATGCCCTCGGCCAGCTCGGGGCCGCTCACCTCGACCCGGCCGTTGCCGAACGCGCCGGTCTGCACGGGCACCCGCCTGGCCACGCCCTGGTCGACGATCTCGATGCCGTAGCCGCCCTCGGGCAGCGCCAGCAGCGCCTCCACCGGCACGGTCAGCACGTTCTTCGCCCGCTGCCTGGTCAGCTCGACGGTCACCGGCGCCTCGTCCAGCGACCCGAGCGACTTGGCGGCGACCTTGATCTCCACCTCGACCGTGGCGCTCTTCTCCTGGTTGTCGGAGCCCTTGGCCACCTGGGCGACCTTGGCCACCTGGCCGATCCTGCCTGCGACGCTCTTGCCGTCGGCCAGCTTGACGGTGACCTTCCTGCCCTTCTTGGCGAGGTCCTGCTTGTCGGCGTCCAGGTTGATGCGGACCAGCCGGTCGGTGGCGGTGATGTCCAGGATCGGCCGCAGGGCGCCGACCTGGTCGCCGACCTCCACGTTCGTCTTGGCGACGCGGACCGCCTCCGGCAGGAAGACGACGTCCGCCGTGGTCACCTTTCCGGTCCGCTCCATCCCGTTCTTCTTCTGCCACCGCCGTACGGCACGGGCCGTCGCGTCGGTGAAGCGGTTGTCCACCGTCACGCCGCGGCCGAAGCCGAGCGCGCGCAGGTTCCGCTCGAGCTGCTTGACGTCCGGGCCCTTCTTGACCCCGTCCTTGAGCGTCCGGTACGCGGGGAGCGTGCCGTACATGAGGACGCGCGGGCGGCGGTCCACGGCGTAGAAGCTCTTGCCGCGCCTGATGACCTGGCCCTCCGCGGGCAGGCTGGTGATCGTCCCGCCGGAGGCGGACTTGATCGTACGGCTGTCGGCATAGGTGAGCTTGCCGTCCACGCTCTCCTCGTCCACCAGGTCGCCGCGGGTGATCTCCGCGGTGGCGGCCGAGACCGGGCGGGCGGTCGGCGTGGGCTCCGCCTTCGCCTGCGGACCGGCGTCGAACAGCGCCGCCGAGGCGAACACGCCGCCCGCGGTGACCGCGCTGCCGACGACCACGGTGCCCAGGGCCGCCACGGCTCCCTTGAGTGCCCCGTTCACTGGCCGCCCTCCATTCCCGGTATCAGCTTGGCGCAGGCCTCCGCCGCCTTCTGCAGCTTCGGGTCGTTGGGGTCGAGGTTGTTGTTGACCTGGGGCGGGTCCGGCATGTCGATGCCCTGCTCCCGCATGCACCGCGCGTACTGGATGAGCTGGTCGCGGGCTTTCGGGTCGTTGAGGGGGTTGGGGATCTGCGAGGCGTACTTCTCACACGCCTTCACGGCCTTCTCCAGGGTGGCCTGATCCCCGGTGTACTTCCACGTCTTCTCCTCGGGGGAGCCGGGGTCGGGCACGTCGATGCCGTTCTGGCGCAGGCACTGGGCGAGCTTGAGCATCGCGTCGTTCGCGTCGCCCGTCGCGGTCGGCGCCGCCTTGGGCGCGGCCTTCTTGGCGACGGCGGCCTGCGGGGTGCCGGCGATGGCGATCGCGATGGGGTGCCGCTCGTCCCGCTGCGCGCACCCGCCGGCCAGCAGGACGAGCGCGGCCATGCTTACCAGTACGCGTCTCATGACGTACCTTCCCAGTCGAAGACCCGCCTGGTCATGACGTTCGCGACGACGGCGGTGGCGAGCAGCCCGGCCACGGCGGGCCAGGTCTCCGCCAGCCGCCCCTGATAGGCGTGGAAGACGAAATCGTTCAGCTGGGCCAGCGGGTTGACCGTGGTGACCTGGTAGAACCACGGCGCCACGCCCTCCCAGCCCTCGCGCGGCACGCCCAGCCCGCTGCCGAGGAACAGCAGCGCGAAGCAGAGCGGCGCGGCGACCCTGGCCCCGATCCGCGACATCCGCAGGCCGCCGAGCAGCAGCCCGGCGCTGACCGAGCAGTACGTCACCACCAGCAGCGCGCCCGCCAGGTACAGCGGGTGCCAGGAGCGGGGCAAGCCGTAGATGACGAAGGTGACGACCATGAAGAGCAGCGTGGACGCCGCCACCAGCGCACCGGCCACGATCGCCTGCGCCGTGAGGTACGACGCGTCCCGCATGCGGGTGCGCCGCAGCCGCCTGAGCATCCCGGTGGCCCGCGTCTCGGACAGGTGCAGCGTGATCACCAGGATCCCGGCCGCGGCGGCGACCGTCCCGGCCATCTCGGGCACCAGCCGGTCGATGACCCTGACCCCCGGCATCGCCCCGAACTCGATCGTGGGGAAGCGGAAGCCGACGACCAGCATCAGCACCAGCAGCACCGCGAACGGCAGGGCGAACACGGCCGCCGGCACGACCGGCGTGCGCAGCAGCAGCGCCAGCTGCGCGCGTACGAGGGTCCACACCGTCCCGGTCACCCGCACGTCACCCGCGGGCCGTTCCGTCAGAGCTGTGGCAGCCATGTCCTCATGCCTCCAAGGCGGCAGGCTCGGGCACGGCCGACAGCGTGAGATAGGCGTCCCTGAGCGTGGGCGTGCGAATGGACCAGACCCGGTCGCCGCTCATCGGCGACAGGTCCTGGATGGCGGCCTCCAGTGCCGGGCGCGAGCCGTACAGGTAGGTGGCGGCCGCGCCGCGCAGCACCCGGACGTCACGGAGCCGGTCCACCCGCAGGTGCGGGGGCACGCCCATGACGCACGTCGAGCCGAGCAGCTTGATCAGCCGGGTCGGCGTGCCCTCGGCCAGTACGCGGCCCGCGCGCAGCAGGACCACCCGGTCGGCCAGGCGCTCGGCCTGGGCCAGGTCGTCGAGCACGACGCAGACCCCGCCGTAGGCGGCGCGCACCTCGTCGACGGCCTGCTCGATGCGACGCCTGCTGCCCTCCCCGAGCCCGGCGGCCGGGTCGTCCAGCAGGACCAGCTCGGGGTTGCCCACCAGGGCCAGGCCGATCATGACCCGCCTGCGCTGGCCGTCGGTGAGGCGGCCGAAGCGCTTGGGCAGCAGCGGCTCCAGGTCGAGCAGGTCGACCAGGCGCCCCGGCAGGCCGCGCGTCCCGTACAGGCGGGAGAACAGCCGCATGGCCTCGGCGACCTTCATCCGGGCCGGGAGGGCCTCACCTCGCAGGGCGGCGCCCAGCCCTGGCGGGCGCCGGTCACCGGGGCCGACCGTCACGCCGAGCATCTCGATGTGGCCCGCGTCCGGCTCGCCCGTGCCGGCCAGGCACTCCATCAGCGTGGCGCCGCCGTTGCCCGGCGGGCCGACCACGCAGACGACCTCGCCGCGCTCGACGGTGAACGACACCTCCTCAAGGCCCGGCGACCTGGACAGGTCGGTGACGCTGAGCAGGGAGGTCATGAGGCCGCCCCCGGGCCGAAGCGGTCGGCGATGGTGGCCCCCACCTCCAGGTACATGTCCCGGGTGGCGGTGCGCAGCAGGTCGAGGTCGACCTCCGAGCCCTGCTCCAGGTGCGGGTCGAACGGCACGCCGATCACCGCCCGGCAGCGCTTGGTGAAGTGGTCCTTCAGCTCGTTGAGGTTGACGGCGCTCCGCCGCGGGTTCTTCACCGCCGACAGCACCACCACGGCGCTCGCGGCCAGGTCCTGGTGACCGTGGGCCTGCAGCCAGTCGAGGGTGGCCGACGCGGACCTGGCGCCGTCCACGGTGACCGGGCTGACCAGGACGATCTGGTCGGACATGTCGAGGATCGCGCTCATCGCGGAGTGGAGCATGCCGGTGCCGCAGTCGGTGATGGCGATCGAGTAGAACCGCTCCAGGATCTGCGCGACCGCGCGGTAGTCGTCGGCGTTGAACGCCTCGGAAATGGCCGGATCCCGGTCGGAGGCCAGCACCTCGAGCCGTGAGGGCGCCTGGGAGGTGTACGAGCGGACGTCGGCATAGCGCCAGATGCCCGCGCGGTCGTTGAGCAGGTGCCGTACGGTGGCCGGCGACTCCACCCGGAGCTTCTCCGACAGCGTGCCCCGGTCGGGGTTGGCGTCGACCGCGATGACGCGGTCGCCCCGGTGGTGGGCGAGCGTGGCGCCCAGGCCGATGGTCGTGGTCGTCTTGCCCACGCCGCCCTTGAGGCTCATCACCGCGACCCTGAAGTGGCCCGCGGCGACCGGTTGCCTGATGCGCTCGACCAGCTCCTGGCGGTGGCGTTCCGCCTTGGAGTCCTGGAGATGGATCAGGCCGCCGGTCAGGTTGAAGACGGCCCTGCGCCAGCCACCGACGGGCGGGCGGCGTCGCGTGCGCAGCAGCCGGTCCGGGCGCAGGCTCTCCGAGGACGTGCCGGCCGGCGGAACGTCCGCAGGGGACGGCGCCGCCCCGGCCTCGCCCTGCCGGGGCGGCGGGAAGGCCGGCACCTCGGGCTCGCCGTGCTGGGGTGGCGGGTAGACCGGTACCTCGGACGCGGTCGGCGCACTGGCACCTGGCATCCGGGCACCCGGCATTTCGGCGCGTGGTGCGCCGGGGACGGGCGCTCCGGGAATGGGCGCTCCGGCTGGGGGCGCTCCGGTTCCCGGCGCTCCGGTGGCGGGGGCCTCGGGCGCGGTCGGCGCCTCCGGGCGTAGGCGCTTCGAGGAGGCCGGTGCCTCCGGGCGTGGGCGCTCCGCGGGGGCCGGTACGTCAGAGAGGTCCGGGATGGCCGGCATCGGCGGCGGGCCCCCGGCCGGCGGTGTCCAGGCCGACGGCTCCCATGCCGGAGGGTTCCAGACCGGCGGCTTGAGCGTGGGCGGCGGCGGGAAGGACCCCAGCCCTTGGAGCGAGCTCAGCGGGTCGATGGGCGGCGTCTTCCTCGTGAGCTCCCCGTCGGCATCGTTCGCAGAGAAATGTCCGAGCCGCCGGTCAGGATCGTCCCCCGAGTCCTGCCACCACATGGGAGGCTCCGGAACAGAAGACGAAGGCGGTTCGTCCGCTTCCTTGGACAGGTTCGGCGGTGGATAGCGGATGGTACGCGTGCGATCCGGATCCAGGCCGACTTCTTCCCCGTTTACTTCCACCGTGACCTCGTCGTTGGTGTCGCGCTGAAACCGTTCACTGCGCTCGCCGTGCATGATTCCCGTCCGCGTCTGTGCGACTTGACTTGTCTGCATGTGCTTGTCGGATCGCGTCACAGCCAGCCCTGTCGCCGTGCGGTGTGGACGGCTTCGTGATGGCCCTCAGCGTTGAGTTTGGTCATCGCGCTGGAGACGAGCCCGCGTGCCATGGTTTCGGACACGTGGAGCTCGATGGCGATCTTGGTGATCGTGGCCCCGCCCCCGGCCAGGCGCAGCGCGTCGCGCTCTGGCTCGGAGAGCGGGCTGTCCCCGGTCGTCATCGAGGCGGCGGCGAGCTCGGTGTCGAGGTACCGGCCGCCGGCGGCCACCTTGCGGATCGCCGCCGCCAGTTCGTCGGCGGAGGCGTCCTTGCCGAGAAAGCCCCCCACCCCCGCGGCCATCGCCCGGCGAAGGTACCCCGGCCTGCCGAAGCTGCTCAGCACGACGATCGCGCAGCGGCCACCGATCAGCACGGCGGCGGTCAGGCCGTCGCTGCCGGGCGGCTCGGCGTCGATGACGGCCACGTGGGGCCGGTACCGCCGGACCGCGCCGACGACGTCGTCCCCATGTCCGATCTCGGCGATGACCTGGATGCCCTCCTCCAGGCTGAGGAGGGCGGCCAGCACCCGCCGAGTCTGCTGCTCGTCGACGGCGAGGAGAACTCGGATAGGCGACTCTGTGGACATACCAGGAGTCTGACTCTGGCGCCGTTTTGCCCGGTAGGCGCCTATGTCATTGGGGCGATGTGACATCTATCATGCAGCGAAAGCGACAAACGTACATCTAACGCCCCTTGCCGATAAAACCCCTCCGAGAGGTCGCCAAGACAACAGGCTTTAAGGCGAACCGAAAGTCAGCTGCAAGTCGTGATCGTCACACTTGCCACAACCAAGGTGAGTACGCCCGAAACGACGACAGAGCTGTCCGTGTGGGAGATGGTCGGGGAGCGACGGAGGGGGCAAGTGCTCTTGATGCACTACGGAATCCTGGGGCAACCGACAATATGGAGACAGGGAAGTGAGATCAGGCTGGCCACCCGTCGATCGCGGGCGGTGCTGGCACATCTGTTGCTGAGCCCCACGCGGTCGGCATCGGTTGACAGCCTCATTGACGCGATCTATGGCGACTCCCCTACAAAGAGCGCCCGAAATCAGGTCCACCGTGGTGTCGGCGAACTCAGGCGCAGCGGCGTGACGATCGACGTGCACGACAACGTCTACACGCTTGAGGCGGCAGAGGACGGCATCGACGCCTTCGTGTTCATGCGCATGTACGACCAGGCGTGCCTGCTGGCCGAGAAGCGCGACCACGCCCAGGCCGCCAAGACCTTGGACGCCGCGCTCAAGCTGTGGCGCGGACCTGCGCTGTCCGGCCTGGACAGCGAGGCGTTCGTCGCGGAGGCGGCAGTCTGGAACGAACGGCGGCTGGCCGCCATCGAGGCCCGCATCGACGCGGACCTGGAGCTCGGACGGCACCGCGCGGTGATCGCGGAGCTCCAGCACCTGACCGACCAGCACCCGCTGAAGGAGCGCTTCTGGGCCCAGCTCATGATCGCCCTCTACCGTTCCCAGCGGGGCAGTGAGGCGCTGCAGGCCTTCACCGACCTGGAGGAGCGGCTGCGGGAGGAGCTCGGCACGGATCCCAGCCCCACGCTGCGCGACCTGAGACTCCAGATCCTCCGCCAGGACACCGCGCTGGAGCTGCCGCACCCCGTCATGGACCTGCCCAGGCAGCTGCCCGCCCGTCCGGGCGTGCTGGCCGGGCGGGACGGCGAGGTACGCCAGATCATCGAGGGGCTGACCGAGCGGGGGACCTCGCCCCTGGTGGTGGTCACCGGCTCCGGAGGCGTCGGCAAGACCACGGTGAGCCTGGAGGCGGCGCACCGGGTGGCCGGTCGTTTCCCCGACGGGCAGCTGTTCGCCGACGATCTGAGTGATCCCGGCGAGGTGCTGGCGGGCTTCCTGACGGCGCTCGGAGTGGCGGCCGAGGAGATTCCCGAGGGCATCGGAGCGCGTGCCGCCTTCCTGCGTAGCGTCCTGGCCGTACGTCATGTGCTGATCGTGCTGGACGGCGTGACCGACCCCGGGCAGGTACAGCCTTTCCTCCCGGGGCACGCCGGCTGTGCCGTGCTCGTGACCAGCAGCTCGCCGCTCGCCCTGCCGCGCGACGCCCTCACGGTGACCGTCTCCCGGCTGGAGGCTCCCGCCGCGCGTACCCTGCTGGCCGCGGGGGCGGGCCGGCAGCGGATGCAGGACGAGCCCGCGGCGGCCAACCGGATCGTGGAGCTGTGCGCCGGGCTGCCGGTGGCCCTCGACATCGTGGCGGCCAAGCTGGCCGCCCGGCCGCACCTGACCCTGCGGCGCCTGGCCGAACGCCTGTCCTCCCCGGCGAGGATCCTCGGCGAGCTGCGGTACGGCGGCAAGAGCATCACGCCGACCTTGATGGCCGGATACGAGGCCCTGCCCGCCGAGTCGCGCTCGCTCATCCGCAGGATCGGCTTCCTGGGCATCACCAACCCCACCGCCCCGCTCGCCGCCGCGCTCGCGGACGTGTCGGTGGACACCGCCGAGGTGCTGCTGGAGGAGCTGGCCGAGACCCACTTCGTCACCCCCCTCGCGGGCGGCGAGCGCTACCACTGCCACGAGCTGCTGCTCGGGTTCGGTGACGCCCGCGCCCGCATGGAGGATGACGAGCGGGACCTGATCGCGGCCGTGGGACGCGCCTTCGGCGGCTGGCTGGCCCTGACCGACGCCGCCCACGCCTCGATGCGCGGCAAGGACAACTCGATCCCGCGCGGTACGGCGCCCCGCTACCGGCCCGCCGCGGCGCGGGCGTGGACGGGCGGCGGCTCGGCCTGGTTCGAGGCGAACATCGACATCAACCTCGCCCTCGTACGCCGTGCCGTGGCCTTCCCCGAGACCTGCTGGGAGCTGGCCATCGCGCCGCTCGCGCTCTTCGAGGCGGGCGCCCGCTTCGACGTCTGGCTGGAGTCGCACCAGATCGCCCTGGCCAGTGTCCGGAACGCGGCCAACCTGCGCGGCCAGGCCGTTCTGACGTACTCCCTGGGCTACCGCGCCCTGCTGGTGGGCGACCACACCGGCGCCGCCTGCCACCTGGAGGAGGCGCTGACCATCTTCCAGCGCCTGGGCGACGAGCACGGCCGCGGGCTGACTTTGCGCCTGGTCGGCGACCTCGACCGCGTCAACCAGGCCCCGATCACGGCGCGCGAGGTCTACCAGGAGGCGGTGGCGGCGCTGCACCGCAGCGGTGACGTGATCGCCGAGGCCGAGGCCCTGGTCGGGCTGGCGACGGTGCTGCACAGCTCGGGGGAGAGGGCCGCGTCGAAGGACTGCCTGGACCGCGCGCTCCGCCTGTGCCGCGACGCGGGCAGCCTGCGCAGCGAGGCCCGCATCCGCCGCGCGGTGGCCATGCACGCGGCCAAGGCGGGGACGCCGGAGAAGGCCTACCCGAAGCTGATCGAGGCACTGGAGATCGCCATCCACATCGGCGATCGGGTGGTGCAGTCGGACATCCTGCTGGATCTGGGTACGACGCGGATTCTGCTGGGCGACCCCAAGGCCGCCTACGACGACCTGGCGACCGCTGAGGAGATCGCCCGGGTCTCGGGGATGCAGCGCACCGCGTCCAGGGCCAAGATGGCCCGCGCCTTCATCAACGGCAACGGCCTCGCCACCCAGGGCACCTGAACGACGGGGCGGCTTCGGGGAGCCGCCCGGGGGTGCGCCGGCGGCTTCGGGTGCCCCGGGTGCGCCGGCGGCGCGTTCCACCAGCGCACCCGGGGCGGTGGCGCGCGGCAGTGGCGGAGTGCTCCTGCGGCGCGTTCCCCGGCGCATCCGGTGCGGCGGCGCGCGTCAGTGGCCGCCGCGTCGCGAAAGGGCAGCGCCGTTGGGGAAGGGCTCCGCGTTGTGAAGGGGCTCCGCGTTGTGAAGGGGCAGCGCCGTTGCGGAGGGCAGCGCCGTGGGGAAGGACAGCGCCGTTGGGGAAGGGGGCGGCGCCGTTGGGCGCGCCGGGTGTCTCGGACGCGGGGCGCGGAGACGGTCGTCTGAGGACCGCCTTTAGCAGACCTCGCCCCCGATCCCGGCCACGTCCGCGATGGCCGTGTTCACCTCCGGGCCAAGGGCCGGGTCCAAGGCCGGGCCCAAGGCCGGTCCCGACGTCGGGTCCAGGTCGCGGTCCAACGCTGGGTCCAGGTCCCGGTCCAACGCCGGGTCCAGGTCCCGGTCCAACGCCGGGCCCAGGTCCCGGTCCAACGCCGGGTCCAACGCCGGGTCCACGTTCGGGCTCAAAGCCGGGTCCGACGCCGGGCTCAAGTCCGGGCTCAGAGCCGCGCGTGGGCCGCGTTCCTCGGTGACGCCGAACAGTGCGATCCCCGCGTCTCGCGCGATCTCGCCCAGCTGGGCGGAGGTCAGGCCGCTGATCAGGACCCGCTGCCCGTTGGTGTCGAGGATCTGCCCGCCGGCCCGGCTCACCGCGATCCCCAGGGCCTGCGGCTGGTCCGACAGGACGCTGACGGCCTGCGGCTGGAAGCGGTCGATGAAGGCCCCGGCCGAGCCGCTGCCCACCACGTTGCCCTGCGCGATCACCACCAGATCGTCCACCAGGTCCTCCAGCTCGGCCAGCAGGCGGCTGGCGATGAACACGGTGCGCCCCTCGTCGCGTAAGCCGCGCAGGACGCTCTTGATCCAGGCGATGCCTTCGGTGTCGAGGCCGTTCATGGGCTCGTCCAGGATCACGATCTCCGGGTCGCCGGCCAGCGCGATGGCCAGCGCGAGGCGCTGGAGCATGTCGCGGGAGAAGGCGCCGGTGCGCCGGCCGGCCGCCTCGGCGAGGCCCACCCGGCCGAGCAGCTCCTCGGCGTCCGTTCCGGCGCCGGCCAGCCGGGCGGCCCAGCGCACGGTGTCGATGGCCCGCCGGCCGGGATGCGCGCAATGGCCGTCCAGCACCGCGCCGACCTTACGGCCTGGCGCCGGCCACTCGTGGAGCGGCCGGCCGTCGATGAGCGCCGAGCCCGAGGTGGGATGGACGAGTTCGAGGAAAAGACGGAGCGTCGTCGTTTTACCCGCCCCATTGGGCCCCAGAAAGCCGGTGACCGCCCCTGCCCGCACCGCGAAGCTGACATTGCTCACCACGTCCAGTGAGCCGAACCGTTTGGTGAGGTTCTCTGCTCGCAGCATCGGCCTCATACTCAGCGCGCCCCATTCCGCGGCCAGCCGAGGGTTGGGGGCGCCATATGGAAATTGCCCGCAATTCCCCGAGTCGGCGCAATTGCGTAGATCACAGCCTGGGGCCACATGTAAACATCGGCTCAACTGGGTGTCAATACCGTCGCCGCACGGCCCGCTCCGGAGCGCAGTGGCGGCGGTCGTAGGACGGTGACAGTATGTGATCATGGCGCGCATCCACGACATCGTGATCGACTGCCGGCATCCCGCCTCTCTCGCCCGCTTCTGGGCGCAGGCGCTCGAGGGCTACCAGGTCGCCCCGTACGACGAGGCCGAGCTGGAGCGCCTGCGGAGCAACGGCATCGACGATCCCGAGGACGATCCCAGCGTCCTGGTGGAGGCGGGGCCCGGGGTCAGGCCGCGCTTCTTCTTCACGCTCGTGCCCGAGTCCAAGGTGGTCAAGAACCGCCTGCACCTCGACCTGACGGCCGACGACACGGAGGCGGAGGTCCGCAGGCTGACCGGGCTGGGCGCGCGCGTGCTCTACGAGCTCGACGCGTGGGTGACCATGGCCGATCCCGAGGGCAACGAGTTCTGCGTCCTGCGCTGAGAGCGCGGCGACGCGTCCTCGCCTTGGCGAGGCCGCAGAGCCGCCGACGGGGCCGCCGACGGGGCCGCCGACGGGGCCGCCGACGGGGCCGCCGACGGGGCCGCCCTCTCGCGGGCGGCTTCGGGGGCGTGGTCGTGGGGCATGAACGGCTCCCCTGCGAGCCCTCGATCACCTGCTGGGCGCGGCTATCCGATCACCCTGGCGAGGGCTTCCGTGACGGCGGTGCGAACCGTGGCCGGGTGGTCGAGGTCGAAGCCGACCACGAGCCCGTCCCGCAGCAGCAGCAGGATGTCGGCGGTCCGTTCCGCGTCGGGGTGGCCGTCGGCGGCCAGCAGGTCGCGGTACACCTCGCGGTTCCAGCGGCGGTGCTCGGCGATGGCCTGCCGTACGGGATGGGCCGGATCGGGATATTCGGCCGCCGTGTTGACGAAGGGGCAGCCGCGGTAGCCGGGACCGGAGCCGAAGTCGCACATGAAGGCGAAGATGTCCCGCAGGCTCTCGCGCGGCGCGCCGGCACGCATCCCGGCGACCAGGGTGCGCTGCAGTGAGCTCTGCTCCTCCACATAGGCGCGGACCAGGTCGTCCTTGCTCGGGAAGTGGTGGTAGAAGGTCGCCTTGGCGACGCCCGCCTCCGCGATGATCCGGTCGATCCCGACCGAGTGGACGCCCTCCGCGTAGAACAGGCGGGTCGCGGTCTCCAGGACGCGGGTGCGCGCCGAACCGGGGCGGCTGCCTTTCGACGTTTCTGCGCTCACGAGTTGACGATACCAGACAGGTCTGTCTAGTCTCCTCTTGTCGGCAGACAGACAGGTCTGTCTAGAACGAAGGAGCAACGACATGAGCATCTACACCGCCATCGCGACCTCCGCCGGACGTGACCGCCGCGCGGTCTCCTCGGACGGCAAGCTGGACGTCAAGCTGGCCATGCAGAAGGAGCTCGGCGGCGACGGCGACGGCACCAACCCCGAGCAGCTCTTCGCCGCCGGCTACGCCGCCTGCTTCGCCTCGGCGATGCGGCTGGTGGCCTCGAGCAAGGGTCTCGACGTCTCGGACGCGTCGGTCACGGCCGAGATCGGCCTCTCGCCCAACGGCAAGGGCGGATTCCAGCTCGACGCCACGCTCCGGGTCGAGCTGCCCGACACCCTCTCGCCGGAGGCGGCCCGCGAGCTCGTCGACGCCACCCACCAGGTGTGCCCGTACTCCAACGCCACCCGCGGCAACATCCCGGTCAACCTGGTCATCGAGTAGGCCGGGCCTGCCGGGGAAACGCGGGTGCGCTCGTGACCCGGCCTTGGTCTCCGGATCAGTACGCTCCCGACCGTGGCGAATGAGAAGAGCCGGGGCAGACGGCGGATCAGCATTGACGGGGCGGGCCTCGAGAGGCGCAGGACGGCGATCCAGACGCTCGTCGATGAGGCGCCGCAACCCGGGGCCGACCAGGTGGCGCCGCCCGTTTCCGCGGTCGGCGCGGGCCCGGACGACGTGGAGTCGGTCGTTTCCGTGGTCGGCGCGGGCCCGGACGACGTGGAGTCGGTCGTTACCGTGGTCGGCGCGGGCCCGGACGACGTGGCGCCGCCTCCCTGTGACTGAGCGCCGTCCCGTGCCGGGCGGGGTCAGGGCAGGGTGACGTACTTGCCGAGGAAGTGCCGGGCCGTGGCGCTGTCCAGGCGGTAGTCGTAGTTGGTCGCCTTGCAGGCGTCGTCGGCCCCGCTGATCGTGGTGGCCACGAGGAGATGCGAGTCGGGCCCGCCCAGGAAGTTGGGGCCGCCCGAGTCGCCGAAGCAGGTGCTCCCGTCGCCCTTGGTGGACAGGGAGAGGTCAAGCCACCTGCGCGACAGGTCCTTGAAGGAAATGGAGACCTGGTGGCGCGTGTCGGTGTACTTGAATTGCTGGTGACGCCCCTTCTTGACCGGGAGTAGCGAGCCGTACCCGACAGGAGTGAAACGGGTGGACTTGAGGGTTTTGTTGGCCTTGAGTTCGTCGAGCAGCCCTGCGGTCGGCAGCTGGGCGGGCTTGATGCCCGGGATGGGCGTATCGAAGACCACGACGGCCATGTCGTGGTTGCTGGACTTCCCCTTGTAGCGCGGGTCGATGATGTAGCGGCCGGTGAAGACCGGCATCCCGGGCTGGTAGCGGCTGGCGAAGGTCACCTGGGCGGTCTTGAGCTTGTGCCCCCCGCAGTGGGCGGCGGTGAGGAAGACGGTCGGCGAGATGAGCGTGCCCGTGCAGTACGTCCATGTGCCGTCGTCATACTGCTTCCTGGCGACGAGAGCCCCTACTTCAGGGTGCGTCCCGCCGTCGGCGGAGCCGTTCGTGATGGCCACCGCGGGCGTCGCGGTGAACGCGAGCGACGCGGCAGCAATCAGGGCAAAAGGGACATAACGCATCTATGAAGTTTAGAGGGCGATACCTCGCAAATGACACATAGGAGTAAAAAATCTACTTACGGCTTGTCAGAGGGCTGTGACAGGCCGCATGAAGGACCGGCGTAGCGGGAAACGGCCCTTCGTTCATGCCGGTCCTGATTCAGGGCTTCTCATGTCCACACCGGGACGGGCGCTCCTGTACTGGGCCGCAAGAGCTCCCCAAGCGTGCGCCAAGACATGAGGAAGAAGCGTGCCGCACGCTGTCTCCCGAACGATGGGAGGGAGACACCTTGATGATCGCAGAAGGACGTTCGCCGACGCCCGTCACCGTGCCCGCGGAGGTCCGGCAGGTGCTGGACCGCTCGCTCGTCTGCGAGTACACCTCGCTGACCCGCGCCGGCCGCCCGGTGACCTGGCCGATCACGCCGTACGTCGGCCGGTACGGCACGCTCGACGTCACCACCGGCCTATCCTACCCCGACAAGGCCGAACGCGCCCGCCGGGACCCGCGCGTGGCGCTGCTCTACTCCGACCCCACGGGCAGCGGCCTCGACCGGCCGCCCATGGTGCTCGTCCAGGGCCGGGCCGCCGTACGCGACGCAGACCTCCAGGGCAACACCGACCGGTACGTACGCGAGTCGATGGCCAAGACCCCGGAGGCGTTCGACGGCCTGCCCTGGTTCCTGCTCAAGCGGTTGAGCTGGTACTTCGCCCGCATCTACATCGAGGTGACGCCCGAGCGCGTCACCTGGTGGCCCGAAGGCGACCTCGCCCGCGAGCCCTGCACCTGGAGCGTCCTGGGCGAGGTGGCCTTCCCCCGGTCCGACCTGCCGCCGTCGGGGCCGCGGCTGCCGAGCCGATCGGCCCCGCCGGCCGACTGGCGGCCCTACGCCGATCGCGCGCTGCGCCTCGGCGTCCCCGTCGTGTCGACGGTGGCCGACGGGCTCCCGCTGCCGGTGCGCGCCCGCTCCGCCGTCCGCACCGAACGCGGCTTCGACCTGCGGCTGCCCGCCGGAGTGGCGGCCGTGCCAGGGCCGGTGTGCCTGACGTTCCACTGGTACTCGCCGACCGGCGGGCAGGAGCACGTCGTGCTGGTGGGATGGGGGAGCGGCACGGGGGACCGGCTGGAGGTCGAGGTGGAGCGGGCGCTCAACGACTGGAGCCTGGCCGGCAGCAACCGGGAGCAGGTCCGGTCGTTCCTCCGACAGCGCAAGGAGCTGAAGAGGCGGGTCAGGCTGGAGGCGGCCCGCCGCGACCAGGCGGTGCCGAAGATCCGGCGGTACGCGGCGTCATGAGTGCTCCGGGGCGCGGCGGATCAGGCGCCTGCCGAGGCGCTGGGCCGGGGCCTCGATCAGGCGGTAGGTGAGGAGGCTGAGCGGGATCAGGGCGAGGTAGAACAGCGCCAGGTGCGGGAGCACGTGCAGCAGGATCGGGTGGAGCAGGTAGAGGGAGAAGCTGATCACGCCGAGGCCCGTGAGCCAGCGCGGGAAGGCCCGCCGGCGCAGCGCGAACGCCAGCGCGAACGCGCCGTACGCCAGGACGATCGCCGGTGCCCAGGCCGGATCGTCCTTGGCGGGGATCCCGCACGCCAGCACCACCGCCACCGCGGCCCCTGCCGTGCGCCAGGAGATCGCTCCCTGCTCGGCGCGGTGCACCGCCGTTCCCGCGAACATCGTGGCCAGGATGATCACGCCCTGCCAGGTGCCGGCCCGGCTGCCCAGGACCACCAGCGCGAGCCCGAGGAGACCGCCCGCGACCGCGGCCGCCGTACGCGCCCTGCCGTGCCCCAGCGCGGTCACCGCGATGGCCGCGACGACCGCGAGGGCGAGCAGCGCGGCGGCCAGGTCGGCCCGGCCGCCGATCGTCGCCCCGGGCAGCAGCAGTCCCAAGGGCACGGCCGGCAACGCCAGCGCGATGGCGATCCCCGCCGACCTGTGCGCCTGGCGGGTCTCGAACAGGGCGACGCTCATCAGGTAGAACGCCATCTCGTACGAGAGCGTCCACGTCACGTTGACGACGGCGGGCAGGTTGAGCAGTTCCTGCAGCATCGTCAGGTTGCCGAGCGCGACCACGGGCAGGGGGCGCTCGCCGAGCGTCGGTTCCAGGGGGAACACGCCCGCGAGAGCGAGGAGGAGCGCGAGTCCGCAGGCGGCGAGCAGCAGGGGGAGGAGGCGGAAGGCCCGGCCGGTCCAGAAGGCGCGCAGGTCGCCGCGCCGTTCCAGGGAGGCGGGGATGATGTAGCCGCTGACCAGGAAGAACACGAACACGCCCCACGTGCCGAGATCGATCCGGCGGTCCACTTCCGTCCAGAGGGCCGGAACGAAGGTCCAGCCGGCGTGGTGCATGGTGACGGCCAGCGCTGCCGGCCCCCGCAGGGCGTCCAACCAGGCCAGCCGGGCGGGGGCGGGGAACATTCGTCGGATTCTAGGCCATAAGACCGGTACTACCGATTCGTCCTCACTCTTGAGAGTGAGCCGCGGAATCGCCCCTACCGGCGATGCCCGCCACCCCCGGCGAGCCGGAGGATTTCCGCCATGAACTCCCGCTTCTCCTTCATCGCCGCACCCGTCCTCGTGTTCGCCTACGGTGTGATCCGCATCCTCGACGGTCTCGACGGCAGCCGCGGGCCCGGCCTCGCGTGGACCACCGGCCATCTCGCGTTCATGGCGGCCCTCGTCCTGTTCGTCCACATCTTCTGGCAGCTGCGGCGGATGGCCGGCGCCAACGCCCTGGCCACCGTGAGCGCGGTGGCCGGGACCGCGGGCGTCGTGGCGCTGCTCGCCCAGTTCGGCATCGACATCGCGATCGGGTTCATGTCCGCCGACCACGCCGCCATGAGCGGCCTGTTCGAGCAGGTCAAGGAGGTTCCCGGCGTGCCGTTCGTGGTCTACGACGGCGTGCCGATCCTCTTCTTCGCCTGCCAGCTGGCCCTCGTCGGGCAGCTCGCGGTCATGCGCCGGGTCAAGGCGTGGACGCCCGCCCTGGTGCTGGTCGACCTCGTCGTGCCGTTCATCGACAAGGACCTCATCCCGCTCGGGTCCGTCTGCCTGCTGATCTCCTTCGTCCCGCTCGTCCGGGCGGCCCGCACCGCCCCCAGGCCCGCCGCCGCCCTCGCGTGACAGGGAAGGCAGGATGGGGCCTTGTGTCCGATCTGAGATTCTTGGCGCCGGTCCGGCGCTGGTCGAGCGCGTTGCCGCCGCTCTGGGTGGAGGCCGCGCTGGCCGGGCTGGTGCTGGTCGTACAGCTGTGGCCGCTCCTGACCCGCGACAACCCGACCGGCGGTCCCTGGCACTGGTGGGGCTACGTCGTCGTGGTCGCCGCCACGGTGCCGCTGGTCTGGCGGCGGCGCGCGCCCGCGGCCGTCCTGCTGGCCACCCTCGTTGCGACCGGGTCCTACGACCTCGTGGACGAGGTGGCCGCCCAGCCCATCTGGTACGGCGCGGGGATAGCGATCTACACCGTGGCCGCCTACTCCACCCGATGGACGAGACGGATCATGATCGTCGTCACGGTCGGCGGCGGGCTGCTCGTGGTGGGCTCGTCCGAGACGGCGATGCGCGGCGTCGTGCTCTGCGTCGCCGCGTACGCCATCGGCCGGGCCGCCGCCGTCTCCCGCGCCCACGCCGCCGCCCTGGAGGAACGGGCCGCCCAGCTGGCCCGCGAACGCCAGGCCGAGGCCGAGCGGGCCGCCGAACGCGAACGGGCCAGGATCGCCCGCGACATGCATGACATCCTGGCCCACGCGGTCAGCCTCATGGTGGTCCAGGCCGAGGCGGGACCGGTGGTGGTCAGGAACGACCCGGCCAGGGCGGAGGCGGCCTTCGACGCGATCGCCGCCGCGGGCCGCGACGCCATGGACCAGCTCCGCCGGCTCCTGAACGTCCTCAAGAAGGAGGAGGGCTCGCGGGCGCCACAGCCGACGATCGCCGCGGTCGCCGACCTGGCGGAGCAGGTCAGGGCCGCCGGGCTCGACGTGGCATACTCCACCTCCGGCGAGCCGGGGCCGCTGCCTCCCGACGCGGAGGTCGCCGCGTACCGGATCACCCAGGAAGCCCTCACCAACATCGTCAAACACGCGGGCGCGACCCGCGCCGACATCAGACTCGCCTGGCAGGACGACACCCTCATGATCGACATCACCGACAACGGCGACGGCTCCGCGTCCTCGCTGCCCTCGGGCGGCAACGGGCTGATCGGCATCCGCGAGCGGGCCGCGGCCTGCGGCGGCACCGCCGACATCGGCCGGCGCACCGACGGGCCGGGCTTCCGGGTCCTCGTACGGCTGCCCGTGACCGGCCGGGCGGTGGCGGCGTGAGCGTGCGCATCGTGGTCGCCGACGACCAGGAGCTCGTACGCGCCGGGTTCAGCATGATCCTCGGCGCCCAGCCGGACTTCGAGGTCGTCGCCGAGGCGGGCGACGGCGCCCAGGCCGTCGCGGCCGTCCGCGACCATGCTCCCGACCTGCTCCTGCTCGACATCCGCATGCCGGTCATGGACGGGATCGAGGCGGCCAGGATCGTGTGCGCGGAGAGCGGCTGCCGCGTCCTCATGCTGACCACGTTTGACCTGGACGACTACGTCTACGACGCGCTGCGCGCGGGGGCGAGCGGGTTCCTGCTCAAGGACGTCCGCCGCGACGACCTCGTCCACGCCGTACGGGTGGTGGCCGCCGGCGAGTCGCTGCTCGCGCCGTCGGTGACCACGAAGCTGATCGCCGAGTTCACCTCCAGGGCCGCCGCCGCCCGGCCCGCCGCGCCGCCGTCCGAGCGGCTCGCTGTGCTCACGGCACGCGAGCAGGAGACGCTGCGGATGATCGCCCGCGGCCTGTCCAACGCCGAGATCGCGCAGGCCATGGTGGTCAGCGAGCACACGGTGAAGACGCACGTCAGCAACGTGCTGACCAAGCTCGGGCTGCGCGACCGGGCCCAGGCGGTGATCGCCGCCTACGAGAGCGGCCTGATCGTCCCCGGCGACGCGAGCTGACGCTGGCGAACGCCTCGATGCCCCGGCTCAGGGCTGGAGCAGGCGGGCGCAGGCGGCGGCGGGGCCGGTGAGGCTGCCGTGCACCAGTTCGGTGCGGTGCACCGGGGCCGGGGCGGCGAGGGGGACCGCGGCCACGTCAGGCCGGTCGCGGGCCGCCGTCTCGGGCAGCAGCGCGAGCCCGGCGCCGGCCGCCACCAGCGCCAGCAGCATGGACAGCTCCGCGCCGTCGTACCCGAAGCCGGGGCGGAAGCCGTCGGCGCGTGCCACCGCCCGGAGCTGGGCGAGCGGGGTGGCGGCATCAGGGGCGTCGATCCATAAGGCGTCCGCGAGGTCGTCCAGCCGCAGCGTGGCCCGGCCGGCCAGGGGATGACCGGCCGGCAGCGCGACCGCCAGCGGGCACTCGGCGACCACGGTGGTGGTCAGCGTGCCGGCGTCGACCAACCGCAGCGGGTCGCTGGGCGCCGTCACGCCGTCGACCAGGCCGAGGTCCAGCTCGCCGCGGGCGACGCCGGTGACGACCTCCTCCCGCCCTAGCACCGACAGCGCCACCGACACACGTGGCATCGATCGGCCTACCTGCACGAGCGCCTCGGTGAGGCGGCCGCTGTCCGCCAAGGGCGACGCGCCCGCCCGCAGGTGGGCGGGTGGCGCGCCGGAGGCCCGGCGGATGTCGGCGCGCGCCGCGTCCAGGCGCAGCAGGATCGGCGCGGCGTGCTCCAGCAGCCGGCGGCCGGCCTCGGTGGGCGTCACCGGCCGCCGGCTCAGCAGCGGCACGCCGAGGTCGGCCTCAAGGGCCGCGATCTGCTGGGACACCGCGGACTGGGTGTAGCCCAGCTCCTCGGCGGCGCTGGAGAAGGAGGAGCAGCGGGCCACGGTCACGAACGTCCGGATCAGGTGGGGGTCCACGGCATCAGTATCGCTAATGGACTGAGGAGAAAGAGTCGTTGGCCTTATCGGCGGCGCGTCGCGAGGATGAGAGCCATGTCTGAGACTCGCACCGCGCGGGTGGCCCTCGTGGGGGACCGCTCGCCACACGTACGCTCGCACACCCGCATCCCCCACCTGATCGAGACGTTGCGCGCCCATGACGGGCTGGCGCTGGACGCGTACTGGATGGCCACCGACGACGTGCCGGACACCGGCGTCGAGGGCTTCGACGGGGTGTGGGTGCTGCCCGGCACCCCGTACCGCAGCGAGGCGGGGGCGCTGTCCGCGCTCCGGACCGCCCGCGAGCGCGGCATCCCGCTGCTCGGCACCTGCGGCGGGTTCCAGCACGCGCTGCTGGAGTACGCGCGCCACGTCTGCGGCATCGCCGGAGCGAGCAACGCGGAGATCGCGCCGGACGCCGATCAGCAGATCGTCGTGCCGCTGGCCTGCTCCCTGGTCGGACACGAGGGCGTGGTGCTGGTCGAGCCGGGCTCGACGGTGGAGCGGATCCTCGGCACCGAGCGCTCCGTCGAGCGCTACCACTGCGCGTACGGCATGAACGCCAAGTACGCCGACACGCTCCGCGCGCACGGGATGCGCTTCACCGGCCACGACGACGAGGGCGAGATCCGCGTCGCGGAGCTACCGGAGCACCCGTTCTACCTGGTGACGCTCTTCCAGCCGGAGCTGGCAGGGGACGGCGACCTGTGCCACCCCATCGTGCGGGCGTTCGCGGCGGCGGCCGTCGCGCACGCCGCCCGCGCGGCCACCGTCTGAGGCGCCGTCTGAGGCACCGTCTGAGGCACCGTCTGAGGCACCGTCTGAGGCACCGTCTGAGGCACCGTCTGAGGCACCGTCTGAACTCAAGGCTCCAGCAGGTGGGCGCAGGCGGCAGCGGCGGCGTCGGCGTCGCCGACCACGACGGCCCGGGCGAGAGCCGCCAGACGGTCGCCCGGGATCCGGGCTTCGTCCAGCGGCGCGGCCTCGGCGAGCAGATCGTCGAGGTCGGCCAGCAGGCTCTCGCCCGCGAGCCTGCGCACGCACGGCCAGGTGTCGGAGAAGCGGATCGGGCGGCCGTCGGCGTCGAGCAGGGCGAGCCGGAGGCTGCGGTCGGGGTGCGCCGCAGCGCTGCGCGCCAGCCCCGACATGACGGCCTCCCTGGCCCGCGCGACCTCCTTCAGATCCCGCCCCGCCAGGAATAAGGAGAGGTCCGGTCGCGCCTCCTCGGCGGCCGGCGCGAGCACCACGGCCCCGTTGCCGTGCTGAACCTCGACCTTGCCCTGGACCTCGAGCGCCACCAGGGCGCGGCTCAGGGTGGCCCGGCTGACGCCGAGCTCAGCGGCCAGGCGGCGCTCGGGCGGCAGGCGGTCGCCTGGGGAGAGCCCCTGAGCGTCGATGAAGCGCGCGATGTGCTCGGCCAGCTGCACATACAGGCGGGGGCGCTCCAGCCGCTCGGGGGCGGCGGAGCTCTGGGGGCGCTTCTTGGTCACGGCGACAGTCTATTGACATACGGCGCAGTGGAGCAGAGGCTAGGCCAATCCGGAAATCCCCCCGTAACCGGACTGTCACTGACCCGAGGAGTCGCCGATGTCGGCGGAAGTCATTGCGTTGATCGTGCTGGTGCTGGTCTTCCTGATAGCCACGGTCCGCTCCATCAACATGGGCGCGCTCGCGCTCGTGGCCGCGTTCGTCGTGGGCACCGCCGTGTTCGGCGTGAAGGTGACCGACGTGCTCGGCGGATTCCCGGCGAACCTCTTCGTCATCCTGGTCGGCGTCACCTACCTCTTCGCGCTGGCCAAGAACAACGGCACCGTGGACTGGATCGTGCACCGGGCCGTGATCGCGGTGCGCGGCCGCGTCGCGCTGATGCCGTGGGTGATGTTCGTGGTGTGCGCCGCGATCACGGCGATCGGCGCCGCCAGCCCGGCCGCGGTCGCCATCGTGGCCCCGGTGGCGATGGGCTTCGCGGTCCGCTACCGGATCAACCCGGTGATGATGGGCCTCATGGTGGTGCAGGGCGCCACCGGCGGAAGCTTCTCGCCGATCGGCATCTTCGGCGCGATCACCAACGGCGTGGTGGACAAGAGCCACCTGCCGGGCAATCCGGCCGTGCTCTTCTTCAGCGCGATGGGCGCGTGCGCCCTGATCAGCCTGATCGGCTTCCTCACCCTGGGCGGCGCGAAGCTGCTGCGGCGCGACCGCGAGTCCCCGAAGGTGCCCGCGATGGTCTCCGCGGGGGTGGGCGGGTCCGCCGGTGACAGCGAACCGGAGCCCGCCGCCGACGACCTGCCCCGCCTCGACGCGCAGCGCTCCCTCACGCTGGTCGGCCTGGCCGTGCTCGCCGTGGGCGCGCTCGTCTTCGACCTCGACATCGGCTTCCTGGCGCTGGCGGTGGCGGTCGTCCTCACGCTGATCTTCCCCTCCGCCGCCCGCGGCACCGTCGACAAGATCAGCTGGGGTACGGTGCTGCTGGTCGGCGGCATCGTCACCTACGTCTCGCTGCTCGAGGACCAGGGCACGGTGAAGTGGCTCGGCGACGGGGTGGCCCACGTCGGCACCCCGCTGCTCGCCGCGTTCCTGATCTGCCTGATCGGCGCCGTGGTCTCCGCCTTCGCCTCGACGACCGGCATCCTCGGGGCGCTCATCCCGCTCGCCGTGCCGTTCCTGCAGACCGGGCAGGTCGGCGCCGTCGGCCTGGTCACGGCGCTGGCGATCTCCGCCTCGGTGGTCGACTGCAGCCCGTTCTCGACCAACGGCGCACTGGTCGTCGCGAACGCCGACGCCGACGAGCGTGACAACGTGTTCAAACGCCTGATGACATGGGGTATGACCATCATGATTGTCGCGCCGGTGCTGTGCTGGGCCATCCTCGTCGTGCCCGGGAGCCTGTCATGAGCGGGCCGCTCGCGGGCTACGTCGTCGTCGACCTGACCAGGGCGCTCGCCGGGCCGCACGCCGCGATGATGCTCGGGGACCTGGGAGCGCGCGTGATCAAGGTGGAGCAGCCGGGGAGCGGCGACGACACCCGCGGCTGGGGGCCGCCGTTCGCCGGGTCCGAGTCGACGTACTTCCTGTCGTGCAACCGCAACAAGCAGTCGATCGCCCTGGACCTGAAGGACGACGCGGGCCGGGCGACCCTGGAGGCGCTGATCCGCAAGGCGGACGTGCTGCTGGAGAACTTCCGCGCCGGCGTGCTCGACCGGCTCGGCTACACCACCACGCGCCTGCTCGAGCTCAACCCGCGGCTGGTGGTGCTCTCCATCACCGGTTTCGGCCACGACGGTCCCGAGGCGGGACGGGCCGGCTACGACCAGATCGCCCAGGGCGAGGCCGGCCTGATGTCGCTCACCGGGTCGGGCCCGGACGAGCCGCAGCGGGTCGGCGTGCCGATCGGCGACCTGCTGGCCGGCATGTACGGCGCGTACGGCGTGGTGTCGGCGCTGCTCGAGCGCGAGCGGACCGGGCGCGGCCAGGTGGTGCGCACCTCGCTGCTGGCCTCGATCGTCGGCGTGCACGCCTTCCAGGGCACGCGCTGGACCGTGGCCGGCGAGGTCGGGCGGGCGCAGGGCAACCATCACCCGTCCATCGCCCCGTACGGGCTGTTCCGCTGCGAGGGCGGCCAGGTGCAGATCGCGGTCGGTAGCGAGGGCCTGTGGCAGCGGTTCTGCGCGGAGTTCGGCCTGGACCCGCAGGAGCCGGGGCTGGCCACGAACGCCGAGCGGGTGGCGGCCGGCGCCCGGCTGGTCGAGCGGATCGAAGCCGTCTTCGCCGCCTTCGGCCCGGACGAACTGCTGGAGCGGCTCGCCGCCGCCGGCGTGCCCGCCGGCCGGGTGCGCTCCCTCGACGAGGTGTACGAGTGGCCGCAGACCCGCTCGCAGGGGCTGCTCATCGACGTCGAGCACGAGAGCATCGGCGAGGTCACGCTCCCGGGGCCGCCGCTGCGCTTCTTCGACCCCACGGGGCCGGACGGCGAGGTCGAGACCACCCGGACCGATCACGCCCCGCCTCCGGTGCTCAACGCCGACGAGGAGGAGATCCGCGCATGGCTGGCCGGCTGACGGCGCTCGAACTCGTCGAACTCGTGCTCGACGACGGCTCGTTCCGCAGCTGGGACGAGCCGCTCGGCCCCGCGAGCGACCCCGACGTGGCCGCGGCCAGGCGGCGCACGGGCCTGGACGAGGCGGTGATCACGGGGGAGGGGCTGCTGCACGGCCGGCGGGTGGCCGTCGTCGCCTGCGAGTTCGGCTTCCTGGCCGGCTCCATCGGGGTCGCCGCTGCGGAGCGCATGGTGGCGGCCGTGGAACGGGCGACCGGGGAACGGCTTCCGCTGCTCGCCGCGCCCGCCTCGGGCGGCACGAGAATGCAGGAGGGCACCGTGGCGTTCCTGCAGATGGTGAAGATCTCGGCCGCGGTCGCGCAGCACAAGGCCGCCGGCCTGCCGTACCTCGTCTACCTGCGTGACCCGACCTTTGGCGGCGTGCTCGCCTCGTGGGGCTCGCTCGGCCACGTCACGGCCGCGGAGCCCGGCGCGATGATCGGCTTTCTCGGCCCGCGCGTCTACCAGGCCCTGTACGGCGAGGCGTTCCCGGAGGGAGTCCAGGTCGCCGAGAACCTGTACCGGCACGGCCTGGTCGACGCCGTGCTGCCGCCGGAGGCGCTGGCCGGCATCGCCGACCGGGCGCTGCGCATCCTGCTGGCCCCGCCCGCGGAGCCGGCCTGGGACGACGCTCCGCCCGAGGTGCGGCTGCCGGACGTGCCCGCGTGGGAGTCGATCACGCGCTCCAGGCGGGCCGACCGGCCCGGCGTCAGGCAGCTGCTCCGCTACGCCGCCTCGGACGTGCTGCCGCTGAGCGGGACCGGCGCGGGGGAGCGGGACCCGGGCCTCTACCTGGCGCTGGCCCGATTCGGCGGCGTCTCCTGCGTGCTGCTCGGCCAGGACCGCCGCAGCCAGACGGAGGTGGGGCCCATGGGGCCCGGGGCCCTGCGCGCGGCCAGGCGCGGCCTGCGACTGGCCCGCGAGCTCGACCTGCCGCTCGTCACCGTCATCGACACCCCCGGCGCGGCGCTCAGCGCGGAGGCGGAGGAGGGCGGGCTGGCCGGCGAGATCGCCCGATGCCTGTCCGAACTGGTCACCCTCGAAGCGCCGACGCTCTCGGTGATCCTCGGGCAGGGGTGCGGCGGCGGCGCGCTCGCGCTCATCCCGTGCGACCGGGTGCTCGTCGCCCAGCACGGCTGGCTGTCCCCGCTGCCGCCCGAGGGCGCCAGCGCCATCGTGCACCGCGACGTCGAGCACGCGCCGCAGCTGGCCGCCGCGCAGGGCGTCCGCTCCGCCGACCTGGTCGCGGGCGGCATCGCCGACCGGATCGTCGCCGAACGCCCGGACGCGGCCGAGGAGCCGCGGGCGTTCTGCCGCCGCGTCGGGCGCGAGCTGGAGCGCGAACTCCTCGCCATGGTGCACACCCGGCGTCCCGAGCTGCTCGCCAGGCGCCTGCGGCGATACCGGGCCCTCGGCACCGCGCTCGACGGCGAGGTCGCGTGACGCGCTACCTCTGAGGTAATCGACTCGATTACGTCATCACGGCAGCATGGTCATCGAGGCGGCAGGACGGCGGCCCGCTGACGAAGGAGAAAGCCATGAGCGCGTACGCTCTCGCCCACCTGCGCCCCCTGGCGGAGCCGCACGAGGAGGTGTACGAGTACATGGAGCGCATCCAGGCCACGCTGGACCCGTTCGGTGGCCGGTTCGTGGTGCACGGGGCGCCGGTGGAGGTGCGCGAGGGCACGTGGCCGGGCACCCTGGTGATGATCGAGTTCCCGGCGATCGAGCAGGCGCGCGCGTGGTACGACTCGCCTGCCTACCAGGACATCCTGCACCTGCGCGCGGACCACATCCCCGGTGACCTGGTGCTGGTCGACGGAGTTGAGCCCGACCACGACTCGGCGGCGATGGCGGCCAGAATGCGGGCCAAGGGGGTTTGAGCCCGCGCGCCGCGTTCAGGGCCTGCGGCCCGCCCGGTCCAGGGCGTCCACCAGCAGGCTGATCTGCTCGAACTCTCTCGAGCACGGCAGCAGCACCAGATCGTCGGCGCCGGCCTCGGCGACGCGGTCGATCTCCGCGCGCAGGTGCTCCACGTCGGTCACCACGTCGTGACGGACCTGGGGATACAGGTCGCCGTAGTAGCGCGCGATGTACGCGTCGGCGGTCTCCGCCGCGCCGAGTCCCAGGCAGAAGTAGCGCTCCACGATGATCCGCGGCTGTCGCCGGCGCCCGGCCTGTGCCCACTCCCGCCGTACCGCGTTGACGCCTCTCTTCAGGAGCTGCAGCCCGAAGGAGGGCGCGACCCAGCCGTCGGACAGGGTGGCGGCCCGGGTGAAGGCGGCGGGCACGAACCCGGCGAGCAGGAGCTGCGGGCGGTTCGGGGGCAGCGCGGGGATGGAGCCGGCGGGGCCGGTCATCTCGCCGCGCCACACGGCGCGCATCGTGGCGAGGGTGGCCTCGAGCGCCGCGCCCCGCCCGGTCATCGGCACGTCGCTGACCGCGTAGTCCTCCGCCCAGCCGCCCATGCCGAGGCCCACGGTCAGCCGCCCGCCGGAGAGCCGTTCGAGCGAGTGGATCTGCTTGGCCAGCACGACGGGGTTGCCGCGGTAGCCGGCGTTGAGGACGGTGGTCACCAGCTCGACGCGTTCGGTACGGGCCGCCGCAGCGGCCAGCGCCATCAGGGGGTCGAGGTTGTCGTACACCAGCCGGTCGAACGCGCCCAGCGATCGGAAGCCGCGAAGCTCGCTCTCCGCCGCCCATGGCCCGATGGACCTGGCGTCGGCCCCTGGTACGGCTGACGGCAGTCCGATTCCGATCCGCACGGCCTCACCGGCTCAGGTCTGCGTTCATGCAGGTCAACCTAGCCGGACAGGCCCTGAACGAAACGCTCGTGCCCGACGGACGATCGCCGCGGCCCGGCGGAAACCTTGGAAATCCCATGTGCGAGTGCTTATCCGACGCTGGGGAAGATCCGAGAAGCGCGTCTGAGATTGTCGCTATCCATTTGGAATGCTTGCGAACTTCTCCGTGAATGCGCGTGGGTAGGCATCCTTTCGTCACAGGCGCCGGAAGGGCTCGTCATCCGGGTCCTCGCGCGCATATGGGGAGAAAATAGATGATTGTTCAGGAACTCAGGGAGAAAGCCGTCCCTGAATACCGTGAAGTCACGGGAGCGGCCGTGGCCGACTACACCAAGCAGCTGCTCCAGCCGCCCTTCACGATGGAGGCGGCGCCCGTCCCGGGCACGCTCCCGCCCCCGGTCCCGATTCCGATCCCGCCGATCGTCGGACCCCGGGTCCTCATCTACAAGCAGGACCCCACCGTCGCCGAGCTGGGCGTCAGGGGGATCTTCATCCCCAGCCCGGTGCTCAACGGGCCCACCGACGCCCGCGTCACCACGGTACTGACCGGCACCACACCGGTGGCACGCAACATCAACGGCGACTTCATCTTCGTCCCCAACTCGCCGGAGTTCGACTGCGCGCACACGTACGCGGTCGTCCGGGAGACGATGACGATGTACCAGCGCCACAACGGCGGCGCGCCCATTCCGTTCGCGTGGAACACCGGCGGGAACCTCGACCGGCTGACCGTCTTCCCGCGCGCCGCCGCCGGCGCCAACGCGTTCTACAGCAGGACGGCCAAGGCGCTGAAGTTCCTCTTCTTCGCCCCGACCGGCTCCTCGCAGCAGGTCTTCACCTGCCGCTCGCTCGACATCGTCGCCCACGAGACCGGGCACGCGATCCTCGACGGCATCAAGCCGGGCTGGCTCAGCGCGGAGAACCCGCCGCAGACCGGTGGCCTGCACGAGTCGTTCGGCGACCTGACGGCCATCTTCCTGGCGCTGTCGATGCCGGACCTGGCCGAGGCGCTCGTCGCGCTCACCAAGGCCAACCTGCACGCCAAGTCCTTCCTGTCGTCCCTGGCCGAGCAGTTCGGGCAGGCGCTCGGCATGCCGTTCGGGCTGCGCAACGCCGACAACGACCTCAAGCTGAGCGAGGTCAGCAACGAGGTGCACGCCGTCTCGCAGGTCTTCACCGGCGGCATCTACGACGTGCTCGCCGACATCTACGCGCACGAACGCACCAAGCAGGGCCTGCTCAAGAGCCCCACCATGATCCTCATGGAGGTCGCCGACAGGCTCTGCAAGCTGCTGTTCGACGCCATCGTGAAGGCGCCGGCGACCGGGGCCACGTACACCGACGTCGTCAACCAGATGCTGCAGATCTCGGCCGCCCAGGGCGACCCCGTCATCTACCGCACCTTCATCCGCAACCGGTTCGCCTTCCGCGAGGTGGTCACCTCGCCCACGCCGTTCACCGAGATGCTCTCCGGCGAGATGGACCTCATGAACGCCGGCTACACCGGCGACGGCAAGACCGCCAAGGACGTCACCAGCGTGAAGCCGGCCGACACGTCCTCCGCCAGCCTGCGCGCCGTCCAGGACCGGTCGATGTGCTGCGGCACCATGCAACTGCCCGAGTTCCAGATCATCGCCAAGGAGAAGCTGACCACCAAGGGCGACCTGGGCGACGACGACATCCTGGCCACCGAGCTGGCCGCACTCAAGAAGGCCTTCAAGTAGCCGCCCATGCGTGTGAAGATCGAGAGCACCGGCGGCTTCGCCGGCATAGAGCAGACCGTCGCCGCGTACGACACCGACGACCTCCCCGAGCAGGAGGCCGCCAAGGTGTACGACGCGCTCTCCGCGATCGAGGCCGCCACGGCCCGGGAGCCCGGTGAGGTGGGCGCCGACCTGATGACCTACCGGATCACCGTCGGCGACGGCCTCGGCAAGGTCTACACGGTGCCGGAAGACCCGCCGCCGAGCCTGGTGGGGCCCTTGACCGCACTGCTGCTGCGCCATTGACCCCGCACACGAGGCGCCTGGCCCGGCAACCCCGGGTCAGGCGCCCCCTCCCCGTGGGACGGCCCGCTCGCGCGCGAGATGCTGCTGCAGCTCGATGTGCCTGAACTGGTAGTACGGCCCCTCGGTCCGCAGCAGGCCCAGGCGATGGGCGTCGTCCAGGAAATCCATGGCCCGCAGGGGCAGCCTCCCCCTGGTGGCCAGGCGGGGGATGGTCAGCGTGTAGGCCAGCCAGGCGTGGTGGCGGCCCAGCATGAGCCCGAACAGCAGGCCCAGCGCCAGGCCGACCAGGATCGACATGTCCCACGGGATCCCCGAATACAGCAGGACGCCCGCGGTGACGAGCCCGACCACGAGCCCGCCGAGGATCCTGATGGAGGTCAGGTTCCTGTCGGCCTGCCAGGTGGAGCGCGGGGATCTCGCCGTCAGGTCGGCGGTGGGGCTCTCCACCCAGCGGATCAAGCTGAGCAGGGAGACGTATCCGACGAAC
The DNA here is from genome assembly GCF_040654115.1 of Nonomuraea sp. NPDC050786. Taxonomy (NCBI): domain Bacteria; kingdom Bacillati; phylum Actinomycetota; class Actinomycetes; order Streptosporangiales; family Streptosporangiaceae; genus Nonomuraea; species Nonomuraea sp. NPDC050786. Next base: position 88,255 of record NZ_JBFAHJ010000029.1, read on the forward strand.
GACAGCAGCCCGATCTGCACCGATGAGGTCAGGGCGAGGTCCGGGTGCCCGCTCGCGTACGGCATGAGCCAGCCGATGATGGCCCCCAGGGCTCCGACGATCACCCCGTCCCGGAGAACGGGAAGGAGCTCGGCGAGCCTGCCGCGCACGTGGAAGTCGGCGTGGCCCGGCGACTCGCTGAACCAGGAACCGATCAGGATCTCGGCCACGAGCGCGCAGAAGAGCCCGATCATCCCGCCGAGGAAAGGCTCCCCTGTCAGCAGCCCGAAGGCCAGCCAGACCACGGCCCCGATCGCGACGGCGGCCGCGATCCGGACCGTGCGGCTGGACGCGTAGCGGGCCAGATGCCACCATGCCACGTCGCGCGGGTCCTCCTCGTTCCGCGCGAGCTGGCGGGACAGGTATGTGAGCCAGCGGTCGACCTGCTCCGCCGTCCACGCGTGTTGCGGCCGGAACGGCTGGGGCGGGCCGTCGGCGGGCGTGCGCGTGCTCACCAGGGCGGGGATGAGCTGGTCGCACAGATGGTCATGCAGTTCGGCCGCGCTGTCGCGCCCGAGCTCCAGCAGCGGGCTCGGATCCAACCGGGGGCCGATATAGGTGGCGCGGACCAGCCAGAGCCCCAGAGAGGTCGAAGTGACTTCGGACAGGGCGGGAGCGGTGTCCTTGCGCAGCTCCTCCAGGACGTGGGGCCAGGCGCGATGGGGCACCGGGGGCAGGCAGGCCTCCAGGTAGTCGGCCGCCGCGGCGGGGGACATGGGCTGGGGCTCGATGACCGCCGCCGCCGTGAGAACGTCGCCGATCTCCTCGACGGACTCGGCGAACTGGTCCGTACGGCAGGTGAGGATGAGCTGGTCGGTCTCGTACATCGACCGGTTCAGCGCGGTGAGCATGTTCGCGCGGGCGGTGTCGGGCAGCTCGTCCAGCCCGTCGATGACGGGCAGCACCTCGCCCCGCGACACGAGCGTCTCCGGCATGTCCACGCCGAGGCCCTCGGCGCGCAGCGCCGGATAGTCCATCGCCAAGCTCGCGGCCAGCCAGTCCTGCAGCCGCCGATGGACGCGGTCGTCCCAGCGCGCGGCCGACAGCAGCACCGGGATGGGCTCCTCCGGCTCCCGCGTGCGCAGGAGTTCGAGCACGAGCTGCACCGCCAGGGTCGTCTTCCCGGTGCCCGGAGCGCCCAGGATGACCAGCCGGCGGGAAGCCAGGGCGCGGAAGTTACGTGCCATGTCCGCGATGTGCACGTCCAGGCCGGGGAAGGCCACGGTGCCCTTGGCGATGATCTCCGGACGGTCGGCCAGCTCGCGCCGGCTGGCCGAGCGCCAGGGCAGCGGCATGGGCTCGGGATCGCACAGCGAGCGCAGGACCGTCTCGTCGCGCCATTGCTGGGCCACCAGCCCGCCGAGGACGTCCTTCGCGGTGGCGATGTCGGCGGACGTGGGCGCGGCCGCGGCCGCGCCCCGCCTGCGCCACCAGGACAGGAACTGCACCAGGCCGTTACCCAGCCCCACCGCGCTCGTCACCGCCGCCAGGAGCTGGGCGTATCCGGCCGCTATTCCCCAGTCCTTCGCCTTGGACAGGAACAGGGTGGCCAGGGCCAGGAGCAGAACCCCCAGCACTATCGACGTCTTCGCCTTTCGGTTCTGCCAGTAGCGTGCGGACATGAAAACCTCCCGCGTAAGGCGGATCAACCGGAAACCTTATTGAGGGGACCGTCGATCGGGCGGGGTCGATGCGCCCGTCTTCCCGGCCGCGGCGGCCAGTCCCCGGCGGCCGGGCAGGACCAGGTTGCCGTCGATGACGAGCATGAACCGCTCCAGGCCTGGCACGATCACATGCACGGCGGTGATCCCACCAGGTAGCGCGCGCACCTTACGGTGGTAGGCCGTATGGCCCCGCGCGGCCAGCATCGCGGCCACCTTCCGCACCTGGCCGGACGGCGGCGCCGCGGCCGGCTCGGCGGCCTGGGGGAAGGGGAGCACGTGCGCCTCGCGCAGGTGGCCGGTGAGGTCGAACCGCCCGCACGCGTGCAGCGCGGGGTACGGCGCCAGCCCCGCCAGGTCCCGCCGCGCCGGGCCTCCCGGGAGGCGCTCGCCGAGGGTGGTCTGGACGAGTTCGGCGAGCGCGCGCCAGGCGGCGTAGGCCGGGCTCAGCGAGGTCCCGGCGCCGCGCCGGTGCGGACGGCTGGAGGTGGGGGCCGTGTACGCCAGCATGGTCGGCACCCCGATGTCGCTGGTGATGTCCAGGAGGTGGACCGGCGATCCGGTCAGCTCTTCCGCCGTCGCGTGCGCTCGCGCCAGGCCGTACGGAAGCGTCTGCGGGTCGATCAGCCTGGGCCGGAAGCCGTCCTCGGTGAGGAAGGCCCGCACCAGGAGCAGGGAGAGGCAGTCCCGCTCGATTGCCTCGTTGAGCGCGTGCAGCAGCGCTTCGGCGGTGGTGACGCCGGTGGCCGAGCCGCTGTTGCAGCTGTAGCGCATGAGGTGGGCGTAGTCGCAGTCGTCCCCGGCCAGTTCGCGCAGCCGTACGGCGTCGGTCTCGACGTACCAGGGGGCGGAGAGGAAGAGCGGCACCAGCGCCTCCCTCCTCCCGTCGAGGGCGCGGTAGCGCAGGCAGGCCATCCGCCGGCCGGGCAGCCCGGCCAGCAGCAGGGCGCAGGCGTCCGCGCGCAGCGGCCCCGCGGCGATCCCGGCGGGCGCGGCCGGCTCCACGGCGGCGGGGTCGAACCCGGCCGGGCCGGTGAGGTAGTGCTCGACGGCCTCGAACAGCGCGCCCACGCGGGCCTCCTCCGGGCGCCCCTTGCCCATCCCGGAGGCGACCGGCGGGCCTTGTGGCGCGCCGTCGAGCAGCTCGCACCACCAGGCGGTCGGCTCGCGGTCCGGGCCCGCGTCCACGAGCTCCGCCCGCAGTCCAAGAGCGGCCAGCGCCGCCGTCACGCGCCTTCGGGCCTCGCGCAGCGGCACCGCCCGCTCCACTTCACCGCGTGGCTGCCGATGCCGGCCGAGGTTCGCCATCGTCGGTGGTCAGCAGTTCTTCGAGTCGGTCCAGCTCGGTCTGGGTCAGGTGTTGGACACTTCTGTCCAGCGACTCGGACGTCTTGAAGTCCACGCGATTTCCCATGAGACTTCCCCCTTGGGTCTTTCGCCGTCATTCTATCCCGGCCCGGACAAAACACCATAAAAGTGACTTGTCGGCATTTGAAGGCATATTTGCCTCTTTGCGGGATTAGGGTGCCATTTCTTGATCGTATTTTTCGGAGCATGAGAACCGGTGGACTTTTCACGGCCGTGCGCCGATTATGTATTTCTGATTCCCGGGGCGGGGGCTCGGCTGTTGACCATCTGGTGAGGCGGCGCGTGACCGAAGTTGACTACGACGAGATCGAACGATTGCAGGAGCGCGTCAATTCTTACGAGCTGATGGCCGCGCTCACCCCGGCGGAGTTCGACGATTATTTCGCCGTCGAATCAGACCTGGAGAACAGGATCGCCGAGTTCGCCGATCTCTGCGCCGGATACCTCAACTTCAGCACCGCGAGTGAGGCCTTCGACGAGATCATCGAGCTGAACCGGCGGCTGCGCGCGATCTGCGGCCGCGAGCTCGAGCGCACCGAGCCGCCGCCTGGCGAAGAGTACCGGGACCGGCTGCGGAGCGCCCAGATCGAGGCGCACGCGCTGACGCTGCTCGCCGAGGGCGTCAAACGGACCTTCGAGGCCGAGGACAGACGCCTGCGCGGCGACCTCAACTCGACGCTCGCCTTTCTGGAGGGCGCCCGCGAATACTTCATCGAGCTCGCGAACGGCCCTTCCGCCCAGGCCCACCAGGGTGTCCTGAGAAACGCCATCACCGACGCCAACATCGCCTTCCACCGGGCCACCTCCAACCTGCGGCAGGGCCACCTCACGAGCGCGCTCGAAGGCTTCCAGCTGGCCCAGACGCTGTGCGAGAAGTACTTCCAGCTCTATTCGGAGGCCGAGGCCCTGGATCTGCCCGCGGTCGGCGCGTACGCGGCGATGAACCGCAACTCCATAGAGATGGCGAAGTACTCGGCGGCGATGCAGGCCGAGGCGGAGTTCCAGCGGGAGGCGCAGGACGGCAACTTCGGCGAGGCGGTCGACTACGGGCGCGAGGTGGTCCGGCTGCTCAAGGAGCTGCTGGAGTCGTCCGAGGCCGCCAACGACCCGGAGGCGCACCGCAACATCCGCGAGATGGAGCTGGCGCACATGCGGGGCTGGCTGCACTGGGCGGAGGCGGAGGACGCCATCGGCAGGCAGGACTGGGACGCGTGCGTCAAGTCCATCCGCGAGGCGCGTACCGAGTGGAAGCACGCCACCGCGCTCAGCCTCGCCGGCGAGTCGATCGCCGAGATCGGGGTCAGGCCCCTGCTCGGCAGCACCGAGATGAGCGTACGCAGCACGCAACGCCGGCTCGAGCGCGAACGCGCCCACCACGCCGAGGTGGCGAGATTGCAGGCCGACATCAGTCGGATGAGCAGGTTCGTGTTGAACGTCCACGGAGGCAGCGCCATGGCGGGTGACCAGTTCAATCTCCAGAACGCCAACGTCAACCAGGTCGGCTCCAACAACGTGAGCCACAACACCAGCATCACGGCCCAGCAGAACATCACGACGGCCGCCCCCGTCGACCTGGTCGGGCTGGCCAGAGAGCTCGTCTCCCTGCGCGAGGCCATGATGGCGGGGGCGCGCACGCCCGAGCAGCAGGAGTCGGTGGCCGCGGTCGAGGCGGCGGAGAAGGCGGCGCAGAACGGCGACGAGGGCGGCGTGCGCCGGCATCTGGCCAAGGCCGGCCGCTGGGCGCTGACCATCGCCGAGAAGCTGGCGCTGACCGCCGCGGAGGCGGCCATCAAGACCGGCATGGGCGCCTGACGGCCGCCCCCGGAGTAGTCCGGGATCGACGGAACCGCCATCCCTGGAGTAGTCCGGGATCGACGGAACCGCCATCCCCGGAGTAGTCCGGGGTCGACGGAGCCGCCGCCCCCGGCTACTCCGGGAACTCCTCCACCACGTACGGCGGCGACTGGGCGTTGCCGTGGATCCAGACGCGCGTGCCCGGTTTGGGGTCGTGGCGCAGGATCCACTGCGCCAGCGGGTCCCGGACCCAGCGCTCCAGCAGCGGGTTGCGCACCTGCCGAGCCCCCAGGGCGGCATGGTCCGACATCACCGCCGCCGTCACGTCCCTGACGATCGCGTCCCGCTGGTAGATGACCTCCAGGCCGCGATCCCGGGCGCCGCGGGCGAGCTGGTCCAGGAACTTGCCCGCGATGCCGGCGATGACGTCCTCGCGCAGCACGTCGAAGACGGTGACGCCGCCGCCGAGCCGCCCGAGCAGCTCCGGCCGGCCCAGTTCTTCGGACATGAAGCGGCTGACGCTGGCCAGGAAGTGCCGCTCGATCTGCTCGTACGCCGGCTGCTGGTCGGCGGCCACGGGCAGGGAGCCGAGCTCGTCGGCGCCCAGGTTGGAGGTGAAGATCACGATCGAGTGGGAGAAGTGGGCGGTCCTGCCGAGCCCGTCGGTCAGCCGGCCGTCGTCGATGATCTGCAGGAACTTGTCGAAGATCTTCGGGTGCGCCTTCTCGATCTCGTCGAAGAGGACCACGCTGAACGGCCGCTCCAGCATCCAGTTGGTGAGCACGCCGCCCTGCTCGTGCCCGATGTAGCCGGGCGGGGCGCCCGTCAGCCGCTCGCTGGTGTGCTCCTGGTTGAACTCGCTCATGTCGAAGCGGCGCAGCGCGGACTCGTCGTCGAAGACCAGTTCGGCGATGGCCTTGGCCAGCTCGGTCTTCCCCACGCCGGTGGGCCCCACGAAGAAGAACACCCCTTTGGGCCGGGTGCCGGCCTGCTGGTCCTCGGCGAAGTCGAGGCCGACCTTGGCGGTGCCGAGCACGCTCGCGACCGCGCGCACCGCCGCCGGCTGGCCCATCACCCGCCGGGCCAGGAACGCGGAGGCGTTGACGACCTTGGCGGTGTCGAGCTTCTCCCACGGGTCGTCCTGTACGCCGAAACGGTGCCTGGCCACCAGCCGCTTGCCCGCGTCGACCGGGATGTGCGCCATGCGGGAGGTGGCCCTGAGCGCGGCGATGTCCAGCAGCGTCATGCCCTCCGTGAGGTTCGCCAGGGTCTTCACGGCGCGGGCCGCCGCCGCCGGCTCCAGGGAGAACGCGCCGTGGAAGGACCCGAGATGCTGGGTGAGGTAGAGCGCCCGCTCGTCGGACGTGGGCGGCCTCAGCTGAATGGGCGTCAGGTGCGGATTGTCCCGGTAGAGAAGGTCGGGCAGAGCGGACAGCTCCTTGGCGACCAGCACGACCGTGTTCCTGCGTCCGTCGGGGGGCACCTCGGCGGCGTCGGCCAGCAGCCGGCGCAGGTGCGCGACCTGCGAGCGGTACTCCTCGCCCGCCGGGTAGTTGACGCCGACGATCAGGTCCACGCCGTGGAGCACGACGGCGCACGGGTCCCGGCGCTGCGTCATCATGATCATCGCCGCGGCCAGCATGTCGCCCGGATCCCGTACCGGCACGTGCTGCGCCGTCTGCAGCGACTGCCGCAGGGCCGCGGCCGACCCCGTGAGCCGCCCCTGCCGCGTGTCCCCGCTCCCGCCGGGCGGAGGCTGCGCCGGCCCGGACGGCGGGGGAGGGGGTGCGTCGAGGCGGGCGCGGAAGACCTGCTCGCTCTCCGGATCGGGGTACGTGAGCCCGTCCACCAGGTCGTACTCGCCCAGCGCGGAGAACCCCGCCACCCGCAGGAACTCCAGCACGGCCTGGCGGAACGGCAGGAACTGCCGCCCCCACAGGGCCAGGTCGTCGACGTTGCCGTGCAGCAGCAGGTGCCTGCCGCGGTTGACCTCCTGAAAGGCCCTGCTCATCCAGGCAGACGCGAGGGGTCCGGCCGGGGTGCTCATGACGGCGTCCCGTGCCGCCGTGCCTGCGGGGCGCCGGGCCCGAAGCGCATGGCCGCGCCGCCCGGGGGACGGGGGTCGCCGCGGTCGTCCCATTCGACCTGCCCGACGTCGAACCCCTCGGTCCGCACCGTGGCGTTCGCGCGCTCGGCCAGGTCCAGCAGTGAGACGCACTCCTGGGTGCCGGAGCCGCCGCGCTCCTGCGCCGCGGCCAGCGCGTCGGACAGGTACAGGATGCGGTGCTCGCCGGTGCCCGACGCCTCCACGACCACTGCGACCGCGTCGCCGCTCCGGCGGTGCGCGCGCACCCCGATCGCCCCGTCAGGGCTCTCCTGCAAGGTGCCGGCCTCGACGATGAACCCCAGCCTGGGAAGCGTCTGCACGATCGAGGTCAGCAGCTGGCGGCGTTCGGTGATGCGGGCGATCGCGTCGTCGAGCTCCCGCTCGTGCGCGTCGAGCCGGCCGTCGAGCCGCTCCACGTCCGCCGTCACCTCGGCGTAGCGCTCCCGGTCCTGCTCGACGCGGAGCATGGTGACGGCGGCGCGGGCCAGCTCGAGGTCCTGCAGCGGTACGCCGGTCGCGCGCGCGTCGTCCTCCAGCGCCGCCAGCCGCGCGTCGGCCCGATCCAGCGCCAGCTCCGCCTCCTGCCTGGCCCGCTCGTGGGCGTTCCGGCCCTCGATCGCCCGCAGGAGGTGCGCCCCGATCAGCTCGGACGCGGCGTCGGCGCGGTCGCGCACCGCGACGGCGTCGCCCGCCGCGGCGGCCGAGCGCAGCTCGGCCAGGACGCCGGCCACCTCGGCGGCGCCCTTCGCGTCGAACCGCCGGCGCTCCGGCTCGGCCATGCTCTCCAGCGCCGCGGACACCGCCTCGACCTGGTCCGTGGCCTGGCCGCGCAGCTCGCCGGTGAGCTCGACGGCGAGGGCGGCCTGCCGCTGCTCGAGCTCGTCCAGGCGGCGACCGGCCTCGGCCAGCTCGGGCAGCCCGGTGGCGGCCGCGACGCCCTTGCGGATCTTCTCCGCCTTGCGAGCCGGCTTGCCGTACCGGCCGGGCTCGGGCAGCACGGCGGCACGGGCGGCGAGATCGGCGCAGGCCGCGGCGATGACGTCCGTCCGCGCCAGGACCTCGGTCCTGGCGCGCTCGAGCGCGGCCAGCCGCTGCCGCTCCAGCTTCTCCCTGCGCCGGCGTTCGCGTTCGGCCCGCTCGCGCTCGCGGCGCTCCCGCCGTTCGCGAGAGGCCTCCGCCGAGCTGTACTTAGGGGACTTGCTCACCGCTCTCTCCTAGTCTCAGGTGCAGCGCCTGCTCGAACGCGGGGCGGAAGCCGGGCACGGGAGGCACGCCCATCCAGTGCACGGACCCCGTCGTGGTGACTTCGAACTGGAGCCCCTGGCCGTGATCGTCACCGAGCTCGCCGCGGTGGCGGTCGGACAGGAGATGGATCCGCTGGTTGGCCGAGCCGCGCCAGCGCAGGTCCGCGTGGCGGGCGGCGACGTACGGCCCGTCGACCAGCAGGTCGAGCAGGCCCAGCAGGCGCCGCTGGTCGTCGGTGCCGGCGGCGCGCAGCCATTCGACCGTCCAGCCCGTGTACGCCATCACCGACAGGCCGGGGCGCGCCCGGCGGACCGCGGTGACGAGCGCGGACAGCGGCCCGGCCTGGGCGAAGGGCTCGCCGCCGGAGAGCGTGAGCCCGTCCCTGGCCTGCTCCGCGACGCGTGCGGCCAGCTCGCCGACCGGCGTGGGCCGACCACCCGCCATCGGGATCCACTCCTGGCTGACGCAGCCCTTGCACCGCAACGGGCACCCCTGCACCCACACGCAGAACCGCACGCCGGGCCCGAGCACGTGGCAGGCCGGATGGGTGTCGGCCACCATGAGGATCTCTTCCTTCATCAGATACCTCCGAGGAACCCCTCGCCTTCAGCTTCAGGCGGGGGAGGAATCGGACTCCTGCGGAGCAGGGCAGGGTTAGGCGATGCGCCGTAAGGTAGAACCGCCGTATCGAACATCAGCACGATTTTTAGCCGGTCGGGCGGTAGAATGTGAGGCGTGGCGCAGACCGTGAAGCGGGCCTACAAGTACCGCTTCTACCCGACCCCCGAGCAAGCCTCCGAGCTCGCCCGGACGTTCGGCTGCGTCCGCCTCGTCTACAACAAGGCCCTCGAAGAACGCACCCGCGCTTACACCCAGCAGGGCCGCCGCATCTCCTACGTGGAGTCCTCGGCACGACTGACGGAGTGGAAACGCAGCGGTAAGTACGACTTCCTGTCCGAGGTGTCGTCCGTGCCGCTGCAGCAGGCACTGCGCCACCTGCAGGCCGCCTTCGCGAACTTCTTCGCCAAGCGGGCCAAGTACCCGACGTTCAAGAGCAGGAAGAAGTCGCGGGCGTCGGCGGAGTACACCCGCTCGGCCTTCCGGTGGCGCGACGGCCGGTTGACGCTGGCGAAGATGGATGCGCCGCTGAGCATCGTGTGGTCGCGCCCGTTGCCGGAGGGGGCGGTCCCGTCCACGGTGACCGTGTCGAGGGACGCGGCAGGGCGCTGGTTCGTGTCCATCCTGGTCGAGGAGAAGATCAGCCCGCTCCCGCCCGCCGGGCAGAGCGTGGGTGTGGACGCGGGCATCACCGCCCTGGCGACGCTGTCCACCGGGGAGAAGATCGTCAACCCGCGTCACGAGCGGGCCGACCGCAAGAGGCTGGCCAAGGCGCAGCGGGCGCTCGCCCGTAAGGAGAAGGGCTCGAGCAATCGGGACAGGGCCCGGCGCCGGGTGGCACGGGTGTATGCCCGCATCGCTGATCGTCGGAGGGATCATCTGCACAAGGTCACGACACGGCTTGTTCGCGAGAATCAAGTGATCGCCGTGGAAGACCTGACCGTGCGGAACATGGTGCAGAACCGCTCGCTGGCGCGCGCCATCTCCGATGCCTCGTGGCGGGAGTTGCGGGGCATGCTGGAGTACAAGGCGGCCTGGTACGGGCGGGAATTGGTGGCGGTGGATCGCTGGTTCCCCTCGTCGAGGCTGTGCTCGGCGTGCGGGGTCTTGCGAGACAAGATGCCGCTGAACGTCCGTGAGTGGATCTGTGCTTGCGGCGCGGTTCATGACCGGGACGTGAACGCGGCCAAGAACGTGCTCGCCGCTGGGCTGGCGGAGAGCTGAAACGCCTGTGGAGCTGGTGTAAGACCTCAACGAGAGTCCTCTCGGGCGGGCAACCGGCGGTGAAGCAGGAACCCTCACGGGCGACCGTGAGACTCTCCCTCGTTTACGAGGGGGAGGATGCCAACGGGCGCCTTTCACAGGATGGCGATGATGATGACGATGATGACGAGGACCAGCAGGAACAGGACCCACCCCGAGCCGCCGGAGCCGCCCGTGCCCGGCTGGTTCGCGGGCGCGTTCACGTACTGGCTCGTCGGCGGCTGGTTGGCGGCCGGCTGCGGCCCCGCCACGGGGATGGACGGCGGCGCGGGCGGCGGGTAGTACGGCGGCGGGGTCGCGTTCGGGGCGGGCGCCGGCTGCGGGGCCGGCCCCGGCCCGCGGGGCGGTGCCTGACGGGGCGGTGCCTGGCGGGGCGGCGTCTGGCGCCGCCTGGGAGCAGCGGGCCTGTCGGCGGCCGGCCTGGACGGACGGGAGCGCGGTTCGGAGGCGCGCGGACGGGCGCCGGTGACCGGCATCGGATACAGGTCGTCGCCGCGCCGCTCGGCCAGCTCGCACCACGGGCAGGCGTCCAGGTCACCGCAGTAGAAGTGCCGCTCGTTCACGCGGCACCCCATGAGGTCGTGGCCGGCGGTGTAGAGCGCGCTCTGCCACTCGCTCGCCGTCGGCCGCTCGTCCGGGTCGTAGTGGCCGGGGCCGAAACAGCGCAGCGCCAGCTCCAGCACGCCCAGCGGCAGCAGGCGCACCGGGTACTCGTCACCGGTCTCGCGCAGCCGTTCCGGATGCGAGATGCGGTTGTCCTGCATGAGGATGTTCTGGACGATCGAGGCGTCCTGGTCGGGGCCCAGCCTGACGGCCCGGCCCTCGAACGGGTGGTCGCCCTCCATGAGGAGCGTGCAGATCACGACCGCCAGGCCGAACGCGTCCTGCGCCGGCGTCAGCTCGCCCGGCGGGCCGTTCAGGATCTCGGGCGGTGCGTAGTCGTCGGTCCGCTTGGTGTTCGGGAAGCGGCGGCGCGTGCCCGCGTCGGTGAACTGCACGGTGTCGCAGTCGATCAGCGTCACCTGGCCGCTCCGGTTCACCATGACGTTCTTGGGGCTGACGTCCCCGATGACGATGCCCGCGGCGTGCAGGCGGGCGACGGTCTCGGCCAGGCGGGCGGCGACGGCCACGAGGGTCTTCCAGGTGGGCTCGTCGAGCGACATGACCCGGCCGCGCGGCTCGAACAGCTCTTCCAGCTCCACGGCGGTGATGCGGGGCATCAGGAACCCGCGCAGCTCGCCCGCCTCGTCCAGCAGCGCCCGCCGGGGCCAGGCCACCGGCAGGTGGTCACGGCCGTGGCCGTCCCAGGTCGCGGGCGGCAGCAGCGCGAGGCTGTTGATGCGGTGCGCGGCGTCGGCCGGCCGCCTGGTGTAGATCTTGGCGCACAGGGCGAGAGTGTCCTCCAGCGCGAACACGATGCCCTCGGCCCCTAAGCCCAGCTGCTGCGAGGAGATCGGGACGTAACGCCCTTCCGGGGTTCTCAGCCGTCGCTGCATCAGGGCCTCACCGCGATGATCATCGATTTGTCGTCACCGGAGGTCTCGGCGAACTGCGTCGACTGGAGCTGACGTTCCAGATCGCTGGGATCCGCGCCCGGTCTGGCGAAGTAGTTGAAATAGCCCTCGAACTCGGCCGGGGCGCTGAACATCTGCTCGCCTCCGGCGTCGGCGCTCAGCTCCAGCGTCGCCTCGATCAGGCCGTCCGTGGCCAGGCAGATCCCGCGTATCCGGTCGTCGACCAGCACGAGCGGCGTGAGGTGGGCATCGCGGTCCCGCGAGGTGATGAAGACCGTCTCGCCGGCGTTGTCGCGGCCCGCGGACGGAGCCTGCAGCAGGTGCGAGCCGCCCGGCCGCCGGCTCACGACGAGGAAGCCGTCGCCCACGGCGAAGTAGGCGAAGTACGGTGGCGCCGCGATCACGGCGAAGAGCGTGGTGGCGAAGTCGCCCCGGATGTCGTCGGCCGTCCGCGGGTCGCGCTCCTCCGCGCGGATCTCCTCGACCAGGCGGGCGATCCGGGAGTCGAAGCGGGTCAGGCAGTGCTCGGCGTACATCCTGACCGCCGTCCGCCACTGCGCGGCGTCCGCCGGGAGCTTCGTGCCGAACCAGTCGCCCGCGCTGCCCTTGACGACGTCCATGGCCAGCCGCGCGCCCTGGTCGGACCTGCTGCGCGAGCCCGCGCCGTCCGCGACCGCCAGCACGTACGCGCCGGTCCCGAGCCGGGTGACCAGCGTCGCGTCCTGATTGGTCACGCCCTCGCGGATGTGGCTGGGGCCGGTGACGCTGCCCTTGACGATGACCCACTCTCGCCTGTTCATCTCAGCCGTTGCTCTCGAGGTATTTGCGGATCTCTTCGTTCTGCGTCATCAGCTGGTTGACCTCTTCGTACGCCTCGTCCGCGGGCTGGTCCATCCGCGAGCTCCTGGACGTCCTGTCCATGCTGGTCGAGACCAGCCGCAGCACCTGCGTGAAGTCGAGGTCGGCGAGGTTGAAGTGGGAGCGCGGCGCCAGCCCCGCCAGCACGTCCATGTCCGCCCCCTGGACGCCGATGGCGAAGAAGAGCAGGTGGTTGCCGTTCTCCTGGGCGCGGATCGCCGGAGCGAGGTCGCGCCAGCGGTCGGTGAGCACGCCCCGGTCGTCGGTCGGCACGCCGTCCGTGATCAGGTAGACCAGCGGCCGGTTCTGCAGGACCCGGTTCTGCTGCCTGATCTGCTGCTTGCGCGCGGCGATCAGCTCGAACGTGCGCCGGATCGCCTCGATCATCGGCGTGACGCCGCCGGCGACCAGCGGCCGCGGGGCGAAGTCCTCCACCGAGGCGAACGGCTCCGCCGGCTCCCCGTCGCCGCGCCCCGTCGGGTCCACGACGCGCACCCCCTGGTGGCCGAAGGTGATCATGGCGATCTCGCCGTGCCTGGCCAGGTGGGAGTTGCGGCGCAGTTCGGTACGCCAGGTGCCCAGCGCGGCGTTCAGCTCGCCGATCCGGTCGCCCTCCCTCATCGAGCTGGACGTGTCCAGGACCAGCGCCATGGGGAGCCGGCTCTTGGCCGGTTGCACCCTGGGCAGCGCGTCGATGCTCATCCGTCTTTCCCTCCGTAACCGTTGCCGGCGCGGGCCACCACAAGGGCGCAGCCGACCTCGTCCACGCCCACCAGGCGTATGTGTTCTCCCGCGACGATCGGCGGCGCTCCCGGGTCGGCCGGCCTCGCCCACGCGACCACCTCGTCCACCTGCACGTAGCCGCCGTCCGGGCCGAAGTGCGTCCGCGCCACGGCGCCGAGGCCCGGCTGGTCGCGCTCCGCCATCGCGCGCAGCTCGCCCAGCGCCGCCGCGCTGTGTGCGTGCCCCTCGCCCGCGTCCCGCCTGCCCGCCTCCGGTTCCCGGACCGGAGCGGCGCTCCCGCCCTCAAGCTGAGCGCGGTTGCGGGAGCCCGTGCCGGGCCGCGTCCGGTACGCCGGGTCCGTGGTCGTGCCGGGCCGCTCGCGGCCTGTCCGGCCCGAGCCCGATCCTTCTTGGCGTGCCGGGTCCCTGCCCGGCCGGTCGCGGCGGGCAGGGTCCGCGCCGGGCGGCTCGCGGCGGGCAGGGTCCGCGACGGGCGGCTCGCGGCGGGCAGGGTCCGCGACGGGCGGCTCGCGGCGGGCCGCCCGGTCCCACATGCTGGTCGAGCGCGCGGGGTGCGCCGGGTCGGAGGCGCCGCCGGAGCGCGCGGGCTGCGCCGGGCCGGAACCAGTGCCGGAGCCCGCGCGGTGCGCCGGGTCGGAAGCGCCGCCGGAGCGTGCGTGGTGCGGCGGGTAGGAGCCGGACGGGCGGGCGGGAGCCCTGGAGGCCGGTTCCCGCTCCTCGACGCCGGCTGGATCCGCGGCAGCGCGCCTGCGCATCCGCCGGAGAGCGGCGGCGGCGACCAGGGCGCCGGCGCACCCCAGGACGGTGGCGGCGGCTCCGGACAGGAGGCCCGGCAGAGCCGACCGCCCTTCCTTGGGGCCGACCCCGACCACGGCGACGGGCCGCGGCCCGGCGAGGGGACGGGCCGGCAGCGAGAGCATGCGGAGCACCCCGTCGGCCTGGGGGTCCGTGAAGAACCAGACGTCCTTCGCGAACGGCGTCACGGCCCGGCACACCGGGCCGTCCTTCCTGGCGAAGCAGGCGCTCCACAGCTGGAGGTTGTCGACGAACATGATCAGGCCGTCCACATCGGCGGGGTCGATGGTCTTGAGCGCGGCGGGGGCGGCCATGGACCGCGGGTCCTGGCCGCGGGCGTCGACGAGGAGGAGCCCCTGCTGCTGGGGCCGCACTCCGCCGACGACGAGGACCGAGAGGAGCACTCCGATCGCGGCGAGCGCTATTCCGAGCCCCAGTTGCCAAAATGGCGGCAACGCGCTGGATCTGCCGCGGTTTGTCATGGCGGAATCATAGACGGGAAATCCTTGCATTTGCCTTGCAGGGCAATTGACCTTGTCAGACACCGCACATATGAGAAATTTCCGGATGGCCCAAATGCTCCACCGATAAAATCGACATACATTGACGCATTCGCGTCGGAAGTCTCGTTCTGGTAACGCTGGTGACCAGTGGGGCTGGTGTGACGGCCAGGATAATCATGAAATATGCCGATAAATCGGATAAAGGGTGGGCGGTGCGCGCTCCTCAGGGGATGCGGGCCACGGCGCCGTAGTTCCCTGAGGAGGCGGGCTCGTCGTGGCAGGCGGGCTCGCGCTCGGTGGGGCAGGCCAGGTCGCGCTCGCCGGGGCGCCACTGCGGGACCCACACCAGCCCGGGCTCGATCAGGTCCAAGCCGTCGAGCAGGGCCTGGACCTCCTCGCGGGTGCGGATGGCCAAGTGGGGGAGTGTCATGGCGACCATGCTCCGGATGGCGGGCAGCAGCTCCGGCGGGACGGCGTCGAACGTGGTGTGCAGCAGGCCCAGGAAGCTGCCCTTCGGCGCCGCGTGCCGGAGCCGCTTGACCACGAAATGGGCGCTCTCGTCGTCGTCGAGGCAGTGGGTCGACACCAGCAGCACCGCCAGCGGCCTGTCCCAGTCGAGGAACGTCTGGACCACGTGGTCCCGGAGCAGCTCGTCGATCTCGCGCACGTCACCGTCCACCACGCGGACCAGGTCGTCGAAGGGCTCGATGGTGGCCTGCGCCATGGTCATCACCATCGGGTTGCTCTCCACGTACACGACGCGCGGGCCGGGTCCGGCGGAGGCGCGGCGCGCTATGTCGTGCAGCCGGTGCCCGGCCGGAAGGCCGCTGGGGACGCCGCTGCCCACGATCAGGAATTGGTCCACGCCCTCGGCGGCGGCCAGGTGGCGTACCGCGCGGGACAGGAATTGGAGCACGGCGCGGGCCGCGGTGGTGAGTGCGGGGGTTACTTGATCGAAATGGCGCACCATGTCCTTGTCCACCAGGAAGTTGTTCTTCCCGCCCGCTGCCGCGTCGAAGATCCGCGTGATTCTGGCTTGCGTCGTATCGAGCTTGGCCAGGTTTCGGACAGCACGTTGGTGCATGAGCGTTGCCCCTTTCCCCTCGCCGCCACCTGATTGCGGTAAGCGATCTTTGGACCTCACTCGATGACTATGACCATATGTTCCAACAATTCCAGTCAATGGCAATACGATAGACCGGTTATTTCAGGAAATGTTTGTGACCAGAATCTTCGTGTCTGGATCTTCGGTCGTTGATCGTCGAGGCCCCTCGCGACCTCGTTCCCGCAGGCAGGGCGGGGCGCGGGGGAGCCTGGTGGCAGCCGGACCGGGGGCTGCGGGTTGTCAAAAATATGTAGACCGGTCTATTTTGCTCCCATGGTCACAGACAAGGGTGCGCGGACGAGCGGGCGGCTGGTGGAGTCGATGCTCGAGCTGATCCAGGCGCGCGGCTACAGCGGCACGGGGCTCACCACGGTGACGGAGCATGCCCGGGCCCCGAAGGGATCGCTCTACTTCCACTTCCCCGAAGGCAAGGAGGCGCTGGGCGAGAAGGCCGTCGAGCTGGCGGCCGACCAGTTCCGCGGGCTCGTGACCGAAATGGCCGCCGCGGCGGCCAGCCCGGGAGAGGTGCTCCGGGGGATGGTCGACGTCCTGATCGGGATCCTCACCGGCAGCGACTACCGGCTCGGCTGCCCGGTGTCCGTGGTCACCTTGGAGATGGGCGCGCAGAGCGAACGGCTCCGCACCGCCTGCGCCGCCGCCTTCGAGTCGTGGATCGGGCCGATGACCGAGCAGCTCGCGGGCCGCGGCCACGCGCGTCCGGCGGCGCGCGCCCTCGCCACGACCGTCGTCAGCGCGCTGGAGGGCGCGGTGATCGTCTCCCGTGCCCGGCGCGACGTGCAGGCGCTGCGCGACGCCGCCCAGGTGCTCGGCGACCTTCTCGACCAGCCGCCCGCGAAGGAGACCCCATGAGCGCCGTGAGCAGGCACGCGCTCGTGTTCGGCGCGACCGGGTTCGTCGGTCGCCACCTCATCCTCGCCCTGGACGAGGCCGGTGTCCGGGTCACCGCCGCGACGCGCGACAGCGGCTCCGGCGCCCGGCTGGGCGAGTGGCTGGCCGAGCACGGCTGCCGGAGCGTCCCGGCCGACGTCCGCGTCGACTTCGACGCGCCGGCGTTGGCCGCGGGCGGCGCGCCGGCGTTGATCGAGGGCGGCGCGCCGGCGTTGATCGAGGGCGGCGCGCCGGCGTTGGTCGAGGGCGGCGCGCCGGCCTGGGAGGACGTCACCGAGATCTACAACTGCGCGGGCGCCTACCGGTTCGGGATGACGGTCGAGCAGGCACGTCACGCCAACGTCGGCAGCGTGCGGGCGATCGTGTCGTTCGCCGCGCGGCTGCCCCGCCTGCGGCGGCTCGTGCACGTCTCGGGCTACCGCGTGGGAGGCCAGGACCCCGCGACGGTGCCGTGGAGCGACGACGTCGTACGACGCGCCTACCGGCGCCTCGGCCCCTACGAGGCGTCCAAGGTCGAGTCCGACGCGCTCTTCCAGGCCACCGCCGACCGCCTCGGCGTGCCCTGGTCCATCGTCAACCCCTCCAGCGTGATCGGCGACAGCACGAGCGGCGAGTCCGACCAGCAGATCGGGCTCGCCGCGAGCCTGAAGGAGCTCTGGCGCGGCTCGCTCGCGGCTCTGCCCGGGAGCGAGCGGACGTTCGTCCCCGTGATCCCCGTGGACTACCTGGCGCGGTTCATGACGCTGCTTCCCGAGGACCCTGCGGCCGCGCGGGCCTCGTACTGGATCCTGGACGACGGCACCCCGCCGCTGCCGGAGCTCCTCTCGCTCGTGGGGCGGCACTACGAGGTCGAGGTCCCGCGCCTGAAGGTCCCCGTGTCACTGATACGGCGCCTGCCGGCCGCGCTGACCAGGACGGACCCGGAGACGCTGACCTTCCTGTCGTCGGACCGCTATCCCACGGGGCCCGCCCGCGCGCTCGCCGGGCGTCACGGGCTCGCGCTTCCCGCCACCACCGAGTCGATCCTGCGATGGGCCGACCACCTGGCCGCCCACCGGTTCGGGGCCGCGCCCGCCGGTCCGGTGCGGCGGTTCACGCGGCACGCGGGCGTGCGGACGTTCGGGATCGGTGAGCCGGGCGCGCCGACGCTGGTGCTGCCCGGCCTGCCCGTCAACGCCGACACCTGGGCTCCGGTCGCCGTCGCGCTCGGCGACGCCCGCGTGGTGGACCTGCCGGGCCTCGGGATGAGCGCGGGGCGCCCGCGGGACCTGCCCGCCTGGCTGAGCGCCCTGGTCGAGGAGGCCGGCCGCGTGCACCTGGTCGGCCACTCCATCGGCGCCGCCGCCGCTGTCGAGGCGGCCCTGGCGCACCCCGATCGGGTCGAGCGGCTCACCCTGGTCTCGCCCTTCTTCCTCCAGGCTCGCGGCGGGCTCGCCACGCGGGTGGCCCCGCTGGCTCGCCTGGTCCTCCGCCGGGCGCGTCCGGCCGCCCTGGCGCGGCTGCTCACCGGGGACGCGGCCCACGCCGAACGGCTCGCGTCCAGCGCCGAGGATCTGCGCAGAGGCCGCGTGGCCGCCCATGCGGCGCGGCTGCTGTCCGCCGCCGGCCGCACGCGCCGTCGCGGCGACCTCCGAGCCGCGCTCGCCCGCTACCAGGGCCGCGTGCATGTGATCGTGGGCGCCGAGGACCCGCTGACCGCCGCGGGCCGAGCGCTGCTCGACACGCTCGGCCCGCGGGCGAGGGTGACGACGATCAAGGGGGCGGATCACCATCCCCAGCTCACCCACGCCGAGGAACTGGCCGGAGCGATCCGGGAGCTGCCGTGACGCGCGTACGCCCCCGTCAGGGGGTGCGCCGGTAACGGGTCATCTGGCCGAGCAGGCCGGGCACCACGTCGAACGCCGTCATGCCAAGCCGCTCGACGACCGCCACCGAGGCGGCGTTGCCCTCGTCCACCTCGGCCAGCACCTCGGGCAGCCCGAGCGGGCCGAGCGCGTACTCGACCACCGCGCGGGCGGCCTCGGTGGCATAGCCCTTGCCCCACGCGGCGGGCTCCAGGCTGTAGAAGACCTCGAGCCCGAGCTCCTCCAGCGGCCGCAGCCCGGCCGTGCCGACCAGCTCGGTCCCGTCCTTCTGCCGGACCAGCCAGAGGCCGTGGCCGGCCGCGGCGAAGGCGCGCACGCTCTCCTCGATGACCTCGCTGATCTCCGCCGGAGACAGGACCGCCCCGTCGAAGAGGAACCGCCGCACATCGGCGCCGGTCCAGTGCGCCAGTAGCTCGGCATGGTCGTGCACGGTCACCGGGCGCAGGATCAGGCGCTCCGTCATCAGGACGTGGTCCATGAGGCCCACCCTAGGGCCGCGATCATGCCGCACGGACCACGCGGCCGCCGCGCACCCGTGTCTTATTAGGGTGCAGAGCATGGATGCAGAGGTGGGCCGGCGTCGATACGACTCGTTGCGCCGTACGACGCAGGCGCTGGAGACACGTGCCGAGATCGCCCGCGCGGCGCGCCGGCTCTTCGTCGATCAAGGCTGGACCGCCACCACCGTGCGCGACGTGGCACGCGAGGCGGGGGTCTCCGTGCCGACGGTCTACGCGGCGTACGGCAACAAGGGCGGGCTGACCCGGGCGCTGGCCGACGCGGCCGACCTGTCGGCCGACCCGTCTCAGCAGCTCGCGGAGCTGGAGGCCGCGGAGCGCGATCCCGCGCGGCAGCTGGCCGCGATGGCGGGCTTCGACCGGCGCCTGTACGAACGCGCCGGCGACGTGATCACGCTGCTGCGCGAGGCCGGCCGTACGGAGCCGGAGCTGGCGGCGGTCTACCGCGACGGCCGCAGGAGGGCCGACGAGACCCGCGCGGCGGTGTTCTCCTCGTGGCCCGCGGGCGTCCTGCGGGAGGGCCTGAACGTGGCGGCCGCGGTCGACATCTACGCGGGCCTGTGCAGCATCGACGTCTACACCACGCTCACCGCCGAGCGCGGCTGGTCCCCTGATCGGGTCGAGCGGTGGTGGCGCGAGGCGCTGGCCCGCGAACTGCTGAGCTGACCCCCGGCGGTCAGGACGCGGAGGGCTCACCGCGAGTGGTCTTGGCGGTGGGCAGGTCGTGCTGCGTGAACATGTCGATGAGCAGCCTGATGGGCAGGCTGGCCTCGGTGGGGTAGCGGAAGTGCTGATCGAGGTTGATGGTGTAGTGGTTGCGCCGCCCGATGCGCGTGCGGGCGAGATAGCCGGCCTCGTAGAGGTCGCGCACGATGTTCTGGGCGGTGCGTTCGGTGATGCCGATGCTGGCGGCGATGTCGCGTAGCCGTACCTCGGGGTCACGGGCGATCTCCACCAGCACCCGGGCGTGATGGGTGAGGAACGTCCAGGTGGAGGGACGGTCATCGGATGTACTCACGGCTCACTTCGCCTCCTCCGCGCCAGGGATGCCGAACCCGTGGAGCGGGCGAAAAACTGTTTACCTGAAGATCCTATGGCGAAACGGCTTTCCGGTAACCCCCTTCGGGGATTATTGTTGTCACACGGTCTCTTCGCCGTTGTCCCATCCACGCTGACCACCTACTGTGAGGACGCCATGCTCGTCACTGTTGTGCAGGCGCTACCGGCGCGCTGACCCGCCATGACCCCTCTGACACTGGAGTGCCGGCAGCTGATCACAGGTGTGCTGATCACCGTGGCCGGCGAGATCGACTGTAGCAACGCTGACAGGCTCGAGTCGTACACCACGCGGATGAGCCGGTCAGGACAGCCCTTGGTGCTCGATCTGAGTGGATTGAGCTTCATGGACAGCAGTGGCCTTCACACGCTTTTGCGGCTCAACGCCGCCGCGCATCCGCAGGGGCTCTACCTGGCCGCTGTGCATCCGATGCCGGCCCGTGTGCTGCAGATCACCAAGGTGTGGGACATCATGAACATCCATCCCACCGTGGATGGGGCCGTCGCGGCGGCGCTCAGCGACAGCGTGGCGGGCCTGCCCGAGACTCCTTGACCCCGCCCTGGTCCGGGTCACCTGGACCAGGGCGCCCTCTCCGGGGCGGCACCAGCGTGCCCCGGACCTGATGTCGACGAGGGCCGACCTCAGCGCGGCCGGGTGTACCGGCCGGTGCGTACCAGCACGTCGGCCCGCTCCCCGGCCAGGGCGATCGCCCAGCCCGCCGCCGTCCGCGGTGACGGCTCGGGGGCGTGGTCGGCCCGGTCGAGCGACCGCCACCAGGTCTTCTCCCGGCGTGGCTCGGCGGCCAGCCCGGCCGCCGCGAGTCCCGCCGGGTGACCGGCCCGCTTCCACAGCTCCTCCCACTGCCCGCGGCGCAGCCGCAGGTAGAGCAGGCCGCTCAGCTCACCGAGCACGCCGAGGTCGCGGATCGGCGCCCCGGACAGATCCAGCCCGTACAGGCGCGGGCACGACAGCAGCGGCGCCAGGTCCACCGGCCGCCCGGTCCTCAGCACCAGTATCCGCAGCGTGGGGTGGCCGGCCAGCGGCGCCAGGTCGATCGTGTCCATGGACAGGTCCAGCAGCTCCACCGGCGTGTCCCGGAGCGGCGCCAGGTCGGCTCCCGGGCAGTTCTCCACCCGCACCTCCCACAGCGCCGGCGCTCCACGTACCGCCCCGAAATCGGCCGAGGGGGCGTTGACCACCGATAACCGCTCGATCCCGTGGTGCATGCCCCGCATCGACGCCGCGTCGGCGACCGTCAGCGAGCGCGACTCCTCATGCGCGCCCGGGCCCGGCTTGCCGAGATCGATCCAGAGCCCGTTCGGCATCACCTCGTAGGCGCCCGCCCGCAGCGCGTCGACGTGCCGCCGCAGCAGGCCGGTCACCGAATCGGCGACGTAGGCCGGGCCGCCGCCGTGGTGCAGCCCCATGCGGATGACCTGGCCGGGGCGCCCGCCGGGCCCCGGCGCCAGGTCCACGGCCAGGAAGTCGCCGCCGGTGCTGGTGGCGAACGGGATCCAGCGCGGGTGGTCCGACATCCGGCGCACCGCCAGCGGGGCGCCCGCGCTGCTGATGACCGGGCTCTCCAGGTGGTCGCGCCAGGCGCGGCCCGCCGCCCACCACCGGTTCTCCCGCCTGCTCTGGTTCTCCAGCAGTTCGAGGCCGAACCACGGATGCCGGTCCAGCAGGCCCTCGCCGCCGTCGCCGTCCACCCGCGTGTAGAGGGCGCGCAGGTCGTCGGGGAGCGGAGCCGGCAGGCGGGCCTCCAGCCGGGCGCGGCGGGCCCCGGGGAGCGCGGGCGGCGGCGCGTACGTGTCCCAGCCCAGGATCCGGTCGCGTTCGCTCAGGTACGCCCCGAGCAGGGCGACCGCCTCGCGCGGGTCTCCGGCGGGCGTGGCGTTCTCCGGGCCCTGCTGGAACGTGCCCGGCTCGGGCGGCAGGGCGGTGGGATCGAGCACGTACAGGAAGCCGTTGTCCTCATCGCGCTCCAGCGACCGGCTGATCACCGCCTCGTACCGGCCCCTGGCCTCGACGACCAGCTCGACGGTGAGCCGGCCGTTCGGCGCCCTCGCGAGGTCGTGCAGCGCGGTCAGCTCCGGATGCACGTCGATGTCGTCACCCGCGCCCCCGGGCTCGAACCTGAGGCCGCGGTGCCCCGACCCGCCGCGACCGCTCGCGAACCCGCGCAGCTCCGCCCGCCGCCACCCGGAGGGCGCCCCCGCCGAGATCTTCTCGGCCATCGCACGGAGCACGTCGTCCATCACCCAGTACACCTCGTCCTCAGAAACGCGAGCCCCTTTCTAACATGGGTTGATCATTGTGAGGACTGTGCCGGCCGAACAGAAGATCCCTCTACAGCCGGGAGAAGGCGCCTCGGCCGACGCCGGGGTGCGCCGGGTGACGGCACGGGGTCAGTCGCGCGGCCGGTTGTCGACCTCCAGCACCAGCCGCGCGAGCTCCAGCCGGTCGATGTTCGGCCCGTGGGCCGTCGCGTTGCCGAGCACGATCGCGCCCTTCTCCGTCGTGAGCGTGATCGGGGTCGCCTGCGGCCAGAAGTTGTCCCACGCGTAGGTGTGCCGGAACACACCGCGCGTCGTCGAGCCGCCGGTCTCGGTGATGTCGAGGAACCGGCTGATGACGTCCGTGTTGTACGGATGGCCGCTGTTCCTGGCGGCGTTGGCGTAATGCACGGTCAGGACGTACTCGCCGGGACCGAACCCGTCAGGGCGGGGGAGGGTCACGGTGTTGCCCGCGCCGTTGCCGATCTGCCCGACATAGGCGTGCCCCGAGGCGTTCGAGCCGCTCGTGGCCGGGACCTCCACCAGCTGCGCGGCACCGGCGAGCGGCGCCTGCTCGGCCTCGACCCGGTGGACGGCCGAGTCCGCCTGCCCGGCCCGTACCGTGGTGAGGCCGCGCAGCTCCAGGCCGGCCGGGCCACCGACGTCGACCTTGGAGATGCCGGCCGGGAGGTACACCCGGGCCCGCGAGGAGGCCTCGCCGGGACGCGGTGCCCGCAGGCCCGGGATCTCGCGCCCGTCGACGAGGAGCCGGAGGCCGCCCGTCTCGCGTGCCCGGTAGTCGAGCTCCAGGTCGTAGTAGCCGTGCTCGCTCGCGGCGACGAAGAACGTGGCACGCGCGCCGCCGCCCAGGACGATGGCGGGGCCGGTGCCGTGCCGCGTGATCCGCGCTCCGCCGGACAGGCGCGCCTCGTCGGCGGGGTAGGCCGCCCGCTCCGCCGCGCCGGCCTCGGTGAGGTCGAACCTGTCGAGCGTGATGTCGCTGCCCGGCAGCAGGTTCGTGCCGTCGGCGCTGGTGCGCAGGGAGAGCTGGTGGGTGCCGGCGGTCAGCTGGAGCTCCACGTCGGTGCGGCCCCGGTAGGTCCAGCCGAGGGTCGCGGAGTACTGGACGATCTGGTCGAGAGCGCCGTCCACGAAGAGCGCGTGCCGGCCGGGCACCTTGTTCGCGCCCTGGTGGATGCCCAGCCGGTAGCGGCCGTCGCGGGGCACGGTGACGGCGAACGTCACAGCGGAGTCGACCTTGTTCATGGCGCCGACGTCCCGCTTGCCGGAGGTCGCGTACAGCTGGGGGTCCGCCGTCGTGTCCTGGGCGAAGACCTGGGCCGAGTGGAGCGTGGCGGACTCCGCCTCGACCGAGACCGTCCAGGGGGCGTCCGGCGCCGGCGCGCCGCCGCCGGCGGGGACGATGGTGACCCGGTAGGCGGCCATCACGTCCCCGCCGGGCAGGTCGACCCGCAGGCCGCCGCCGGACACGGCGGTGCGCCGCGCCGCGACGACCGGCGGTAGGAGCGCGTCGCCCTCGTACCCGGTCCAGGTGGTCCTGGAGACGAGCACGTCGACCTGCTCGCCGAAGACGGCGGGGTCGAGCCCGGAGACGTCGAGCCGGACCGGCTCCGAGCCGCCGCCGACCAGGATGGTGCCGCGCCTGGCGGACTCGTCGATCGCCGCGACGGCCTGGACCGTGTCGGCGACGTCGACCTGCGGCGGGCGCGCCTCGACCGTCTGCCCGGTGAGGTCCGCGTACCACTTGAGCAGCCACCAGCCGCCGTTGGCCTGGCGGGTGCGCACCGCGTGGTCGTCGAGGTTGCCGGCGTAGGTCCAGTACGCCATGTCGGCGTCGACCTTGGTCTCCTCGAACAGGGAGATCCACTGGATCATCTGGCCGGGGACGGACATGTCGCGGCGGTTGCCGTACTCGTCGATGTTGATGGGCAGCGGGCCGATGCCCAGGTCGCGTTCCATCTGGCGGTAGTGCTCGTAGTGGCCCCGGTAGTCGGCGAGCCGGCTGCGCGACAGTTCGTGCCAGCTCATGATGTCCGGCAGGCAGTTCCCGGCGCCGCACTTGGCGTCCTTGGCCCAGGTGAGGAAGTCGCGCAGCCGGCCGGGGTTGTAGTCGGCCTCGTTCGGGCCGACGATCCTGGCGCCAGGGTCGATCGAGCGGATGCGTGCGAACACCGCCTGCCAGTCGCTGAAGAACTGCTCCTTGGCGCTCGCCCAGTCCTGGTACCAGATGCTGTCGGGCTCGTTGAAGGGCACCCAGACGAACTTCTCCTTGTCCCGCGGCCGCTCCCGGACGACCTTGCGGACCATCGTGTCGACCTTCGCGACATAGTCGTCGATGCCGCGGTTCTCGTAGGGCCACTGGCTGTAGACGTCCTGCATGTAGATGACGATCTCCTCGCCGCCGGCGGCGAAGAAGCCGTCCGCGATCACGAGGGCGTCGCCGTTGGGGTGCTGGTCGCCGTCCGGCGCCTTCTGCGCGACGGTGCGCGGCCGGGCGCCGGCGAGGAGGGCGTCTCCCGGCACCCCCGGGTCCGACAGTCCGTAGAGCATGCCGGTCGCTCCGCCGTGGACGGGGCCGGTGCGCTGCGCGAAGTCGACGGTGACGACGTCGGGGGGTCGGTGCATGGGTGGTCTCTCCTGCAACAGGACGGATTCGCCCGTAGGACGCCAAAGGGAACATGTGACCGGTCACATCACTGTCACATCAGTGTGACCGGTCACACACGGCTGGTGAAGAGCCCTTTGCAAGATTGTTACGCGGTGGTTCTGGGAGACATGTGTGGAACATTGTAAATCGCCCATTTTCCACCCAGTTGGCGGCCAGGATCTGGCAATGGGGACTCTTGCCTCAGGCGCGGCCCTCTTACGGTCGTTATATGGGTTTTTCTTCGCATGCGGCACCGTTGTCGCAGGGTGGAGCGGAGTATCCGGCGCCACGGCAGGGGACCGAGGCGGATGAGGTGCTCCGCCAGGCGGTACGCGAGTCCGGCGCCCATATCGGCGTCGTCTACCTCCTGTCGGAAACCGAACCCGTCCTCGTCATGGACGTGGAGGTCGGCCTGCCGGCCCAGCTCGTCAAGCCCTGGACAAGGGTCAGGATGAACGCCGGCGCCCCGGTGGCGTCCGCCGCCCGCGAACGCCGGCTGGTCTGGGTGGCCGACCACGAAGATCTCGCCCGGCGCTTCCCGGCGACCGCGCTCGCCGCGCCGTACCCCTTCGCCATAGCCGCCGCTCCCATCACGACCGGCTCACGCCTGCGGGGCGTTTTCGTGCTGATCTGGCCGGACTCGCACGCCTGCGAGCTGGCCCCGCATGAGAGGCAGACCCTCACCTTGGCCTGTGACAAGATCGCCGCCATCCTCCAGCAGCAGGACGAGCGCGCGCCGGACCGCGCCGGCGAACCACGCGTCCTGACGCCGGCGCCGCGCCGGACGCCCGAACGGCCTCCCGAGTCGGCCGTCTGCGGCTACCTCGATCAGCTCCACGTGGGCTGTCTCACCCTGGATCTGGAGGGCCGCATCACGTTCGCCAGCGCCGCGGCGGCCGAGCTCTTCGACGGCGATGTGACGACCCTGCTGGGCAGGCCGTTGTGGGAAGTGGCGCCCTGGCTGAAGGATCCCCTCTTCGAGGACCGCTGCCGCGGCGCCGTGGTCAGCCAGCGGACGACCTCATGCGTGGCCCGATGTCCCGACGGCCGCCTGATGGAGTTCCGCATGTATCCGGATCCGTACGGCATCAGCTTGCGGGCCGTGCTCCTCGACGCGGGCCAGCAGGCCCCCGCCCACGTGACCGAGCCCGAATCCGGCCGGGAGGCCCGCACCCGGGCGGAGGTCTTCTACAGCTTCCTCCCGCTGGCGGTGGCGCTCACCCGGGCGCTGAGCGTGCCGGAGATCATCGATCTGGCCGCCGACCATGTCATGCCGGTGTTCAAGGTCAAGGCCATGGCGATCCTGATAGCCGAGGGCGGCCGGATGCGGGTCATCGGCTCCCGCGGCTACGGCGCGAAGGCCCTCGAACGGCTCGACGGCCTGCCCATCGCCTCCGGCACGCCCGCCGGCGACGTCGCGCGGACCGGCGAGCCGGCGTTCTTCGCCGACGTGAAGGAGCTGCGCCGGAGATACCCGCAGGCCGAGGAGTGCGACGGGATGGCCGCCTGGGCGTGCCTGCCGCTGGAGGTCGACAAGGAGGGCGTCGGCATCTGCCTGCTCGCCTTCGACGAGCCCCACCCGTTCACCGTCGAGGAGCGCGCCACCTTCACCGCCCTGGCGGGACTGGTCGCCCACGCCCTGGACCGGGCCCTGCGCTACGACAGCAAGGACCGGCTCGCCCACTCCCTGCAGAAGGCCCTGCTCCCGCGGAGCCTGCCCGAGATCCCCGGCCTCGGTGTGGCCGCCTGGTACGTGCCCGCCACCCGCGGCGTCGGCATCGGCGGCGACTTCTACGACCTGATCCGCCTCACCGACACCTCGGCCGCCGCGGTCATCGGCGACGTGCAAGGCCACAACATGACGGCGGCCGCCCTCATGGGACAGGTGCGCACCGCCATCCACGCCAACGCGGTCGCCGGCGCCAGCCCCGGCGACGTGCTCAAGCACACCAACCGCCTGCTCATCGACGTGGACACCGAGCTGTTCACCAGCTGCCTGCTCGTCTACGTCGATCTGCAGCTGCGCACGCTCCGCGCGGCCAGCGCCGGGCACCCCCCGCCGCTGCTGCGGCCGCCCAACATGCCCTCCGAGATCATCGACGTGCCGGCCGGCCTGCTGCTCGGCGTCGACCCCGACGCCGAGTACTCCACGCTTCAGGTGCCCTTCCCCCCTGGGGCCCTGCTCGCCCTGTACACCGACGGCCTCGTCGAGACGCCCGGCGCCGACCTGGACCACGCCATCGCCAACCTGGCCGGCCACCTGGTCTACGGCTCCCCGAGCCTCGAGCAGCTCGGCAGGACGCTCCTCGACCACGCCCCGCACACCAGCCAGCACGCCGACGACATCGCGCTGCTTCTCCTGGAACACCGCGCCAAGCCGGCGTTCCGCGGGTTCACGGGGGAGCGTCCGGTGGAAGGCAGACCGTGAGCCCGCCCGGGACCACCTTGGCCTTGAGCCGGCTCGTGCGCCCGCGATCTCCGCCGTCCAGCTCGTACGTCACCGGAGCGCCGAACCGGGCGGACACCTTCCTGGCGCGGGAGATCCGGACGAGCGGGGATTCGTCGGAGCGTCCCGCGGACATCCTGCCGAGCACCCGTCCCCACTGGATCGGGCCCTTGGCGGTGGAGACGCCGACCTCCAGCCAGCCGTCGTCCGGCCGGGCGTCGTCGAACGCCTCGATGCCGCCGGCGATCGTGCTCACGTTGCCCAGGAGCAGGCAGCTCGCCTCTCCCTCGAACCAGGTCGCGCCGTCGATCTTGATCTTCATCGGCACCAGCGGCCCGCCGACGTGCCGGACGGCCGCCTTGACGTAGCTCAGCTTGCCGAGGCGCTGCTTGGCCTGCCCGTCGACGTCGGCGATCATCTCGGCCTCGAACCCCGCCCCGGCCATCACCGCGAAGTGCTCGCCGTTCAGCAGGCCCAGGTCCAGCCGCTCCCGGCGGCCGTGGAAGCCGATCCGCACGGCCTCCTCGAGGTCGACGGGGATGCCCACGTTCGTGGCGAACAGGTTGCCGGTGCCCGCCGGGAGGATGGCCATCGGCACGCCGGAGCCGGCCAGCACGTCGGCGCAGCGCTGCACCATGCCGTCGCCGCCCCAGACGAACACCAGCTCGGCGCCCTCCTTGAGCGCCTGGCGGACCTTCTTGGGCGCCTTTTTGCTCTTGCCGACCTCGTACCAGAGGAGATCGCCCACGTCCTGCTCGGTGATGAGCACACGTAACCGGTCCAGACCTGCGCCGAGAGTCTTCTTGCGGTGCGCGACGACCGCCACAGTGGGGGACATGCGCTCCGGGCTACCCTCGGCGCCGCCGTTCAGACCGAGGAATCAACTCCTCCTTCTCGGGTACCGAGCATGGAATGCGCAACGAGGAAAGGCGGCTGGGGCTGCGGCTGGCGATAGCCTCCCTGGCGGTGGCGCTGATCATGATCCCGTTCAGCCTGCTGCTGGTCGTGGCGAAGATGCCGGTCAACGGGCTGGACGCGCACGTCGCCGACGAACTGCACCGGTACGCACTGGCCCACCCCGATGTGACGCGGCTGCTCATCGTGTGGACGGACCTGTTCGGGCCGTGGCCGTGGCGGATCGCGGTCATCGCGTACGCCGCCTGGCTGCTGTACAAGGGAGCGCCGCGGCTGGCCGTCTGGGCGGTCACCACCATAACCGTGGGCGGGCTGCTCGGCCTCGCCCTCAAGATCATCGTCGCCCGAGCCAGGCCGCATCTGCCCGACCCCGTCGCGCTCGCGCCGGGCGATTCCTTCCCCTCGGGCCACGCGGTCAACGTGACGCTCGGCGCGGGCGTGATCGTCCTGCTGCTGCTGCCCACGCTGCCCCGATGGGGAAGGTACGTGGCCTGGGCGCTCGCCTCGTTCGTCGTGCTGTCGGTCGGCTACACCAGGATCGCGCTGGGCGTGCACTGGGTGAGCGACGTGGTCGCGGGGATCGTGCTGGGGGCGGCGGTGATCGCCGCCACCGTGGCGGGATTTGAGACGTGGCGACGGGGCGAGGGCCGCAGGCCCGCCGCGCCGCTGGCCGAAGGAGTCGAACCCGAGTCGGTGAGGGTGACGCATGTCCAGGACTGAGCTGGTGAAGTACTACGCGTTGACGCTCTTGTTACCGCTGCTGCTGCTGGGCGGGGTCACGTACGGCGTGGGGAGGCTGATCCTCGCCGTGCCCACCGGGGAGGCGGCGGTGAGTCGGTCGCTGGCCGCCGACCGCACCTCGTTGTGGAACACGCTCACCGACTTCGGCAGCAGCCTGTCGGACACGCCCTACATCGTGGCGCTGACCGCGATCGCCGCGATCGTCTTCAGACTCGTGTACAAGCGCTGGCTCGAATCGGTCTTCCTGGTCGCGGCCGTCTGGAGCCAGTCGCTCGTCTTCCTGGCCGTCACCGAGGCCGTCGGGCGGCACCGGCCTCCCGTACAGCACCTCGACCCCGCCCCGCCCACCTCCAGCTTCCCGTCGGGACACGTCAGCGCCGCCGTCGGCTTCTACTGCGGGGTCGCGCTCGTCCTGACCACGCACGTCCGCAACCGGGCGCTCCAGGTGCTGATCTGGGTGCTGGGGATCGCCGCGCCGCTCACGGTCGCCTTCTCCCGCCTGTACCGCGGCATGCACTTCCTCACCGATGTCAGCTGGGGGCTGCTGCTCGGGGTCGTCTGCGTCGTGACGGCCGCCCGGGCGATACTGAGGCAGCCGGCCCGGACGACCTCGCGCTCAGAACTCGTTCGATCGGCGTAACCGGGGCGGGCGCCCGTCCGGGTCGACGACCATCCGGTAGAGCGGCAGCGCCATCGCCCGGCGGATGCGGCCGAGCTCCGGGCGCGGGTGCGGGCGCAGCCGGCCGGGCGGGCGCGGGCCCCGGCAGCCGCCGCGGTGCCAGGCCTCCAGCCTCGCGGCCGACTCGGCGAACGCCTCGAACGCGCTCTTGGGGTCGCACAGATCGGCCAGGTCGTCGCCGGGGTCGCGGTCCAGGTGCTCGGCGGCGAGCTCCAGCCGGAGGTCCCTGGCGAACCTGCGTGCCCCGGCGGGCGGGCGCGGATCGGGCTCCTCGTCGATCACGGCGCAGCTCAGCTCGGAGTCGTACGTCCACGAGCGCAGGTTGACGTTGTCCGAGCCGACGGACGCCCACACGTCGTCGACCACGCAGACCTTGGCGTGCACGTACACCGGTGTGCCCCGGTGGTTCTCCAGGTCGTAGATCGCGACCCGCCCGTCACCGGCCCGCATCAGCCTGGACAGCGCCTCAGCCCTGCCGATCAGGCTGGCCGGGCCGGCCAGCCAGCCGTCCTGGTCGGGATGGCGCGGCACCACGATGATCATGTGGAGCTCCGGCTCGCGCTCCAGCGCCCGGGCGAACGGCTCGATCACCTCCGTGGACCAGAGGTACTGGTCCTCCAGGTAGACCAGCGACCGCGCCCGCCCCAGCACCTTGTGGTACGCCCTGGCCACGCTCCGCTCGCCCTCCGGCGCGAACGGAAGCGCGCGGGGCAGGTGCGGATACGTGGTCAGCAGCTGCACGGCATGCCGGCCGGCGGGCCGCGGCGGCGGCCCCGGCTTCGGCAGCGGCGGCACGTCGGCCATGCGGGACAGGCGGTCGCGCAGCCGCCTGAACGGCTGGCGGGTCTCGGGCGCCGGATCCTCCCAGCGCTCGCAGAAGACCTTCTCCACCTCGGCCACGGCCGGGCCGCTGATCGCCACCTGGGCGTCGTGCCACGGAGGCCGCTCGCCGTAGCAGTCGGGCATCGGCGCCGCCTGCGGATCGCCCAGATGCTCGGCGTCGTCGCGGCGGCTGTGGCACAGGTCGATGCCGCCGACGAACGCCACGTCCCTGCCGGGATCGCGGTCATGCCGCAGGACGACGAACTTCTGGTGGTGCGAGCCGCCGCGCCGGACCCGGGTGTCGAGCAGCGCCTGACCGCCCGCCCCCTCGATGTCCTCGCCGAGGTGCCGGTTCTCGGCCGAGCTGAAGCGCAGGAAGTCCAGGTGGGAACGCCAGATGAGGCCCCTGACCAGCGCGCCCCTCTCGGCCGCGCCCGCCAGCGCGGCCGCCACCGCGGGACCGTCCGGCGTGAGCCGCTCGTCGGGGTCGCCGCGCCAGTCGGCGAACAGCAGCAGGTCGTCCTTGCCGAGGCCGGCCAGGCACGCGCTGAGCTCGCCGAAGTAGGTCGAGCCGTGGATGAGGGGGCGCACCAGGTTTCCCTCCGTCCAGGGCGCCCGCTCGGTGGAGCCGTTGCCGCGCTCCTCGGCGGTGAGGAACCAGTCGTCGAGTCTCATGTACGCCGCCAGCGCGCCTCTCCGAAGCAGTACCCGGCGAACAGCACCAGCCCGAGCGCCACGACCACCAGCAGCCACGGACCCACTGGGGTGTCCGCGAACGCCCTGAGCGTCGCGTCGATGCCCCCGGCCTTGTCCGGGTCGAACGTGACGGCCGCCTGGACCACGAAGATCCCGGCCAGCCCCGCGATCACCCCGCGCGCCAGGTAGCCGGCGAGCCCGAGCCGGTCCATCACCTTGCCCGCCCTGGGCGGCATCGGCCGCAGCTCCTTGCGGAACTTCTTCTTGACGCCGTACCACACCCAGTAGGCGCCGAGCGCGACGATGCCGAGC
Organism: Nonomuraea sp. NPDC050786; assembly: GCF_040654115.1. Classification (NCBI taxonomy): domain Bacteria; kingdom Bacillati; phylum Actinomycetota; class Actinomycetes; order Streptosporangiales; family Streptosporangiaceae; genus Nonomuraea; species Nonomuraea sp. NPDC050786. The sequence goes on from NZ_JBFAHJ010000029.1 coordinate 119,773, forward strand.
CCGATCGCGCCCACGATCAGCTGTCCGGCGGGCAGATCGAGCAGCTTGGCCGTCAGGTCGTGGGATCTCTTGTCATCGGACTGGCTCTTGCCGCTCAGCAGCAGGGTCAGCAGCGCGGTGCACACGAACGCGTACACCACCACCCGGCTGCCCGCCTCCACCCGGTCCAGGACCTTGCCGTGCCCGAAGATCGCTTCGGACGCCTGCCACAGGGTCAGCCCGGCGAAACCGACGGTCATGACCCACAGGAGCACGGCCCCGAACGGCAGGTCGGCGACCGTGGAGATCGCCCCGTTCTTGTCCGCCTCCCGGCCGCCGTGACCCAGCGCGATCTGAACCGCCAGCACGCCGATCAGCCCGTAGAGCACGCCACGGCAGACCAGGCCGACCCGCGCAAGCTTCTCCATGGCCGGGCTGTCCGCCGCCCGGCGAGCCATGGTCGTAGCCTCGCTCATGAGTTCTCCCGAAAGTCCGTGAAAGACCTGGAACTGCCCGGGATCGCACGCTCTAGACCTCCACGGCACGTGGCCTGGCCGCCTGCCGCATGTGCGCGGCGCCCCATATGCCCGCCTTCCGGCCCGAGAAGCGTCGTACGATGGCACAGCATGCCGTCGGGAGGGTAGAGGTCCGTGTCCGATGACCGCGCATGGCACCAGGATCCCCGCCAAGGTGCGCGCCACCGGCAAGCGCGAGGCGCCGGCGGTTCACCTCACACTGCCAGGGCGGTGCCCGGCCGTGATCGAACGGGCTGGTGGGTGGCCGGGGCGTTGGTCCTCACGTTCACGTTCGCGGTCGCGGCCACGCTCTACGTGGTGACCGGGCGTGAACCCGAGCCGACGCCGGCAAAGGCGCCGGCGGGGTGGCGGCTGGTCTGGGCGGACGAGTTCGACGGGCCCGCCGGGCCGCCGGATCCGGTGAAGTGGAATCTGGTCGACGACCATCTCGGCTACAACAACGAGCTGGAGTACTACACGCCACGCAACGCGGTCGTGGACGGTCAGGGGCGGCTGGTCATCACCGCCCGGTCCGACGACGCGGGCGCCTACGACTGCAGCCCCCGCGTGTGCGCGGCCACCTCCGCCCGATTGTTCACGGCGGGGAAGTTCGTCCAGCGCTACGGGCGGATCGAGGCCCGCATCAAATTACCCACGGGTCAGGGCATGTGGCCGGCCTTCTGGGCGCGGCGCTCTCCCCAGGGGAGCGGGCGCGGGGAGATCGACATCATGGAGCACCTCGGGCACGAGCCGGACACCATCCACGGCAACCTGCACGGGGAGAAGGGCTACGACGAGCTCAACTCCTACCGCCTGCCCAACGGGGGCAGGTTCGCCGACGACTTCCACCTCTTCGCCGTCGACTGGACTCCCGACCGCATCTCCTTCCTGGTCGACGGGCAGGTCTACGCTACAGAGCGGAAGGCCGACGCCCCGCCCGGCGGCTGGGACTTCGACGTGCCCTACTACCTCCTGCTCAACTTGGCCGTCGGCGGCGACTGGCCCGGCCCGCCCGACTCGACGACCCGCTTCCCGCAGCAGATGATCGTGGACCACGTCCGCGTGTACGCCGCCGCTACCGATCCGCCGCGCTGACCTCCGAACGCCGCCCGCCGGCGAAGTTGGCGATCAGCACGCCCGCTCCCAGCAGCAGGGACAGGCCCTGCGCGAGCGTCCAGCCGAGGGCCGCGGCGGTCAGCCCGTACGGGAGCAGCGCTGCCACCAGCCCCAGCACCAGGGCCGCATTGGCGCCGTTCATGAGAACGTACGCGCCGGTGCGGTCCCTGCTGATCAGGATTGTGTCCACCAGGTAGTTCCCCGCGCCGACCAGCGCGGCCAGGCCCAGGATTCGCAGCGTCTGCGCCGCCTGCGCCGAGTAGCCCTCCCCGAACACCCGCAGGATGTACGGCGCGCCGACCACGACCACCGCGACGGCGGGGACGAGCAGGCCGTAGATCCCCACCACGGCCTTGCGCAGGTACCGGCGCAGCGAGATCCGCTGCGCCTCGGCGAACAGCACCTGCGCGCTCGTCGACGGGATGTAATTGAGGAACGCCGCCACCTGGAAGGCCATCGCGAAGTACGCGGCCGCCTGCGGCCCCCGGATGGCCAGCACCTCCAGTGGCACCACGGTACTCGGCAGCATGCCGAGCGCGGTCGCCAGATAACCGGCGGCGGAGAACGGCAGGTACCGCCGAAGCAGCTCGACCGGCCGCGCGCGGTCTTCGGCGCGGCGCAGCCGCGGCCACAGCGCCACCCCGCCGAGCAAGCAGGCGAGCAGTGTGCCACCGCCGTAGGCGAGGACCAGGCCGGTGAACCCGAGCGGGACCAACGGCAGCAACGCGCCGACCTTCAGCACGGTGCCCGCCAGGTTCTTGGTCAGCAGCGCCGCGGTGCCCCGGACCGCCACCAGGCCCGCGTCCAGCGTCCCGCCCACGGCGGTGACCATCACCAGGACAGTGATCAGCATGATCGTCCCCGGTCGCCGGATCAGCTCCGGACCGCCGGGCAGCAGCGGAGCCAGGATCAGCAGCGACAGCAGGGTGAGCACGCCGCCGATCGCGCCGACGGCGGTCACGGCCATCGCAGCGAGCCGGCGCGGGTCGTCGGCTCTGACGAGATGGCGCAGCAATGTGGTGGGCAGGCCGAGGGCGGCGACGGTGGACAGCAGGTTGACGCTCGCGGTCACGGCGGTCAGCCAGCCGACGGCCTCGACCGGGTAGTTGCGCGCCGCCAGCGTGAAGAAGGCGAAGCCGCCCGCCGCGAGGAGCACAGTGTTCGCCAGCAGCAGGACGGTTCCGCGGACCAGGACGTTGCGTAACAGCGAGCGCACACGCTCTCTCAGCCGCCCGCCTCGATCCCGCAGCACAGTGGCGTAGCCGTTCCGGGTCGCGTGAGCTATGTCGGTCCAGCCGACGCCGTTCGCGTGCTCCAGCGCCGCTGCCGACATCGACGCCAGCGTCGCCTCGTCCCAGCCCGCCGCCGCCCGTAAGGCCTCTGTGAGCCCGGGGACGCCGCCGTGGTAGGCGGCCACGGCGGCGGTAGGCAGCCCCGCCAGGATGGGCAGAGCCGGGACGATCAGCGGTCTGCCGTGGGCGAGCGCGAGCAGCGCGCTGCCGCTGGTGGTGATCTCCCGGAACGGCAGCACGACGACGTCGCCCTCCGCGAACAGCCCGGCGACGTCCTCGTCGCGTACCCGCCCGAGCCGCAGGTCGATGCGGTCGTCGCCTGCGGCCGACGCCTTCAGCCGGGCCGCGAGCGCCGTGTCCGGGCAGGATCCGGCGATGACGAGGCGCACGGCCGGCCCGCGGGGCAGCGCCGAGAACGCCGTGAGGAGGTCCTCGACCCCCTTGTACGGCTCGATCCGCCCGAAGAACAGGAACGTGCGGGGCTTGCCCGACCGGCCCGGCGGCGGCAGCGGTGGCGCGGGGAAGGGGCCGTGCGGGATCACGGCGGCCCTGGACGGCACCGCCCCCAGGGCCGCCAGCCGGTCCAGCGCCGCCGAGTGGTGGGCGATCACGAGGTCGCAGTGTCGTACCAGGGTGCGCCTGGCGGCGGCGTCGTCGGCGAAGACCGGCCGGTGCGGCAGCACGTTGTGCGCGGTCCACACCAGCCGCAGGCCGAGCAGCCGCATGATGCCGAGGACGGCGGCGAACCACAGCTGCGCCGGCCGCCGCATCCGGGCCCCGCCGGGCAGCGCGAACTTCCACACCCAGTGCAGGTGCACGATCCGGGCCCCGGCCAGCCGCCGGACGGCCAGCTCGGCGGGCAGCAGCAGGAGGTTGAGCGTGTGGGAGGAGCTCAGCTCTCCCAGGTAGCGGACGCGGACGCCGGTCCCGCGTAACCCGCCGTACAGCAGGTCCTGGTACGGGTTGCTGTCACGGGGAAAGACCAGCACCTTCATCGGCCGGCGCGACCCCGGGAAGTGGCGAGTTCGGCGAGCACGCCCGCGCCGTACACCAGGTGGTCGGCGAGGACCCGGACCGGACCGTTGTGCCGGTTGCGCCAGGCCGGCACCAGCAGCAGCGCCGGATAGAGCGGGAACCACAGGGTCAGCGGCAGGCCGAGCAGGAAGAGGGGATATGCCAGGACCATCGGCTCCCGGCGCAGCAGCTGCGCCCGGCGGCTCCGGTGCTTGAGGTAGAGCCGGGCGCGGGCCTTGCCGTAGACGTACGAGCGGCGGAGCTGCCGGCGGCGGTCCCCCCACTCGTGGGTGACGACCGCCTCGCCGGCGCTGCGGATGCGGTGCCCGGCGTCCTGGACCCGCCAGCTGAAGTCGACGTCGGAGCCGTATCCGAACGTCTCGTCGAAGCCGGCGACCTCGTCGAAGACCGCCCGCCGCACAGCCAGGTTGCCGGTGCCGCACTCCGGGAGGTAGCGGGCGGCGGCCCGGCGCCGGGCGTCGGCGTCGTAGAGGCTGTCATGCCCGTCGGGGCCGGTGACCAGCCCCGACGCGACGCTCTCGCCCTCGTCGAGGATCGGCGTCACCAGGCGGCGCAGCCAGTCGCCCTGGGGGAGGCAGCCCGCGTCGGTGAACACGACGATCTCGCCCTCGGCAGCGCGCACGCCGGCGTTGCGCTGGTGCGGGATGGTCACGAGCACGCCCGGCGGCGGGCTGAAGGCCGTCCACCGCACGTGCGGGTGGGCGGCGGCGATGGCGTCGAGCCGGCCTTCGGAGGCGTCCACGACAATGATCTCGTACGGCAGGCCGGCGGACTCGGCCGCGCGGGTGACGCCGTCGAGGGTGCTGTCCAGGGCGGGCTCGTCCTTGCTGACGATGACGATAGAGATCATCGGTGGAAGACCTTCGTGACTCCGCTCGTGTACACGAGATCGTAGTGCGCCTCGATGAAGCCGGTCGGGAACGCGTACAGGGCGAGCTGATTGTCGAACAGCGACCTGGCCCGGCCGACGGCGGTGTTGGTCCAGCTCGCGTACACCCAGGCCCGCTGGTCCAGGGTCAAGGGGGTGATGTCGGTCTGGATCCGCCGCCCCGGCCCGAGCTCGGCGAACAACCGCAGCTGCGCGTACCGGTCGGCGTAGAGGCGGTCGGGCGAGCCGCGTGCCGCCTCCTTGAGCCAGCGTGCCCCCGCCAGCTCGGCCTCGTACATGCAGAACCGCTCGCAGTCCTCGCCGCGGGTCGAGAGGTTGGTCGCCCGCTCCCCGCCCAGCAGCACGTTGTCCAGGCCGCTGCCGGCCGCGAAGGTGACCACGACGGCCGCTCCCGTCAGCCCGTACACCGTCCGGCGGAGCCGGCCGGGGAACTTGGCCGCCGAGACGCGGTGCAGCAGCCAGAACACGGCGATGGTGACGAGCGTCAGCGCCTGCAACTGGGCACGGGTCTGGTTGTACGCGGCGGCGAGGGTGCCGGAGACGCGCAGCAGCACCAGGGCGCCCAGCATCGGCACCGCCAGCACGCCGATCCGCCGGACCAGCCACGACGAGCGGCGGCGTACGGCCATGACCAGGGCGCCGATCAGGCCGAGCAGGTTCGCCAGCTGCTGGACCAGCAGCACGCCGAGGTCGAGCGACGCGCTCACCGCCGGCGCGATCTTCGGGGGGACGGGCACCCCCGCGTCCCCGAGGCTCCATCGGGGATCGCCCGCGTCGGTGGCAGGGGTCACGGCGGCCTTGGGCGGACGGTATTTGGGCACCACTCGCTTGGCGTAGAGATACGTCGGGATGCGCGTCACGTCGGTGCCCCGCAGGTAGGCGGAGAGCAGCGTCCCGGCAGTCTCGGCGCCGGGCAGCAGCCGCAGGCCCTCAGAGCTCAGCGCGGTGCGGAACTCGCCGATGTTGGCCGTCGACCGGGTGATCGGAACGTACCAGAGCATTCCGGCGAGCAGCCCGGGCAGCAGCGCCGCGCCGACCGCCCGCGGCGCGATCCGCGGCCGCCGCAGTGCCCACAGCACGGCCTGCAGGACCAGCGCCCCGCCGAGCATCACGGCCGTGAAGTACGCGGTCGTGTAGTGCGAGACCACGATGCCCGGCCCGAACAGGCAGAACAACGCCGCCTTGGGGAAGTGCCGCAGCCGGGCGTCGAGCAGAGCCCCGCACAGCGCGGCGAACAGCAGCATGGCGATCTCCTGCCGGGCCAGCGCCGGGAACTGCTGGGACAGCGCGCCCTGCGCCGTCACGAACGCGGCGGCGGCGAACGCCCACTGGCCCGGCAGGAAGCGCCTGGCGAGGTGGAAGATCCCGACGGGGAACATCGCGAAGATCGCCGGATAGACGACCTTGAGCACCAGCAGGACCGGCAGCCCGGTCAGGGCATGCAGCTCGGAGGGCAGGACGGTGATGCTGAGCATCGCCCCGTACGCGTCGGGGTGCGGGCCGGTCACCCAGATCCCCGAGTTCGCCGTCTCCTGGGCCACGGCGTACTCGGAGGCGATGTCGAATCCGTAGACCAGGTCCCCGCGGAGCGCGTACGACCACATCATGGCCAGCGAGACGGCGTACAGCAGCACGGCCGGCCGGCCGGACCCGAGCCGCCCGGCCCGGACGACGCCGACGGCCAGCACGAGCACGCAGCCGGCGACGGCCGCGATCGCCACCTCGGGGCCGTACCCGTGGTTGAGCCGCAGCGCCCCCGCCGCGGCGAGCAGCGGCAGCAGCAACGGCAGCGACAACCACCCGGCGGAGGGCAGAGACCGCCACGGGATGGCCGTCTCCTGCGGCGCCCGCACACCGGCGAGGAACAGCCCCAGGCACACCAGCATGAGCCCGGCGAGCAGCGGCCCGGGCCGGAGCGGCGCCCCAGGGTCCGAGCCGGGGCCGAACACGGCGTCGAGGACGGCGTCGTCGAGCAGCGGCACGAGCAGGGTGACCGCGAGGCCGGAGAGCATGAGCACGATCAGCGACGCGGCCGGCACGTACAACGGGAACGCCGCCACCCGGTGGCCCGGCACCCGCAGCGCGCGCAGCAGCAGGCATCCGGGCACGATCAGCAGGAGCGGCACGAGCAACAGCTGGGCCGCCCACAGCTGGCGCGCCTGGGTCAACCCGACGATCAGGACGAGGGCCGCCCCGTACAGGACCATGCGCTTGTCCTGCTCGCGGACGGTCACGTGCTCTGCCCCCCGCCCCGGCCGGTCCTGTCCTCGGCGAACATGCGGCGGAAAGCCCACAGACCGTGCAGGAAGCCGATATTCTCGCACGCTTCCTGCGCGATCCGGAGGTACGGGTCGGCGAGCGCCTCCATCCTGCCTGCCATCGCGTTCCGCAGCCCTACCGGGTAGAGCAGCAGGGGCAGCAGCACGGGCACGACCGCGAGCGCCGGCCACAGGACGGCCGCGAGCGCGAGTCCCGCGACGAGCACCGGCCACGGGAACAACGTCGGCCGCACCACAGGCCACTTGAGGTACTGCATCGCGGCGCCCCGCCCGTACGCCAGGCTGCGGCGCAGCAGCCCGCGCACCGTGGGTGTGTACCGGTGCGCGACCGACGCGTCGGGGACGAAGACCAGCCGCCCAGGCCGGTCACGTCGGAGCCTGCGGGACAGGTCCTCCTCCTCGGCCGCGTACCGGAACCTCGTGTCGAACCCGCCCACGGCCAGCAGCCGCTCACGCTCGTAGGACATGTTGCCGCCGCTGAAGGCGTAGACATCCCGCCGCCTGCCGGCCGCCCTGGCCGTCGCCCACTGCCGCCGCAGGTACAACCAGAACCGGTACGGCAGCGCCGCGCTGACGGTGAGCTCCAGTCCCAGCGGCTCGTGCCTGTTGTTGCGTTCGAGGAACCGCGTCAGGAAGCCGTCACCGGCCACCGGCACGATCGGGCCGCCCACCCCGGCGACGCCCTCCTCGGTGTAGCCGTCGAGCAGCAGCTCGGCCCAGCGTGGGCATGGCTCGCAGTCGTCGTCGATGAAGGCGACGACCCGCCCCTTCGCGGCCCGCAGGCCGGTGTCGCGTGCCGCCGCCGTGCCGCGGTTCGTCTCGTGGCGGATGACCGTGACCCCGTGGCCGCGCGCGACGTCCCCGGTCCCGTCCAGGGACGCGTCGTCGACGACGATGATCTCCAGTTCGGCATAAGCGGTCTGGGTCGCCAGCGCGTCGAGGGTCCGCCCGAGGCGGTCCGCGCCGTTGTAGGAGCAGATGACGACGGAAAGGCTAGGGGACATCAGGACGGTTCCCAGGGATGCGGGGGAGCGGGCTGCGAACGGCCTCGTACACGGCGATCGTCCGCGTCGTGACCGTGCTCAGGTCGGTGCCCGGTGTGCCCGGGTCCGGCACCATGTCCGGTGTGCCCGGGTCCGGCGCCGTGTCCGGTGTGCCCGGGTCCGGCACCATGTCCGGCGTGCGCGCGACGCCGCCTCCCTCCGGACCGTTCGCGAGGAGGTCGGCGATCGCCGCGGCCAGCCGGTCAGGGGCGCCAGGGGGGACCGCCCATGGGGAGCCCTCGAACAGCTCGGCCAGCCCGCCGGCGGTGGTCGCGATCACGGGTACGCCGAAGGCGCGGGCCAGGTTGGCCACCCCGCTCTGCTCGGCGTCGCGGTAGGGGAGCACGACGGCCTCCGCCGCGGCGAACCAGGCCGCGATGTCGCCGTCCGGCACGTACCCGGTGAACACCAGCCGGTTGCTCAGCTCGTGCCGTCGCGCCAGGCGGCGCACCATCGCCTTGTGCAGGTGATCGCGCGCCTCGAACACCCGGAACGGGCCGTGCCGCCGCCGTACCGCGCCGGCGACCACGACCCGCACCGCGCCCAGCGTCGCGGGCGGCAGCGTCGCCATTGCCCGCACCAGGTCGTCGAGCCCCTTGCTGACGTGGATGTGGCCGAAGGCCAGCAGCACGCGGGCGTCACCCAGCCCGAAGCGGGCCCGCAAGTCGGCGGCGGTGCCGGTCGCGGGCGGTGGCGGTGCGGAGAAGTGCGGGACAACCGTGGCGTTGTCGTCGAGCCCGAGGGCGCCGAGCGTGTCCCGCGCCCCCCGCGTGTGCACGATGAGCCGGTCGCAGCCCCGAGCGATGTGCCGATACAGCGCCCTCCCTGGCCCACGCAGCAGCGCCGTGTCGCGGTTGACCTCGTGCAGCGTGGCCACCACCGGGACCCCGGGACCGGCCAGCCAGCGTGCCACGGCCAGGGTACGGGCGCCGAACGCGGGCACCGCGAACTGCACGTGCACCACGTCCGGCCGGAACCGGGCCACGGCCGCACGCAGCGGTGTCACCCCGCCGCCCAGTGCGCCGATGACCTCCTCGGGCGCGCCGGGATGCCGGCGGGCGGCGACCACCGCGACCTCGTGGCCGCGTTCACGCACGGCGCGGGCGAGCACATGGGAGTAGGTCCCGATGCCGTCGCGGGCCGGCGGGTATGGGCTGACATAGAGGATCCTCACGGCAGCATCGCCTTCACCACGTGCGAGGCGATCGAATTCAGGGCGTACTCGCCGACCCACGGCTCCGCCGGCGCGTCCTCCACGGGCGCGTCAAGGGCGTCGGCCAGGGCTCCGGCGAACGCGTCCAGCGTGTGGTCGCAGACGATCCCCCGTCGGCTGCGTCGCACCAGATGCTGGGCCAGGTTGTCCCTGGCCGAGGTGGTCACCACCGGCACGCCGCAAGCGATCGCCTCCAGCACGGCGATGCCGAACCCCTCCCTGGTGGACGGGAAGGCGAACACCCGGCCCGCCTTGACCAGCGAATACACGTCCTTCTGCTCGCTGATGTCGTGCCGGAACTCCACGGCGTGCGCGATGCCGAGCCGTTCGGCCTGGTCGCGCAGCGTGTCGCGTTCCGGACCGTCACCGATGATCCGGCAGGTGACCGCCCGGCCACGCTCCCGCAGCCGGGCGATGGCGGCGAGCAGCAGGTCCAGGCCCTTGTGCCGCATCAGCCTGCTCACCACGACCAGGTCGGTGCGCTGCTCGTGGGGCGCGGCCTGGTTCACCCCGTCGAGGTCGACCCCGTTGGGTGCGATCGTGATCGAGGCCCGCTCGCCCAGCTCAGCCCGAAGCCGCCGGGCCGTCTCCGGGGAGACGGCGATGATGCGATCGGGCGCCCGCATCGCCAGCCGCTCGATCCACCACGCCGGCCGCCAGCCGGCGCGCATGCTGTGGCGCCAGTACTCCGGGCCCCACACCTCGTGCCAGGTCGCGATCAGCGGTTTGCGGCGCAGCGTGGCGACCAGGCGCAGCGGTAACAGGTGCAGGAACGGGATCTGGTCGACGTTGAGCACGTCGAACCGATGCCACAGCAGCCGGAGGCAGGCCACCGCGAACACCAGCGCCTGCCAGGTCGATCGGACACCGTGCCGGTACATCGGCAGCAGCCGGGAGATCGCATGGAACGTGACGCCGCTCTCGGTGCGCATCCGGGGACCGTCCCACCAGCGCATGGTGAACACGTGGAGGTCGGCGTGCGGCGTGAGGTGCGCGTACAGCTCGTGGTAGCGAATCTCCCTGCCGCCGAAGCTGTACGGGTGGATGGCATCGGTGACCAGCGCCACCACGGGCCGTCTGGGCACGCGCCTACCCCTTGTCGATGTCCGCGGAGCAGGCAGCGCGGAACGCGATGGCCTCGCCGCCTTCCAGCAGGACTCCGAGAGCGATCGGGCCGGGCTCGCACAGCGCTTTCGTGGGCGGCGTGATCGTCACCGGCTGCCCGTCAGCCAGGGTCACCCGCCCGCTGGCGACGGTACGGGTCCTGCCCGACTCCGCCAGGCGTACCGACCAGCTGTACTCGCGCTGCCGTCCGGTGACGTTGCGGATGGTGAAGGAGGGCGGCACCAGGAACGACGTGGCAGGCATGCGCGACGGCAGCGCTTGGGGGGCGGCGAACGCCAGCTCGGTGTACCCGGCGGGCGTGCCGGCCAGCCCTGCCGTGAGGAGCAGGTCGCGCCCCCGCTCGGTCTGCGCGCCGAGCGCGGCCACGACGACGACCGCGCCGACCAGGGCGGCAGTCGTTAAGGACGGGAAACGGGGAAATAATCGCGTCATTTACGGCGTGTGTTCACCACGATGCTAATGGGACTGTTGATCGTAATACCCCGAAAGGGGCTACCGCCCCAGAATGACGGTCACAACCGTACAAAGGTTATTTGGGACCGTTCCAATTGGACATTTCGCAATTCCGGCAATGCGGTGAAGGGTGCGCTCAGCGCTGGCGGTACACCCGCACCCAGTCGACGACCATCCGCGCCGGGAAGCGCGTCGCGGTGCTGGGGTTTCCCACCCAGCTGCCACCCACCTGCAAGTTGAGGATCAGGTAGAAGGGCTTGTCGAACGGCCAGCCGGGATAGCGCGGGTATTGGGCGTACGGCTTGCCGTCCACCCACCAGGTGATGCTCTGGGGCGTCCAGTCGACGCCGTACACGTGGAAACCGGCGTCCAGCCGCTCCGGCAGGGTGATCTGGCCACCGCCCTTGCGGCCCTTGGAGTGGGTGTAGGCCCTGACGAGATGCGTCTCGTGGCCGCGGTTCTCCATGATGTCGATCTCGCCGTACGTCGTCGAGCCGGAGCGGCCCGCGTCGCTGCGCTTGAGCCAGAACGCCGGCCACAGCCCCTTTCCGAGCGGCAGCTTGATACGCGCGGTGAACCGCCCGTACGCCTGGTCGAAGGTCTTTCTGGTCTCCAGCCGGGCGGAGCTGTAGTCGCACCGGCCGTACCAGCAGGCCGGCCGGTCCGCACCCCGCGTCCGCAGGGCGGAGATGACCAGACGGCCGGAGCCGTCCTGCACCGCGTTCGCAGGGGTGTAGTAGTGCAGCGCCTTCCGGTTCGACCAGCTCGTGCCGGACAGGGCGGTCCACTTGGCGGGCCGGCCCCGCCCGTTGAACTCGTCGGACCAGCTCAGTTGCCAGGAGGCCTCGGGCAGTGCCAGCGGCGGAGGCTCGATCGACTGGGCGGGCGGCGTCGTCGCCCTGTTCCGAGCCCCGTCCAAAGGCGTCTCGCCGATGGTGCGCACCCCTGCCGCGCTGGTCACGACCACGGTGGCGCAGATCGCCGCGGCGAGGATCCGGGTGCGGGAACGGGCCGGGCGGTCAGTCGCCGTCATCGGACCGGCTGGCGCTCGGACTTCGTTTCGTCGCGCTTCCCATAAATAATGACTTCCGGCGAGGGGCTCCGTCCTGGCCGGGAGAATACCAAAGGGAGAGGCTGCGGTGACCGGAGGTGGTTGGAGGAGCGAGACGGGCGATCGGGACGGTTCGCCCGAGCAGGTGAACGAGCGGCTCTCCCAGCCGTCACTGCCACCGGAAGAACGGCTCTCCCAGCCCTCGCTGCCGTTCTCTCGTCCGTCGCTGCCGTCATTGCCACCGACCACGGAGCTGACCGACTCCGACGTCGGCTACTCGCCGACCGACCCGATGCCTGCGGGCCGGAAGAAGCGCTTCCGTTCGCTGCTGATCGGCGGCGCCTCCGTCACCTTCGCGATCGTCGTGGCGAGCGGTGTGCTGGTGGCCTCCCGGCAGAGCGACGAGCCGGTGGCGGAGCTGGCGGGCAACCTGTTCGCGGCGGGTCCGGCCGGCAGCGCCGACGGCCGGCAGCTGGAGCTCAACGGCGTCGCCGCCATGGGCGCCACGGTGGTGATCGCGGGCGGCGAGGATGCCGACTCCGGCTACCGGACCGAGTTCTTCCTGTCCAAGGACGCGGGCCGCACCTTCGCCCGCGCTCAGGTCCGGACCCCGAAGGGCGAGCCACCCGTCGCCGGCGAGATCCCCCGCCGGCTCGCCGCGGGCCCCGCCGGCTGGGTCGCACTCGGCGACCGCGTCGGCGGCAGCGTCGTCTGGACGAGCCCGGACGGCGCGGCGTGGACCCGCCAGCCTGACGCCACCGCCAGCCTCGCCTTCGGCCCGCGCGACCGGGTCGCCGACGTCGCGTGGACCGGGAACGGCTTCACCGCCGTGGGACAGACTTCGGCCAAGGGCGACTTCACCGACGCCTCTCCGGTGGTGTGGCTGTCCCGTGACGGCCGGAGCTGGGAACGCCGGGCCGGCTGGCGGCTCCACCCGCCGACCGGCGGCACCCTTGCCCTCACCGACGTGGCGAGCGTCAAGAACGCCATCGTGGTCCGCGGCGAGAGCTCCATCAAGCCGTACGACATCACCTGGCGCTCGACCGACGCCGGCAACACCTGGCAGGCGTTCGCCGTCCCGGGCAAGTCGCGCAAGCCGGAGCTTACCTTCGCGGCGACCGCGACGACCATGCTCGCGGTACGCCAGGAAGGCTCCCGCGCGACGACCTACACCTCGCCCGACGGCGTGCACTGGACGACGGCAGCGAAGATCGAGATGCCGGGCTTCCGGAGCCTGTTACGGCTGACTGCCACGTCCCAGACCGCGGTCGCAGCGGTCGAGACCGACAGCGGGGTCCGGCTGATCCGCAGCACGGACGGCCGCTCCTGGCAGCCGGCCGGCACGACGGCCGACGGCGTCGAGGTACGCGACGCCACCGCGGTGGCGGACAACACCGTCGTAGTGGGCGCCGACGCGGCCCACAGCGGCACGGGCGCCCTGCTCGCGGTACGCGACAAGGCCGGGAAGGACGTCCCCACCGGCATCCCGAACACCTCCGGGAGCGGCAAGGTCGTGGACGCTCTCGGCACGGCCGACGGCCGGGTGGTCGCAGTCGGCGGCGCCAACGGGGATGCCGCCGTCTGGACCTCCGCGGACGGGGACACCTGGCGGCGTGTCCAGGACAAGGAGAAGACCCTGGCCGGCCAGGGGCGGCAGCGGCTGACCGGCGTCACGCCCGGCTTCGCCGGCTGGCTGGCGGTCGGGTCAAGCGGCCGGACGCCCAGCCGCCCCCTGGTCGTCACCTCGGCGGACGGCGAGAGCTGGCGGCGGGCCGACGGCGCGGCGGCGTTCCAGCCCGGCGGCACGAACCCGCTGATCGCCCGCGGCGTCACCGCCGGACCGGACGGCTACGTGATCGTGGGCGAGGACGGCTTCGGCGCGGGCACCTGGTGGTCGCCGGACCTCAAGACCTGGGAGCGCGGCATGCCGGCGGGCGAGGACAACCTCGTCGGCACGCCGACGACCAGGCGGTGGATGAACTCCGTGACCAGCGGCTTGTTCGGCTTCGTAGCCGCCGGCGGCGTGACCGACCCCAACGCCTACGGCGGCGTCTTCATCCGCCGCCCCACCGTGTGGATCTCGCCGGACGGCCGCAAGTGGTCGCTGACACGCCTGCCGATCCCGGCCGGCGTCAACGAGGGCTGGCTGTCCCACATCGCCTCCCACGACGACATCCTGGTGACCGCCGGTACGGCCGTCACCGGCAACGGCACGGGCACGGCCGCGTTCGGGTACGCGTCGGTCGACGGCGGCCGGAGCTGGCAGTCGATCTCTCTGCCGGTGGTGGCCGGCGAGCAGTCCAGCGTCACCGCCGTGGCCGCGACCCCGCGGGGCTTCATCGTGGCCGGCACCGTGGGCAGGCCCGGCGACGTGGTCATCTGGACCTCGGCCGACGGCCGCTCCTGGCAGCCGGAGCAGCCGCGCGGCAACGGCATGTCCGGCCCGGGCGACCAGCGGCTGACAGCGTTCACCGCGGTGGACGGTGAGCTCGTCGGCGTGGGCTCCACGGCCACCGGCCAGGGCGACGAGCCGACCGTGTGGCGGCGCTCGCTGTCCTCGGACGAGACCGGTACCCCCTAGCGCGTACACCACCACCCTGTGAGCACAGGACCGGTAGTTCCTAGGGCGTGTCCCACACTCGCAGCGTGGCGTCACCGGCAACCCCGGTGACGGTCGTACCGTCCCGGCTGAACGCCACCGAGTAGACCCAGTCGGCCGGCCCGTCCAGCTCGCCGGTGCCGCGTCCGCTCGCCACCTCCCACAGTCGTACCTTGCGGTCATAACCGCCGCTGGCCAGCGTCTTCCCGTCCGGGCTGAAGGCGACCGCGGTGGCCCACCCCCGGTGACCGGCGAGCACGGTCCGCTCCTTGCGGGCGGCGACGTCCCACAGCCGGACAGTGCGGTCGGCGCTCGCGCTCGCCAAGGTCTTCCCGTCCGGGCTGAAGGCCACCGAGAAGATCCAGTAGCGGTGGCCGGAGAGCACGGCAGTGCCCTCGCCGGTCGCGGCGTTCCACAACCGCACGGTGCGGTCGTGGCTGCCCGTGGCGATCGTGGCGCCGTCCGGGCTGAAGGCCACCGAGTCCACCCAGTCGGTGTGGCCGGCCAGGATCGCGGTGCCGTCGCCGGTCGCGGCGTTCCACAGCCGCACGGTCCGGTCGTGGCTGGCGCTGGCCACGGTCTTGCCGTCCGGGCTGAACGCCAGCGACCCGACCCCTCCGGTGTGGCCGGTGAGCGTGCCCGTGCCACGTCCCGAGGGCAGGCTCCACAGCCGTACGGTCCCGTCGTCGCTCCCCGTCGCGAGCATCTTGCCGTCCGGGCTGAACGCTACCGCGTGGACGCCCTTGGTGTGGCCGTCGAGCGAGGCGGTGACGCGGCGGGTGGCCGCGTCCCACAGCCGCACGGTCCCCTCGGCGCCGCCGGTCACGAACGTCTTCCCGTCCGGGCTGTACGCGACAGCGTAGGCGGGGCCCGGAGACAGGGTCCGCGTCACCTCCGGCTCAATCACCGGCGTCGTAGGCCCCGGGACGACGGTGGGTCGCGTCACGACCGTGGGCGCTGCCGGCTTGACCAAGGCGAAGTAAGCACCCGTCGCGACGGCCCCGGCAGCCACTAGCCCGAGGGACGCGGTTACCAGGGTGCGCCGCGACTTGAGACCGGCGCGAACGCGCGGACCCACCGGCGGTTCCGTCACCGGGATCATCCCCGCGTCGGGAAGCGACACCCCGCCCGAGACCAGGGACGACGGACCCGAAAGCGAGGTGGGACCGGACTGTGACGACGAGCCGGAAAGCGAGGTGGGACCGGACCGTGACGACGGACCCGACGGGGACGACCATCCCCCCTGCGACGACGGGCCCGACGGGGACGACCAACCTCCCGGTGAGGACGGACCCGACTGCGAGGACAAGCCGGACAGCGAGGGCGATCCCGCGAGCGACGGCGCGCCCGTCTGGGACGCGGCACCCTCGCCACCGCTCTCCTGCGGCCGCGTCCCGACCGAGAAGAGGGATTCCTGGCCTGTCGCCTCCCTCGCGGGTTCGGGTACGCCGTGGCCGAGCAGGTTGAACAGCAGGTCGGTTGCCGATGGCCGGGCCGCGGGATTCTTGTTCAGGCACGCCACCACGAGTGACCGCACCGGCTCGGTGAGCCCGGTGAGGTTCGGCTCCTCGTTGATTATGCGCTGGAAGATGACCGGGATGCTGTCGTTCCCGAACGGCGGCCGCCCGCTCGCCGCGTAGGCCATGGTGGCGGCCCAGCTGAACATGTCCGACGCCGCCGTCACCACGCCGGCACTGAACTGCTCCGGCGCCATGTAAGCCGGCGTTCCGAGAATGTCGCTGTTCTCGGCGACCGTGGAGTCCAGAGCACGCGCCAGCCCGAAGTCGATCACTCGGGGCCCGTCAGGACCGCAGACGACGTTGCTGGGCTTGAAGTCGCGGTGCACGATGCCGGCCTGGTGGATGGCGACCAGCGCGGTGACGGTGGCGACCGCCAGCCGCTCCAGCGCGTCAGGGTCGCGTACCCCCTGCGTGGCGATGAGCCGGCTCAGCGAGATGCCTTCGACGTACTGGCTGACCACGTACGGCTGGTCCCCGCTGGTGTCGGCGTCCAGCACCCGGGCCGTGCAGAACTGCCGTACCCGCCGGGTGGCGGCGATCTCCTGGAGGAACCGCTCGCGGGCCTGGGGTTCCTCCGACAGCCGGGCGTGCAGCACCTTGATCGCGACGACCTGGCCCTCAGGCGACTCTCCGGCGTACACGGTGCCCTGGCCGCCCGCGCCCAGATAGCCCGTCAGCCGGTAAGGACCCACCTGGCGCGGGTCGGTCGGCCGCAGAGGACTGAAACTGGGCACACGTACCTTCCCCAAGCTCAGCAGGATGATGGCTTACGGATGCTTACGCACGAAATACAGCATTAAGAGCCTACTCTCATAAGGCGTACATCCGGCCTATCCGGCGGGGCGTGTGGCGAGGGAGCGGGCGACGAGGGGTATGTCCGACAAATGCGATACGCCCGCTCCAGCGCGACAGCACTCACCAGGCCCGGCCGGGCGGCCAAAGGTGAACGCTCTGTGCACGTGGTGTTGGGAATCGCGTCATATGACACCTTTAGCCTGCCCGGCATGAAACGCATCCCTTTGGCGGTGGGCTCCGCCGTGCTCGCCCTGAGCCTCGCCGCCTCGGCCGGTCCCGCCTCCTACGCCGACGCCGAGCCGGAGGGCACGGGCCGGGCCATGCTGACCGGGTTCGCCTCACTCCCGGCACAGACCTTCGTGCCCGGCAGCGAGCCGTCCGGATCGCAGCTCGGCACGGCCCCCGTCAACGGGGTCACCCCGCCCTTCCCCGGCCAGCCGGTCCAGGGGTTCAGCGGCATCGTCCGGCGCGGTGACGGCACCTTCGACGTGCTGTCCGACAACGGGTACGGAGCCAAGAACAACAGCGCCGACTTCCTGCTGCGCGTGCACCGCATCAAGCCGGACTTCCGCGCCGGCACCGTACAGGTGCTGGGCGGGTTCAACCTGTCCGACCCGGACCGGCGCGTGTCGTGGCCGCTGACCAGGGCCGATCGAAGGCTCACCGGCGCCGACTTCGACGTGGAGTCGATCGTGCGGGCGGATGACGGCACGTACTGGCTCGGCGACGAGTTCGGCCCGTTCCTGCTGCACTTCTCGGCGAACGGCACGCTGCTGGAGGCGCCGATCGAGCTGCCCGGCGTCAAGGCGCCCGAGAACCCCACGCTGAACGGCGCCACCCCCAACCTGGCCGGCAGCAAGGGCTTCGAGGGCATGGCCCGCTCCGCCGACGGGCGGCGGCTCTATCCGCTGCTGGAGGGGACGGTCAGCGGCGACCCCGCGGGCACGCTGCGGATGAACGAGTTCGACGTCCGCAGGCGCGCCTACACCGGCCGGCGCTGGACGTACCGGCTGGACAGCCCGGCCAACGCGATCGGCGACGCCATCGTGGTGGACGACCACCGCTTCCTGATCATCGAGCGGGACAACAACCAGGGCGACGCCGCCGCGCTCAAGCGCGTCTACCTGGCCGACACCCGCGACCGCGACCACGACGGCGCGCTGGACAAGACCCTGGCCGCCGACCTGCTGGACCTGGCCGACCCCAAGGGGCTCGGCGGGTCAGGGGGGACGTTCCGCTTCCCGTTCCAGACCATCGAGGACGTCGTCATCCTGGACGACCGCACGATCGGGGTCCTCAACGACAACAACTTCCCCTTCTCGTCGGGACGCACGCCGGGCCGGCCGGACGACGATGAGTTCATCACCGTCCGCCTGCCCTGGCGCCTGCACGCGCGCTGACCTTCGATTCCCCGACCGGCCGCGCTAGAGGGGAGTGACGGTCCGCTTGCCGACCGAGCCGCGGACCACGATGTGGGTGCCCAGGACGACGTGCTGCGGCCGGCTGAGGTCCAAGGCCAGCCGCACGGCGGTGCGGCCCAGCTCCTCGGTGGGGATGTGCACCGTGGTCAGCCCGGGCACCAGGTCGGCGGCGAGCGGGATGTCGTCGTAACCCGCGACCGACACGTCCTCGGGCACCCGCACGCCCGCCTCGCGCAGCGCGGCCAGCACGCCGGCGGCGACCATGTCGGTGCCGGCGAAGATCGCGGTGAACTCCGCCCCGACCGCCAGCAGGCGCTTGGTGGCCTCGTAGCCGGCGCTGCGGGAGAAGTGGCTCGGCAGGATGAGGTCCGGGTCGTACGGCACGCCGTAGTCCTCGTGCGCGCGGCGGAAGCCGTGCACGCGGTCGATCTTGGTGGTGTTCTGGTCCTCGGCGGTGGCGGCGCCGAGGTAGACGATCCGGCGGTGCCCGCGGGAGAGCAGGTGGCTGGTCATGGCGTAGGCGCCGGCCTCGTTGTCGTACTCGACCACGGTGGTCGGCACGTCGTCACCGAGCGGGGGACGGCCGCAGAGCACCAGCCGCGAGCCGGCCTTGTCCAGGGCGTGCGCGAAGTGCGTCATGCGGCGGCGGTAGGCGTCGTCGGCCGAGCCGCCGCCGACCAGGATCACCGCGTCGGCCCGCTGCTCGCGCATGGCCTCGACCACCGTCAGCTCGCGCGCCGGGTCGCCGTGGGTGGTGCAGACCAGGCACAGGCGGCCTTCGGCGGTGGCCTGCTGTTCGACGCCCTTGGCGACGTAGGCGAAGGACGGGCCGGTGACGTCGTCGAGCACGAAGGCGACCATCTTGGTGCTGGCCCCGGACAGGGCGCGGGCGTGCACGTTGAGCACGTAGTCCAGCTCGCGCATGGCGCGCAGCACGCGGGTGCGGGTGGCCTGCGCGACCGGGTAGTCGCCCTTGATCACCCGGGAGACGGTGGAGGCGGAGACCCCGGCCCGGGCGGCGACGTCGCGGATGGTGGCGCGCTCGGAGTCATCCACGGCAGCGGCCTTCCGCGGCGTCGCCTCCTGTGCGGCGTGCTGGGGCTTTTCCGGCTTTCGTGGCAAGACGCACCTTTCCTCGGGCGGAGCAGGGCAGCTCGATTGTCGCGGACGGCGCGCCCCCCGCGCCACACGGGGGCGCGCCGCCACATCAGGCCCCGTGTATCAGGCCCCGTGTATCAGGCCCCGTGTATCAGGCCCCGTGTGTCAGGCCCCGTGTGTCAGGCCCCGGGTATCAGGCCACGCGGTCGAGGTCGTCGTGGTTGACCCGGTGGGCCAGCGGCAGCCCGGCGGCCAGCCGTTCCAGCTCGTCCACCACGACGGCGCCCATCCGGGCCAGCTCGTTGCCGTGCGAGCCGGCGATGTGCGGGGTGAGGAAGGCGTTGGGCAGGTCGAACAGGGGCGAGCCGGACGGCAGCGGCTCGGGCTCGGTGACGTCGAGGATCGCCGACAGCCGCCCCGACCTCAGCTCGGCGACCAGCGCGTCGGTGTCGACCAGTGACCCGCGCGCGGTGTTGATCAGCACTGCGCCGTCCGGCATCAGCGCCAGCCGCCCGCGGTCGAGCATGTGCCGGGTCTCGGGGGTGGCGGGGGCGTGCAGGCTGACGATGTCGCTGCGGCGCAGCAGCTCCTCCAGCGACGCCTGCGGTACGCCGGGAACCCGGGTGTAGGGGTCGTACAGACACAGGTCCAGGTCGTACGGCGCCAGCAGCTCGAGAACCTTGCGGCCGATGCGGGAGGCTCCGACGACGCCGACCCTGCGGCCGTTGTTGCCGATCCCCTGCTCGATCTTGGCCAGGGTGAAGGCGCGGTCGCGCCGGTAGCGCTCGTTGAGGGCGAAGACCCCCTTGCCGGCCAGCAGGATCATGCCGACGGTGTACTCGGCCACCGGGACGGCGTTGGCCGCGGCGGCCGAGGAGACCAGCAGGCCGCGTTCCCAGCAGGCGGGGGTGACGAGGCTCTTCACCGAGCCGGCCGCGTGCAGCACGGCGCGCAGGCGGGGGGCGGCGGCGAGCAGGGCCTCGTCGAGCGGCGGGCAGCCCCAGCCGGTGAGCAGGATCTCGGTGTCGGCCAGGGGCAGCCGCGGGTCGTCGAAGCGCTCGGCCACCAGGGTGACGTCGATGTCGGCCAGCGTGTCCAGCCGCCGCAGCAAGGGCGCGGGGAAGAGCAGGGCGAGATGTTCCTCGCTCATGGCGAACAGCGCCTTCGGGCGTGGGGACACAGGGAGAGCCCTCCATTCGGATAGAGACCGGTTTCTAAAGTAGAAGCACAGCTTCGCATGGTCAACGGTCCGACCCGACCGATCTCCGCGAGCGGACTACCTGGTTCTCTCCCTGTCCAGGGAAGATGTGTAACGTCTCCGTAACGCAGCCTTGAACGTGTCCGCCGGTCGGACGTAGCGTTCGCAGCGACCGGTTTCTATCGGATCCACCTGCTGCCGCCTCAGACGGGACTTCGGTGATGAGCACGCTACAGACGAGGCAAGAGCCTCAGACGGGACCGCCCGCGGGGCCGCCGCCCAGGCGCCGCGACCGGCGCAAGGCAGCCCGCGTGAGCTGGTCGATCGGGCTGCTCGCGCTCCCGGCGGTCGTCTTCTTCCTGGTCTTCAACTACCTGCCGATGGCCGGCCTGGTGGTGGCGTTCAAGCAGTTCGACGTCAACCTGGGGATCTTCGGCAGCCCGTGGAACGGGCTGGAGAACTTTGCCTACTTCCTGGAGTCCGGGGACGCGGCGCGGATCCTGTTCAACACGCTCTTCCTCAACGTCCTGTTCCTGGTCGCGACGCTGGCCGCCGGGATGATCCTGGCGATCATGCTGAACGAGATCCGCAGCACCTTCTTCAAGCGGGTCTCCCAGTCCGTCGTCTTCTTCCCCTACTTCGTCTCCCCGGTCGTGATCAGCATCATCCTGCAGGTGCTCCTCGCCGGGGCCTCCGGCGGTGGCGGGGCGGTCAACGACGCCCTCGGGGGCCTCGGCTTCCCCACGGTCGACTGGTACACCGAGCCCGGACCGTGGCCGTGGATCCTCACCGTGGTGAAGGTCTGGCAGCTCGGCGGCTACCTGAGCGTCATCTTCCTCGCCGCGATCACCGGCATCCCCGAGGAGGTCTACGAGGCCGGGATGATCGACGGGGCCTCGCGGGCGCAGATGGCCTGGCGCATCACCCTGCCGCTGCTGAAGCCCACCGCGGCGGTCCTGCTGGTGCTGGGGGTCGGCCGGATCTTCTACGGCGACTTCGGCACCATCTACGCGATCGTCGGGGACAACGGCACCCTCTTCGACAGCACGGACGTCATCGACACCTACGTCTTCCGTGCCCTGCGCCAGCTCGGCGACTTCGGCACGACCGCCGCGGTCGGCCTCTTCCAGTCGGTGGTGGGTTTCGTCCTCGTGCTGATCGCGGTGCTGATCCAGCGCAAGTACTCGAAGGAGACCAGCATCCTATGAGCGGCAAGAAGCTGGAACCGTTCACCATCGTCAGCATCGTCGGGGTCACCTTCTTCGTGCTGGCCTGCGCGATCCCGTTCTGGATGATCATCTCTGGGTCGTTCACCAGCGAGTCGGTGCTGGCCACCACCGGATATAGCCTGTTCCCGGCTGCCTTCGATTTCACCGCCTACAAGATGATCTTCACGGGTCCGGCGGTGCTCGACGCCTACTTCGCCAGCGTCTTCATCACGGTCGTGGGCACGGCCCTGTCCCTGGCGGTGACCTCGGGACTGAGCTGGGTGATCGCCCGCCGGCTGCCCGGCATCAGCCGGCCGCTGACCGTCTTCGCCTACCTGCCGATGCTGTTCTCCGGCGGCCTGGTGCCCCTCTATCTGCTGGTCACGCAGTACCTGAACCTGCAGAACAGCTACTTCTCGGTGATCCTGCCGCTGCTCGTCATGCCGTTCCTGGTCTTCGTCCAGGTCAGCGCCTTCCGCCAGCTGCCGGAGTCGATCTTCGAATCGGCCAAGATCGACGGTGCGGGCGAGCTGCGCATCTTCTTCACGATCGCGATCCCGCTGTCCAAGCCGATCCTCGCCGTCGTCGGCCTCTTCTACGCCGTGCACTACTGGAACGACTGGTTCATGGCGCTGCTCTTCATCGACGACGTGCACAAGTTCCCGCTGCCCCTCGTGCTGCAGAACCTCATCTCCAACATCTCGTTCACGCAGATGCTGCCGCAGCTGGCCGAGGCGGCCACGCCCGTCTACCAGCTCCGGCTGGCTCTCACCGCCGTCACCATCGGCCCGATCCTGCTCGCCTACCCCTTCGCCCAGCGCTACTTCGTCAAGGGCATCACCCTCGGGGCCACCAAGGGCTGAGTCCGCTCCCCCCACCTCAGGAGTTACCGTGTCCCACCACCTCATGTCGCGGCGCCGCCTGCTGGCCACCGGCGGCGGCCTCTCCCTCGCCGCCCTCCTCGCCGCCTGCTCGGACGACTCCCAGAAGCCGCAGACCACCGGCGCCCAGAGCGGCGGCGCCCTCACGCTGAGCCTGCTGCTCCCCGGCGACGCGCCGGCCGGCTGGGACGCCGTCCTGGCCGAGGTCAACAAGAAGCTCCAGGCCGACCTGGGCTTCACGATCAAGCCACAGTTCATCCCGTGGAGCAGCTACGGCCAGCAGGCATTGCTGAAGTTCACCGCGGGGGAGAAGTTCGACACCGCACTGCAGGCGCGCTGGCTCAACATGACCCAGCTCGCGGCCAGCGGCTCAATCGTCGAGCTGAGCAGCCTGCTGTCCAGCGGCAAGTACCCCAACCTGGCCGCCACGATCGATCCGAAGATCATCGAGTTGAACCGGTGGAGCGGCAAGCTCTACGGCGTGCCCCAGATCAACTCGGCCGCCCGCTTCCATCACTTCACCATCCGCCAGGACCTGGCGGAGAAGCTCGGCATGAGTGACATCACGGACTTCGCCGGCCTGGAGAAGTTCTGGTACGACGTCAAGCAGAAGAACAAGGACATCATCCCGATCGGGATCAGCTCCCGGATGCCCAAGCTGCTGGTGGCCTGGAACCCGGTCGGCTGGCTCAACCCCTACATGTGGGACAACCCCACCATGAGCGTCGCCTCCTTCACCGGCGACTCGCTCAACTTCGTCCTGGCCGCCGACGGCAAGCAGACCGGCTCATCCAACCCCATCCCGTTCTGGGAGGCCCCGGGCATGGTGGACGCCCTGCGCCTGGTCCGCAAGTACTACCAGGACGGGCTGTTCAACAAGAACGGCCTCACCCTGGACTCGAAGGCGCTGGACTCCCAGTACAAGGCCGGCCGCGTCGCCACCGTCTGGGCCATGACCGACGGCCTGTCCTCCGCGGCCCTGCCTGAGCTGACCAAGAACGTGCCCGGGGCGATGATCGCGAACGTGATGCCGCTCAAGGGCGGCGAGAGCGCCAAGCCGTACCAGACCTTCCAGAGCGACAACTTCGTCGTGCTCAACGCCAAGGGCCAGAGCAACGAGAAGGCCATGCAGCTGCAGGACTGGGCGTCGATCAAGGAGAACCACGACCTGCTCAACTACGGCATCACCGGTAAGGACTGGAACCCGATCGGCGACGACCAGTACGAGAAGGTGTCCACCTACACCTTCCCCGGCTTCGCCCTCGCCTGGCGGGCCAAGCTGGAGCGCCGGGTCAAGGGCATGACCGAGTCCGAGACCAAGTGGTTCGACTGGGCACAGGACCTCGACAACTTCACCATCGACCCCTACGCCAGCTTCGTCCCCGACCCCGAGCCGATCAAGCGGGAGAACACCCAGGTCACCGCCGCCATGACGCAGTTCGCCAACCCGCTGTTCATCGGCGCGGTGGATGTCGACCAGGGGCTGGACAAGCTGAAGAAGGCGCTGGACCGGGCGGGCCTGGCCAAGGTGCAGGCGGAGATGGCCAAGCAGGCCGACGCCTACCTGAAGGGCCAGTGACCATGACGCAGCCCATGAGCCGGAGGGCCGTGCTGGCGTCCTCCGGAGCCCTGGCCGCCGCCGCGTGGTTATGGAACGGCGAGGCCGCGGCCACCACGTCACCCCGTGAGAAGCCGCTCGACGTGGTGGTCTTCGGTGACGAGGCCTCCGAGGCCGCCCACGCGGTGACCGCCGACCGGTCGGAGGTCGTGACGGGCGGGCTCGGCCGGCCGGCCCGCGTGCTCAACCCGCAGGAGCCCGCCGGGGTGTGGGGCGGCACGATCTCCTTCACGGTCAGGTGCGTGCCGCGCGGCACCACGTACGTCACGATCAAGCTCTGGGGCGACGACCATGCGGCGAGCGAGGCCGACCAGTCCCGGCTGCAGCTCTTCTGCGAGGGCAGGCAGGTCGGCCACTACCACCTGGGCGCGGTCGACCCGCTGGACATCCTCAGCCTGGAGGCCCACTCGCCGGGCCGCTTCCACTTCCACACGCTGCCGCTGCCCGAGGCGATGACGCGCGACCGCGAGCAGGTCACGCTGGAGATCAGGTCGATGGGCCGGATCTGGGGTTACGGGCAGAACGCCGCCGAGTTCTACCGCTCGATGGACAAGCCCGGCCGCCCCTTCTACCGGATCTACACCCATGCCGAGCCGTACTTCCCCGGCGACGACCTCCAGGGTCCCGTGCCCGACGCGCCCGCCCGGCCGGCGCCGGGACCCGAGGTGCTGGAGCGGATCAAGGCGAGGGTGCTGACCGAGCACCGCAACTGGCTGAACGGCAATCCCGCCGCGCTCGACCCCTGGGCCTTCCAGGGGCTGGCCGAGGGCTATCACTGGCCCGAGAGCCCCGCGTACCACAACCCCGACGCGATCGACCAGGTGCTGGCCGCCATCGACGCCCGCTACACCAGGTGGCTCGCCGACCCCGCCGTGCTGACCGCCTCCGACCAGCAGTGGGAGGGTTTCGGCAAGGTCGGCATGGCGCTGCTGCTGCTCCGTGACGTCCTGGGCGACCGGCTGGAACGCCCGGTCGGCGGGCGGGCCGTGGGCGCGCCCAACCCGGGCTTCGAGCGCGGCGGCACGGCCCCCGCCTCCTGGAACACCGCGGTCTGGCGCGGCACGGCCACCTGGCTCTGGGACGACACGGTCAAGCGCGGCGGCTCCCGCTCGGTCAAGGTCACCGCCGCCGCCGGCGCCGCCGCAGGCTGGAACACCGCCCAGAACCGCACCCTCATCGGCCAGGGCAGGCACCGCTACGGCGTCTGGGTCAGAACCGAGGAGGTCGCGGCCCCCGGCGCGTACCTCGACGTGCTCTTCTACGACGCCGCCGGGAAGATCGTCGGGACTGACAACAAGGTCTACGCCCCCACCGGCACCCAGGACTGGACCCGGATCACCGCCGAGCTGACCACCCCGCCCACCGCGGTCGAGCTCCGGCTCGACGTCCGGGTGGAGGGCGGCGGCACCGCCTGGTTCGACGACGTCGAGGTCACGCCGCTGGACGGGGCCACCCCGCCGGACCAGGGCGACCTCCCGGTACGGCGGGACGCCTACACCAGGATGCTGACCGAGTCCATCTCGTACTGGCGTCAGCACATGCCGCACTACAGCAACCAGGTGCAGATCTGTGCGCTGGGCATCTACCGCTGCAACCGCGGCCTGATGCTGATAAATCCGGGCAAGGCGCCGCTCACCGAGGAGAAGGCCCGCGACTACATCCACCAGGCCGTCGGCCTGAAGCCGTTCCTCGGCCACGAGGACGCCTCCGGCACCCCCAGCAGGATCCTCGGTGAGCACTTCTACCAGGTCACCAAGAAGGGGCTGACCAGGGAGCTGGGGTACGTCGGCAACTACGGCGAGGTGACCGACTGGCTCATCCTGCTCTACGAGGCCGTCACCCGCTTCGACGGCGTCGAGGACCCGGAGCTGAAGGCGCAGCTGATCAAGATGATCAACGCGCGGGCCGTCTTCCGCTACCCCGAGGTCGACAACGACGGCTACCGGACCATGCGCATGGAGGCCGCCGTCGGCTGGCGCGACGACCACTATCCCGGCGACGTCGTCTACGCCCAGCGCCTGGCCTGGGACGGCCACCCCGTCATGGCCGCCGCCGTACTCGGCGACCCCTCGATCGCCGGGCACGCCCAGCGCATGGTCGCCGACAACCAGCTCTTCGGCCACCTCGGCCTGCTGCTCACCAACACCTGGCCCCGCGTCGGGCTCAACGCCCTGCGCCTCGTCCAGCGCGACTGGCCCGCCTTCCAGGCGCTTCCCCCGGCCGGCACGCGCTTCCCCATGGACTGGGACGCCCCCGGCTTCGTCTTCTCCGACGAGGAGAATGGCGTCGTCGCCATCAAGAACGGCAAGGAGATCCTCTACGCCTCCCTC
This sequence comes from Nonomuraea sp. NPDC050786, assembly GCF_040654115.1. Taxonomy (NCBI): domain Bacteria; kingdom Bacillati; phylum Actinomycetota; class Actinomycetes; order Streptosporangiales; family Streptosporangiaceae; genus Nonomuraea; species Nonomuraea sp. NPDC050786. The sequence continues at coordinate 146,431 of NZ_JBFAHJ010000029.1, forward strand.
TACTGGCGCGCTCGCCAGGCCGTCAACAACCTGGCCCGCGTCCACCACATCACCCCGGACACCCACCGGGTCGCCACCATCCGGCAGCAGTGCCAGGTCACGCCCACCGGCGACACCTGGACCGAGGCCGACTGGGTCTGCTTCTCCTTCGCCATCAACGACCCCGCCGCCTCGCACATCCCGCCCGGCGGCTTCCCGCCTCCCGGCCCCGAACTGCACCAGGCCTTCGCCGGCGAGGTGCTCAAGGTCGGCCCGCACCCCGCCGACGTGCCCGACCCGGCGCTCGGCGTGGACTTCCCCGGCGTCGAGAAGCTCTTCGTCGGCAAGGCGCAGTTCTACCGCTGCTCGTACGGCCGGTACCTCATCGGGATGAACACCTCGGAGGACCGTTCGCGCACCCTGCGTGTGACCGGCTCCGGCCACGCCCGTAATCTCGTCACCGGCCGCCGCGTCCCCCTCGGCCGCCCGATCGAGGTGGGACCGCTCAGCACTGTGGTGCTCTACCTGGAGGACTGATGCACTCCCTGCTCGACCTGTCGCCCGCGCTCACCTGGGAAAACGCCTTCCTGTCAGGCAACGGCGAGGTCGGGATCATGGTGTACGGCGGCCCGCGGGAGGAGCGGGTGGTGGTCAACCACCACCGGTTCGTGCTGCCCAACGGCACCCGCGACCGCCGCCCGCCCGCCATCGCGCACCTGCTGCCCGAGATCCGCTCCCTGCTGCTGGCCGGACGGCCGGCCGAGGCTCAGGCGCTGGCGGCCGACGGCCGGAGCCTGGAGTGGACCCAGCCGTTCCACCCCGGCTGGGAGCTGGTGATCTCCCGGCCCGCGCCGAGCGGAGAGCCTGCGCCGAGCGGAGAGCCCGCGCCGAGCGGAGAGCCCGCGCCGAGCGGAGAGCCCGCGCCGAGCGGGGAGTACCGCCGTACCACCGACTTCGCCACCGGCGAGGTCACCACGGAGTCGCACTCGGACTTGTCGCACCCGGTCTTGTCGCATCGGGCTTTCGTGTCGCGGGCCGACGCCGTCGTCGTCCAGCGCCTCGCCGGTGACGTCACCCTCCGCCTGACCGGCGACCTGCCCGGCAGGCCGGACACGGTCCGCTACGAGACGGCGGCCGGTGAGCAGGACGGCCAGGTCTTCCTGCGGATCCGCGGCTCCTACCCGCCCGAGGGCCGGGGCGCCGCAGGCTTCGAGGGGCTCACCCTCGTCAAGCCGCGCGGCGGGAGCATCGCCGTCGAGGGTGACACCGTGACGGTGACGGGCGCGGCCGAGGTGCTGCTGCTGACCACGGTGGCCCGGCACGACGAAAGCCCGGCCGAGCCGCTTCCCGCCGCCGGCCTGGGCGAGCTGGCCGAGCTCAGATACGACGGCCTGCTGCGCAGGCACGTCGCCCGGCACCGCCCGCTGTACGAGCGCGTCACCCTCGACCTGGGCGCGACCCCGGACGAGCGCGCCAGACCGGTCGGCGAGCTGGCCGGCGCCGCGCTGGTGGAGCGGATCTTCCACGCGGGCCGCTACCTCCTGCTGAGCTCGAGCGGCATCCTCCCGCCCCGGCTGACCGGCCTCTGGCTGGGGGCGTGGGGAGCGGCCTGGTCGGGCGACTTCACCACCGACGCCAACCTCAACCTCCAGATGTCGGGCGTCAACATCGGCGCGCTGCCGGAGCTGATCGACGGGTACGCGAACCTCATCCGGGGCCAGATCGACCACTGGCGCACCAACGCCAGAGAGATCTACGGCGCCAGGGGCATCCTCGCGCCGAGCCGCACGGACGGGGAGAACGGCCACCTGTTCCACCTGAACGCCGACTGGCCGTGGACCATGTGGCTGGCCGGGGCGGACTGGCTGCTGTACCCGCTGGTGGAGCATGCCGAGACCACCGGCGAGCCGGTCCCCGAGCTGGAGGGGTGGCTGGCGGAGAGCCGCCTGTTCTGGGAGGACTTCCTCGCCGGTACGGACGGGAGCGTGGTGCCGTCGTTCTCGCCCGAGGCGGGGCCGGGTGGCGGGCCGTTCGCCTGCGTCAACGCCACCATGGACGTCGCGGCGGCCAGGCACGCGCTCGGCGACTCCCCGGTGAGCGGGCGGCTCGCGCCGTACAAGATCGACGGCAGGGGCGCGCTGGCCGAGTGGATCGCGGACGTGGCGCCGTACGAGGATCATCGGCACGTCAGCCACCTGTACCCGGTCTGGCCGCTGCACGAGATCAACCCCGACGACACGCCCGAGCTGGCCGAGGCCGCCCGCGTGGCCCTCCTGCTCAGGGGCGACGAGAACCTGTCGGCGCACGGGAGCCTGCATCGGGCGCTGGCGGCGGCGCGGCTGAAGGACGGGGAGCTGGCCTGGGCCAATGTCCGGAAAATTCTGGACAACGAGATGTTCTTCGACTCGTTGATGAGCTCCCACAACCCCGGCCGGGACATCTACAACGCCGACGCGGCCATCAGCCTGCCGGGCGTCTTCCTGGAGCTGCTGGTGTATTCGCGGCCTGGCGTCGTCGAGCTGCTGCCCGCGCTGCCGTCGGCGCTCGCGCGGGGCCGCGTCACCGGGGTCCGCTGCCGGGGCCAGGTGACGGTCGAGGAGCTGACCTGGGGTGACGGCGTACGCGCCAGGCTCACCTCACCGGTCGCCCAGACCGTCACCGTGATCCACCGTGCCTCGGGCCTGCGCCGAGAAGTTGAGCTGCCAGCTGGAAAGAGCGTGGAGATCGCATGATCCGCAATCCCGTACTGCCCGGTTTCCACCCGGACCCGTCGATCGTGCGGGTGGGGGAGGACTACTACCTGGCCACCTCGACCTTCGAGTGGTACCCGGGCGTGCGCGTCCACCACTCCCGCGACCTGGTGAACTGGCGGCCGCTGGGCGGCATCCTGACCGAGCGCAGGCTGCTCGACCTGTCCGGCGTGCCCGACTCGGGTGGCGTCTGGGCGCCCGACCTGACCTACCACGACGGGCTGTTCCACCTCGTCTACGGCGTGATGGACAACTACGCGCTCGGGTACAAGGACATCGCCAACTACCTCATCACCGCCCCGTCGATCGAAGGGCCGTGGTCCGACCCGGTGCGGCTGCCCGGCCGCGGCTTCGACGCCGCCCTCTACCACGAGGACGGCCGGAGCTGGCTGCTCAACATGGTCTTCGACTCCCGGCCGGGACGCGGGTTCGCCGGGATCGAGCTGCAGGCTCTCGACGGCGGCAAGCCCGAGCTGATCCTGCCCAACCGCACCATCAGCGAGGGCCCGCACATCTACCGGATCGACGGCTGGTACTACCTGATGGCGGCCGAGGGCGGCACCGGCTACGAGCACCGGGTCTCGGTGCTGCGCTCCCGCTCGCTGTCCGGGCCGTACGAGGAGGACCCGGCCGGGCCGATGCTCACCTCGCGGCACGACCCGAGCCTGGAGCTGCAGAAGGCTGGTCACGGCTGCCTGGTGCAGACGCAGACGGGGGAGTGGTATGTCGCCCACCTCGTGGCCCGGCCGTACCACAATCGCAGGTGCGTGCTCGGTCGTGAGACCGCGCTGCAGCGCGTGGTCTGGGAGGACGGCTGGCCGCGCGTGGCGGGCGGCGTGCCCGCCGTCGACGTGCTCCCGCCCGCGCTGCCCGCCCATCCGTGGCCGGCGGCCGAGGACGGGACCGGGCTCTGGCCGGACTGGAGCACGCTGCGGCGGCCCGCCTCACCCGACTGGCTGGGCGCCGACGACGGCGGTTTCACCGTCCAGGGCGGCCAGTCTCCGTACGGCCTGCGCACCCCGAGCCTGGTCGCCCGCCGGGTCACGGCGCAGAAGTGCTCGCTGGAGGCCGTCATGCGGTTCGAGCCGGACAGCGTCCACCAGTCGGCGGGCATCACCGCGTACTACAACTCGCGCAACTGGCACTACCTCGCGCTGACCACAGAGGGCCTGGTGCTGACCACCAGCGACCGGGGCACCCGCACCGAGCACCTGCTCGGCCCGGCGGGACCCGAGGTCAGGCTGCGGGTGGAGTTCGACGGGCCGGTCGTGCGCTTCAACGACGGCCCCGAGCTGGACGCGACGATCCTGTCGGACGAGCACGCCGACGAGTTCGTCGACGGTCATGTGCGCTCCTTCGGCTTCACCGGCGCGTTCGTCGGGCTCTGGGTGCAGGACCTGGCGGGCGAGGGCTGCGCGGCGCGGTTCGAGCAGATCAGATACGAAGCGTGAACGTGCACGTGGAGACGCGGGGGCACGAAGGGCCCCCGCTGCTCCTGGTGCACGGCTGGGGCGGTGACCATCGGGCGTGGCACGCGCTCGACTTCGGCGCGCGCCGGGTGATCGCCCCCGATCTGCGCGGCCACGGCAGGTCGCCGGCCCCGGCGGCCGGATATCGGCCTGCAGACCTGGCCCGTGACCTGCTGCCGCTGCTGGACGAGCCGGTGGTGGCCATCGGGCACTCCATGGGCGCCCAGGTGGTCACCGCGCTGGCGGTCGAGCATCCGGAGCTGGTCAGCGCGCTGGTCGTCATCGCCCCCGCGTACGGCGCGGACGAGGCGGAGGAGCGGCTCATCCCCGGGCGGCTGGCGGCGCTGCGCGCCGACGGTGCGGCCGCGGCGCTCCGTCAGCTCGGGCCGCTGCCAGGTCCGGTCGAGGCACAGCTGCTGGCCACACCCGGTCATGTGCTGGCCGAGTGCTACGCCGGGATGTACACCGTGCCGGGGGCCTTCGGGGTGCGCCGCGCATCCGAGCGCTACCTGGCCGGACGGACCTGCCCGGTGCTCGCCGTACACAATGTGCCGGAGGCCGCGAAGTGGGAGGCGGGCCTGCCCGGGCACCCGCGGTCCACGACCGTGGTGTGGCCGGAGGCCGGGCACTTCCTGCACCTGGAGCACCCCGGCAAGTTCGTGGAGCTGGTGCTGAACTCCGTGGCCCGGCTCGTCAGCCCCGGAGCGCGCGGGCCGGGACGATCCCCGTGACGGTGCTGCCCTCGCCGGGCACCCTGTTGACCGTGAGCTCCCCGCCGATCTCGGCGAAGCACGCCTTCATCACGGCCACCTCCCGGTCGTCCTGACCGTCGGCGAGGCCGTGTCCGTCGTCGCTGACGGTGAGGCGCAGGCCGCTCAGGCTCAACGTGACGGCGATCGAGACCGTCCGGGCGCGGCCGTGCCGCTCGATGCCGGTCAGCGCCTCCTGCACCGCGGCGAACACGTTGCGCGCGGCCAGGCCGGGAACGTCCCCCTTGGGCAGGGCCCAGACCTCGACCGCGACACCGGAGCGCGCCGACCAGTCGTCCAGCAGCTTCTCCAGCATCCGCGCAAGACCCTCAGCCTCATGTGACTGCTCGTCCAAACGTTCCAAGATCGCCTCATCGTGGTGAGTGACGGCGAAGATGGCCAGACCTGTAGTCTCACGCCGTTCCGCACGGCAGTCAGACCACCGCCGCCGCGCAGTTTCGTCCCCCTGTGTCCCAGATGCTACACGGATCACAAGGCCAGAGCGGGACCGTTTCGCGCTCGCGCCGGAAGCCGCGAACAGCTCACGAGTCTCACGGCTCGGCCCTGCCGGTGGCCCAGGCCCAGGCGGCGATGCCGACGCGGTTCCTCGTGCCGATCTTGCGCTGGACGGCCGCGATGTGGTTCTTGACCGTGCCCGGCGAGAGGAACAGGTCCGCGGCGATCTCGGCGTTGGTCCTGCCCTGGGCGACCATCGCGACGATCTCGTCCTCGCGCTCGGTGAGGACGACGTCCGGCCGCTCGTGCGGCAGGCCGCGCTCGCGCAGCAGCCGGACGGTGAGCTGGGGGCTGATGAGCAGGTCGCCGTCCATCGCGGCCCGGACGGCCTCGACCAGCAGCGTGGGGCCGGAGCGCTTGAGCACGAAACCGGAGGCGCCGTGCCGCAGCGCCGCGTGTACGTACTCGTCGAGCCCGAACGTGGTGACGATCACCACGTGGATGCCCGTGCCGGCCAGCGCGCGGGCCACCTCGATGCCGTCGGCCCCGGGCATGCGGATGTCGGCGAGCACGACGTCGGGCTTGATCGCCCTGGCGGTGTCGATCGCGGACCGGCCGTCGGCGGCCTCCGCCACGACGGTCATGTCGGGCTGGGCATCGAGGATCAGCCGGAAGGCGGCGCGGATGCCTTCCTGGTCGTCGGCGATGAGGATGCGGATGGCCACCCCGGCGATTGTGCCAGCGGCAGGCGGGCGGCCAGCGACCACCCGTCCCGTACGCCCTCCGCGACCAGGTCGCCGCCCTGCTCCTGGACGAGCGCCGCCAGCCCCGCCAGGCCGGTCCCGCTGTGGCGTCTACCGGGCCGTCTACTGGGCCGTCTACTGGGCCGCCCGCCGCGCGCCCCTGTCACGCCGTCGTTGGCCATGGTGATCTCGAGCGTGCCGGGTCCGGCGGTGACGGCGAGGTCCACCCTGGTGGCCTGGGGAGCGTGCCGCCGTACGTTGGTCAGTCCCTCGACCACGATCCGGTACGCCAGCGCCCCGAGCTCCGGGGGAACCGCCACGACCGGATCCAGGCGCAGGCTGACCCGGGCGGCGCCCGCGGCGGAGAAGCGTTCGGCGGCCTCGCGGATGCCGCTCAGGTCGCCCGCGGGTGACAGGGGCCGGTCGTGGTGGAGCATGTCCAGGGTGCGGTCCAGCATCGACAGGGCCCGCTGGCCCGCCGCCTCGACGCGTTCGAGCGCGCTCAGCGGATCGCCCGTGACCGTGCCCGCCTGGGCGTGTGCCACCATCTCGCTGATGTCGTGGGCGACGAAGTCGTGCAGGTCCCTGGCCAGCCGCAGCCGCAGGGCGGTGCGGGCGTCGGCCACCGCGCGGGTCTCCCGTACTTCGGCGTGGCGCAGGTAGCCGCCGACGGCGGCGGCAAGGAGCGCGCCCAGGCCCCAGAACGCGCAGACACCCACTCCTTCCAGCGGCGACGCGGGGGTGAAGGAGCGCAGCAGCCACACGGACGCGGCCAGTCCCGCGGCCGGCGCCGCCGCGGCGGCCTGCCGGGGCGGCGCGTACCGGACGGCCAGGCCGGTCAGCGCCATGAGCGCCAGGCTCTCGACCATCCAGAGCACGCCGGCCTCCGGCGCGGGCTCGATCGCCCCGAACACGCAGGCCAGCGTGACGGCCAGGGAGACGGCGGCGGCCGGCCAGACCAGCGCGGGCAGCCGTGACCTGAGCCGCCGGCGCGACAGCACGGTCGCCACCGCCGCGACGGGAACCAGCGCCGGCACGGAGGCGGCCACCCACATCGAGCTCACCGCACCGAGGATAGGCCCGCGCGCGGGCGTCCACGGGGTGCCGAACGGCACGTTCACCGAGGGCAGAGGGTGCCGAACGGCATCTCACGCCGGAAGGGGGCGGGCCGCGACGCTGAGCACATGGAAACTCTTACTTCGTCCTGGGCCGGTCGCGCGGCGGCGGTGTGGGCGCTGGCCTACGGGGTGCTCGGCGTGGCGTGGGCGCTCGGGATGCCCGGATACCCCTGGGGCGGCTCGGACCCCGATCCTGACGGGGCGCTGTCCGTCCTGGCCGGGACGACGCCGCGCTTCGGCTGGTGGATCGCCGCCTGGGCGCTGCTCACCATGGTGACGGCGCTGGTGCTGACCCGCCGGGGCGGCGGCCGGGCTCCGCTCCTCGCGGCCTGGCCGATCGCCGCGCTCCTGGTCCTGGTGATCCCCGACTCCCGGCTCATGATGGGTGTCGCCTACACGCCGCTGCTGCTGGTCGCGCCGGTCTTCGGCTGGAGCCTGGGCGGGGCCACGTTCGCCGACGCCTGGCCGTGGCCCGTGCTCAACCAGCTCCTCTGCGTGCTCGGCGGCCTGCTGCTGGCCGCGGCGGCGCTGGCCTACGGCCGGGGCCGGTCCCACTGGTTCACCCCGGCGCGGGGGCGCGGGGCCGCGTACGTGGCGGCCGTGGTGCCGCTGGTGTACTGCCTGACCCGGTGGGCCTGGGCGCTGGGCATCCCGCTCGGGGTGAGCCGGGAGTTCCTCGCCGAAGGCGAGGGCGGTCTGTGGCTGGCCGGGGCCTACCTGGCCACGTTGGGCGCGCTCGGCGGCCTGCTCACCCTCGGCCTGGCGCAGCCGTGGGGCGAGATCTTCCCCCGGTGGATCCCCGGCCTGCGCGGCAGGCGGGTGCCGCCGCTGCTGGCGGTCATCCCGGCCGGGTTCGTCTCGATCATCGTCACCGTGGCCGGGCTGACATACATCCGGTGGACGATCGCCGGCCGCTTCGCCCTGGACGAATGGGGCGCCTGGCTCCCGGAGTGCTTCTGGCCCGTCTGGGGCGCCGCCCTGGCCACCGCCACCGTCGCGTACCACCTGCGCCGCAGGAGCGCCGCCTACGCCGGGTCGTCGCCGCGCACGCTCTTGTAGACCCCGTACAGGGCCTCCAGCCCGCCGAGGACCATGAGGACCACCCCGATCTTCGACGGCGTGAAGATGAAGATCTCCTCGTCGAGCCCGAACAGCCACAGCGCCAGCCCCACCACGAAGGTGGCGGAACCGGTGATCAGCGTCTTGCGGGCAGAGGCCATGGGGACTCCCTTCCTAGCGTGCGGAACCTCCGGAAACGCTAGTGAAGGGCACGGTCGCGGTGCTTCCTGCGGACTGAGGAGATCGCGTACATCTTTCGGGTGACGCGGGCCCCTTTCCGCGGCTCAGGTCAGCGCGTCTGCGGCGCGCTGCCGGAGCAGGGCCTCGTGGGCGGGGTCGGTGCAGAGCGTCACGGTCAGCCCGCCCTCGGCGGCGTCGGCGAGGACCGCCAGGAACAGGGCGAACTGCTCGGGAGGTTCGGCGCCGAGCAGCTCCTCGGCGTGCTCCACGAACAGGGCGGCGGCGCCGGTGTCGCGCAGGGAGTCGGTGAGCGCGTCCCAGTTGCGGCCGAAGTAGCCGGGCAGGCGCAGTGCCCGCGCCACCTCCTCGAAGAAGGCGGCGCGGGTCCGGCAGGCCCGCCCGTCGACCACCGCCGGCGCCGGGCCGGCGGACACCGTCAGCCAGCGCGGCAGTGGGCGTTCGGCAGAGGTCATGGGAGTCCTAGAGCCGGTAGAAGTCGGTGTAGTGGTTGGGCGAGAACCACACCGCGCCGGTGCCGCGGTTGACGACGATCCGGTACGCGTCACGCGCGGCGCCCCGCGCCCGGGAGTAGACGTCGTACTCATAGTAGGTGGCGCCGCTGGGGAGCTGCCCCTCGCGGTTGTAGAAGCGCCCGCCGGTGTAGTTGTACCTGCCGTCCGGCCACGAGTACCAGCCGCTCGAGGTGGGATAGCCCTTGGAGGACCAGATCGAGCTTGCCGAGCGCGCGTCGGCGCACCGCGAGATGGTGCAGGAGTTGTAGACCGAGGCCCCGGCCGGGGCGATGCCGACCAGGCCGATGACGGAGACGAGGGCGGCGAGGACGACGGTGAGTCTTACCGTCCAGGACGGTCCGGGGCGTTGCGGATTGTGCACGAAGCCTCCATGTGGGGTGCGACGGACACCGCAATGATCACTGCTCACGCCAGGCCGGACCAAGACAAAGAGTCCGAAAGTATGGTGAATTTTCGCCCATCGGGATCGCCTCGTGCGGCGCGCCATGGTGGACGGCCCTCAGGGTGCCGTCGCGGTCACCCGGTCGAGCGCGGGAGGCGCGACCGTCTCGGCGGCCTGGAAGTAGGCGCGGAAGGCGTCGTAGTCGCGCGAGCACCGCACCGGGTCGGTGAAGCCGCTCAGCGCGCCGAACCCGTCCGCTCCGATCAGCGTGTACGCCAGAGCGGCCACCCGGTAGGTCCGCCCCGTGTCCAGCGGGGCACCGCCGATCAGCACGTTCGCGGGGTCCACCCGGTCACCCACCGGCCGCGAGGCGTCATAGGAGTAGCGGACGCCGGACGAGACGGCCAGCGGGCTGAACCGCACCGTGCCGTCGGCCTGCGCCTGCCACTGCTGCTCCAGCGCCTGTTCGAGCTGCTGCCCGGTGAGGGAGACGGTGAGCACGGGGTTCGCGTAGCCGAACGTGGCCCAGGACTCTCCGAACAGGACGGTCCCGTCCGCGTCCGCGGCGTTGCTCCCCTTGGCGAAGCGCAGATCGCCGCGCAGGCTGTTGGAGCCCTTCAGCGGCGCCGTCGCCACCAGCGCCAGGTCGACGGGCCCGCCCGAGGTGCGCACGGCGTCGGCGTACTCCACGTCGGCGACGAGGTTGCCGAGCGTGCTCTCGCCGTCGGCGGCGCGGGTCCGGGTGATGTCACCGCTGATCTTGCCGACCGGACGGGCGTACGTCTGCGCGCCCCTGGCCTTCCAGTAGTCGACGAGCCGCGCCGCCGCCGGGTCCGGGGTGACGTCCCGGGTGACCGGGTGGTTCACCGAGGTGGTGGCGGAGCGGATGACGTCTCCCGTGCGCGGGTCGATCTTCAGGTTGATCTCGTTGATCAGGCGCCCGTGGTTGGCCGCCTCCACCACCGGCCGGGGGTTGCCCGCCGGGTCCGGGATCACGCAGTTGAACAGCGCGTGCCAGTGGCCGGTGATGATCGCGTCGATGTCGGGGGAGGCCTGCCTGGCGAAGTCGAAGGCAGGGCCCGAGGGGTTGCTGCTGCAGCGGTCGTAGACGTCTCCCGCGGTCCCGCCCTCGTGCATGTTGACCACGATGGCCTCGACGCCCTGGCGCTTCAGCTCGGCCGCGTACCTGTTCGCGGTCTCCACCAGCGGCAGGTTCTCCAGCGCCGGCTGGTAGGACGTCGAACCGGTGACGGTGGTCGGGGTGGTCAGGTTGATGAAGCCGATCCGGACGTCCTTGCCGCCTGCCGCCTTCGCGTGCTTGATGACGTACGGCTGGAAGATCGGCTTGGTGGAGCCCTTCGGGGTGATGTTGGCGGAGGAGATCGGGTAGTCCGCGCCGCGGAAGCGGCGGCCGGTGGAGTCGGTGAAGCAGCTGTCCACGTCCACCTCGCCGGAGCAGCGGCCCTTGCCCATGTGGTCGCGCAGGAACTCGAGCGGCCGGTCGAGCTCATGGTTGCCCACCGCGGTGAACTCCACGCCGATCGCGTTGAGGAACTCGACGGTCGGCTCGTCCTCGTGGAAGGCCACCTCGGTGGGCCAGCCGCTGAAGTCGTCGCCGGTGGTGAAGGTGATCGAGTTCGCGTGGCCCTGTCGGAGGTTCTTCAGGTGCGTGGCGATGTACGGAGCGCCGCCCACCACGATGCTCTTGCCCGCGGCGTCCTTCACGGTGCCGTTCGCGGCGTCGTTCTGCGGGGTCAGGTAGCCGTGGAAGTCGGTGATGGACAGGAGCTGGACGTCCACGGGTAACCGCGCGGCCTGGGCCGCGCCGGCCGGCAGGACCGTGATCGCCGAAATAGCCGTGGCCGCCGAGACCATGGCCCAGCGCCGGAGGCTGCTCTGCTTCATGTGTACCTTCACTTGCTCTCGCTTGCTGGCCGCGGTATTCGATCACGGGCGGATGACGTGCGTCGAGCCTCTGATCGCCGAGCAGGTGAAGAGCTGGGGAAAGCCGGGAAGGGGTCAGCGGGCGCGGAGGGCCTCGCGCTGCGCCGGGCTCAGGCGGTCCGGCCTTGTGGTGACGGCGTACGTGCCGTGCCCGGTGCGGTGCAGGGCGAAGGGGTCGGCGATGACCGGACGCTGTTCGATCACGTCCAGGGCGTCGACGGCGCGCTCGCGGGGCCAGTCCAGTGCCGTGGCGAGCTGGTCCGGGGTGAGCGGCCGAGCGGCGTGCAGCAGCGCCGCGATCATCGTCAGCGCGTCGCCCACGACGGCGTCGGTGAGGCGGCTGCCGCCCATCAGGTCGCTGATGCGGGCGAAGAACTGAGCCATCTGGCCCAGCCGGGTCCCGGCGGGCGTGGCGGCGCCGAAGATCTCGATGCCGTGCCGCGCGGCCTCCGCGAGGTCGGCGTGCGCCCCGGTGTCGGCCTGCCACGCCCGGAGCCAGACGTCGTCGTCGATGAAATAGCGCTCGCGGCGCCCGCCCGGATCCGGCCCGCGCCCGACCAGCTCCATCCCTTCGAGGTAGCCGACGGCCTTGGACACCGACGCCGGGCTGACCTGAAGCCTGCGGCCCAGCTCGGCGGCCGTCAGGCTGCCGGCGTCGGAGGTGAGCAGGCAGACGAACACCCGGGCGGGCATCCGGGGAAGCCCGGTCGCGGACAGCAGGGTCGCGAACCGGTCCACGAAGCCGCGCACCACCTCGTCGGCCGGCGGCTCCGCGACCTGGACCGGCCCCCGCCGGCGGGCGCGCCGCCCGGCCGCCTGCTGGGCGCGGTCGGCCAGGTAGGCGCCGGGGCCGCCGTTGCGTGCCACCTCACGGCTGATCGTGGAGGTCGGCCTGCCCAGCCGTCTGGCGATCTCGGCGTACCCCAGGCTCTCGGCCAGCCAGGTCGCGATCCGCAGGCGGTCCTCATGGGTCAGCCTGCCTCCGGGCATCGGTGCCTCTCCTCCTGCTGTCGACGGGATTCCGGTCCAGTGTGGCGTTAACCGACAGGACATTGCAACGGCGGATTGCATTTACCGGCATTGCTGGTGCAACGATAGCCGAAAATACCTAGTAGGTAGCGGTTCTTTTGTTGACGACTTTTAAAATGCAACGTAGCCTTTCCCCGTTCTGAAAGGCATTGAAGGAGGACATGCGGATGCACGTCATGGCGGTTTCCACGATCTCTGACGAAGACCGGTTCTGGGGTTCCCTGAAGCAGGCGCACGGTCGGCTGCCCAAGGGGGCGAGGTGGATCCTGGCGGTGGCGAGCACCGACGGGACCAGGGCGGTGAACGTCATCGTGCACGACTCGGTCGACGGGGTCAGGGACTTCTTCGAGGGCCACGCGGGCTCCTTCGCCACGACGGAGTACTTCCAAGCCGACGCCGCCAACGCGGTCGGCCTGCCGAAGTAGGCGATCATGGAGGTGACGCGCATTCGAGCTCGGCTCTCCGAGCTCCTGGCCGAATACGGGATCCCGAGTGCCGCGGTCGGCGTTCTGCGCGACGGAGAGGTCACCGACTTCGCCGTCGGCATCAGGAACGTCTCCACGCGGGAGCCCGCGACGACCGACACCATCTACCAGTGCGGCTCCATGACCAAGACGTGGACGGCACTCGCCTTCATGCAACTCGTCGACGAGGGGAAGGCCGGCCTCGACGAGCCGGTGCGGAAGTACCTCCCCGGGTTCCGGGTCGCCGACCCCCAGGTCAGCGCCGAAGTCACGCCCCGCCACCTCCTGAACCACACCAACGGCATCGAGGAGGCGTACGGCGACCCCGGCGAGGACGACGACGTCTACGAGCGCATCCTCCAGAACATCGCGGGCGCACCCCAGGTCCATCCTCTGGGTCACACCCATGGTTACAGCGCGGCCCTGGGCTACGCGATCGTCGCCCGCATCATGGAGGTGATCGACGGCAAGGGGTGGGACGACATCATGAAGGACCGTCTCTTCGGCCCTCTGGGACTGACCGGCACGAGCAGCCGGCCCGAGCACGTCGACCAGGATCGGGCGGCGACAGGCCACCTGATCCGCTCCCTCGACGAGGGGCCCTTCGTCTCACCGCTGGCCTACCTGCCGCGCTCCTTCGGCCCTGGCGGAAACGTCACCTCGACGGTCCGGGACGTGCTCGCGATGGCGCACGTCTTCCTCGACGGGGGGAAGGCGTCGAACGGGACGCGGATCGTCTCCGCCGAGGCCGTACGCGAGATGACGCATTCTCGGGTTCCCGTGCCCGACCCGTACATGTTCGGGGCTGAATGGGCACTCGGCCTCATCGTGTGCGACTGGCACGGCGAGACCGTCTACGCGCACGACGGCAGCACCATCGGCCAGAACGCCCGCCTGCGGATCCTGCCGGATTCCGGCATCGCCATCACCCTGCTGACCAACGGAGGACCGCGGGAGAGCTTCTCCAGGAAGGCGTTGAACGAGATCCTGGCCGAGCTCGGCGCGGTCACGATCCCGGACCTGCCGGAACCCGATCCGGCGCTGAAGCTCGACCTGTCCGCGTACGAAGGCGCTTACGAGCGACCCGGAGCCCGATACGAAGTGCAGGCCGACGGCGGGAGGCTCTGGCTGACCCTGGCGGTGGATCCCATGCAGGCACGCATGCTCGGCAGGCCAGAACGCACCACGTACGAGCTGCTGCCGGTCAGCGAGACGCACTTCTTGATGCCCTCGGACGATCCGCTCGAGGACACCCAGACCGTCGCGATCTACGACTTCGAGAACGGAGCCGCGCAGTACCTGCACACCAACTGCCGGGTGCATCCGAGGGCCGGCGGCTAACGGCCCGACGCGTCGTGGACGGCGAGGGCGAGCTGGACGCGGTTGTCCAGGCCGGCCTTGGTGAGGATGCGCGAGATGTAGCCCTTCACCGTGCCGACGCTCATGTGCAGCTCGCGCGCGATGACCGCGTTCGGCTTGCCCTGGCCGACGGCCAGCGCCACCTCTCGCTCACGCTCGCTGAGCGTGCCCAGCAGGCGCCGGGCGTCGGCCTGCCGCCGGCTCTCCTCCTCGGGGACCAGGTGAGCGATCAACCTCCGGGTGACGCTCGGCGACAGGATGGGCTCGCCGGCCACGACCCGCTTGACGGCCTCCACGATCCCCTCGGGCGGCGTGTCCTTCAGCAGGAACCCGCTCGCCCCCGCCCGCAGGGCCCTGAACACGTGCTCGTCGGCGTCGAACGTGGTCAGGATGATGACCTCAGGCGCGCCTGGGCGGCTCCGCAGCCGGCCGGTCGCGTCGATGCCGTCGACGCCGGCCATCCGGATGTCCATCAGCACCACGTCGGGGGCGTGCTCGCCGACCGCGGCCTCGACCTCGCCGCCGTCGGCCACGGCGCCCACCACGAGCAGGTCGGGCGCGCCCTTGAGCATCAGCGTCAGCCCGGCACGGACGAGCGCGTCGTCGTCGACGATCAGCACCCGGATCGGGGCGGCCTCACTCACCGGGCCATGGTAGCCGCGCCAGCAGCCGGAATCCGTCGCCGGTGCGCCCCCGCTCCAGACGCCCGCCCACGAGCGAGACCCGTTCCTCCAGCCCGGCCAGCCCCGCCCCGGCTCCCGTCGAACCGAGTCCCGTGGAACCGAGTCCCCCCGCCGCTCCGAGTGGGTTGCGCACCTCGATCGCCAGCTCGCCGCCTGCCGTGCCCGACAGGAGCACCGTGACGGGCGCGCCGGGCGCGTGCTTGCGGGCGTTGGTGAGCCCTTCCTGCACCACCCGGTACGCGGTACGCCGCGTCGCCTCCGGCAGGCCGGCGAGCCGTACGCCATGGTCGTGCAGCTCGACCCGCATCCCCGCCCGCCGCGACTCCTCGACCAGCGGCCCCAGCCCCCGGTCCGGTCCGGCGGGCTCGGACGAGGAGCCGTCGCGCAGCACGGAGATGACCGTGCGCAGCTCCTCCAGGGCCTGGTGGGCGTTCGACCGGATGACCCCGGCCGCCTCGGCGACCTCGCCCGGCGTCGCTCCCGCGTTGAACTCCAGCGCCCCGGCGTGCACCGCCAGCAGCGAGAGCCGGTGCGCGAGCACGTCGTGCATGTCGCGGGCGAGGCCGAGCCGTTCGGCGCGGCGCGCCTCCTCCGCGCGCAGCCGCTGCTCGGCCTCGGCGCGGCGGGCCCGTTCCGCCAGCGACAGCATCAGCTCCCGCCGGGTCCGCGCCAGCATGCCCCAGCCGGTGAGCGCCCCGCCGATCAGCACCCCGACCAGCGCCCACACCGCGTACGGGGCCAGGCCGGGCGGCCGCAGCGCGAACCTGACCAGCGTCGCGGCCACCCACGCCGCCCCCACCGCGGCGGCGGCCGGCGGGCGCCGGTAGACCGCCGCGATGAGCGTGGCGATCCCCGCCGCCACCGACGCCGCGGCGGCCGGCACGGACAGCGCGACGACGGCCAGCCCCGCGGCGACCGGCCACCTGCGGCACAACCACAGCCCGGCGCAGGCCAGGACCCCGCCCGCCACGTCGACCGCCAGGTACCAGCCGGGCACGCCCGGAGCCAGGTCTCCCCAGATGACCGCGGCGGCCCCGGCGAGGGCCAGCACGAAGTTGGCGGTGCCGGCCGTCCAGTCGCGCCACGACCGCATCCAGCCGGGTCGCACGTCCTGCACGCGGGCCCCGAACACAACCGCAGATCGTAGCCCCCGCCCCCGGCCTTCGGCAGGCAACCGAAGTCACTACCGGAAGGCGACCGAAGTGGCCACGGATCGGCCTTCCGGCAGCAGCGGACGTCCTCTCTCCTCGGGGAGTGTGGGCGCATGGTCTCATCCAAGGCACGCGGCCGGTGGGCCGCACTTCTGCTGGCCGTGGTCACCCCGGTCGTCGCCGAGTTCACGCTGGGCAACCCGCCCCTCCGCCAGGCGTACCTGCTGCTCCTGTGGGTGCCGATCTACGGCGCGGGCGCGGTGCTGGTGCGCGAGCTGGTGCGCCGTTCAGGGCGGGGCTGGGGTGCGATCCTGCTGCTCGGGGTCGCGTACGGGATCGTCGAGGAGGGCCTGGCGCTGCAGGCGCTCACCAGCCCGACCCTCTACGGCGTGGCCGGGTGGGCGCCCAGGGTCCTCGGCCTGAACAGCGCGTACACCGAGCTGAACCTCCCCTACCACGCCGTCTTCAGCGTGGCCCTGCCGATCCTGCTGCTGGACCTGGTCTTTCCCGGGCTGCGCCGGCAGCCGTACCTGGGACGGGCGGGACTGGTGGCGGCCGGGGTGGTGTTCGTGCTGGGGGCCGTGCTGCTGCGGTTGACGGTGACGGCCGTCATCGACCCCGGCTACCAGGCGCCTCCGGCGGTCGTGATCGGCTGCCTGCTGGCGGTCGCGCTGCTCGCCGTGATCGCGCTGCGCCTCAACCCGCGGCGCCCCGGCCCGCCGCCGGTGGCCGTGGGACCGCCGCCCCGGCCGGTGCTCGTCGGCGGGTTCGGCGGGGTGGTGGTGTTCGGTTATCTGGCGCTGCTCTTCCCGTTCGGCGGTGCCGAGCACCCGGCCTTCACGCGGGGCGGCTGGGTGCCGGTGCCGATGGTGGCGGCGGCGGTCCTGGCGGTGGCGGCAGGGTGGCTGCTCGGCCGGTGGACGAGGGGGCGGGCGTGGGGCGACCGGCACAGCCTCGCCCTGGCGAGCGGCGCGCTGGTGGCGCACACGGTGTTCGGGGTGATCGCCAACGGGGAGACCGTCGCCGACCGGCTCTCCCTGGCGGCGCTCGGAGTGGTCATGGGCGGCCTGCTGGCCATTCTCGGCCGCCGCGCCCGCATCGATATTGACGAATGCGCTGCGGGCGTGAAATAGTGGCCTTGGCAGCGAGGTTGACACTCATAATAAGTGTGGACATTGCTTTCTCATTTGCGTTATGCTGCTCGTCCGCGCTGCCTTTCCACGCCCCGGGTTTCCGCCGGGGCGTTTGGCGTGCGCGCAGTTCGATTCCATCCGTGCTGCCCGGAAGGACATCTGTTGACAGCCTCGCGCAACGCCTCCGCCGTACCCGCCGGTCCCCGTCGCGTCTCTTTCGCGCGCATCCAGGAGCCCCTCGAAGTTCCTGACCTTCTGGCCCTGCAGACCGAGTCTTTCGACTGGCTGCTCGG